>JAFLCA010000028.1 GCA_017302875.1 Deltaproteobacteria bacterium
GGATTTGACGTCGGTCATCCCTTTAATGGCCAGAACGAACCTGCGGTTCGATTCAGCTTCAATATCGGAACAAATTTTTAAGCCTTCCCGCTCTAACCGACCAGAGCGCATCGCAGCCACACGTCCCAAGGCGGCGCGATTGCGAGGCACGCCTCATCTTTGTTAACGTTAGGGCGCATGACCCGCGATACCACCATAAAAATCTCGTATTACTTCTGCGCCGCAGTCTTGTTTGCCGTTGCGTGGATGAAGCTCTCGACGCCCCTGATTACCGTCCTCTTTTCTTACTTGATTCTTTGTCACCTCAGCGTCGGGAAGCGGCGGTGGCCGGCCATTCTGCTATTTCTTATTATAGTATCGTTAGTTTTTTACGGCTTCGTCTATTTCATCCGCGAGTCGATAACGACGCTGCCGCACGTGGCGGAAACTTCGATTCCAATTCTGATTTCGTACGCCAAGTCCTGGAACATCGATCTGCCGTTTAGCGATCTCGAGAGCTTGCAACACCTAACCGTTGATGCCCTCAGCGAAGAACTTCAGTATTTTGCTCGCTTCGCGGAGTTCGCCACAAAGGAGTTTGTATTCCTGATTATTGGATTGGTGGTTGCGATAAGCATCTTCGTCAACGGAAAGCTCGATCTGAATCAAGGCAACTATAAGGAGCCTAACAACCTCTATTCTCTGGTATGCGAAGAGATCTCAAAGCGCTTTTCTTCAATCTTTCGAAGTTTTGAAACGGTGATGGGGGCCCAGCTCGTCATCTCCGCTATTAACACCACATTCACCGCAATATTCTTGCTCTTGGCGGGACTGCCGTATGCCAAACTCCTCGTAATTCTCACCTTCGTGGTCGGCCTGCTTCCTATTGTCGGTAACCTACTGAGCAACACCATTATCTGCGGCGTTGCCCTCACCAAGTCGCCGCAACTGGCGGCGGCTTCTTTGGTCTATCTGATAGTTCTTCATAAGCTGGAGTACTTCCTGAATAGCAAGATTATCGGCGGTCGAATCAAGAATCCGATGTGGCTTACGTTGCTGGGGCTGCTGCTTGGGGAACGGTTAATGGGGATTCCCGGCATGATCTTGGCACCTGTGGTTTTGCATTTCGTAAAAACGGAATGCTCGCAGGTTTCCGTGCGCATAAACTAGAAGCTAAACCTGCATCAAAATGCTAGGGTTCAGGAAGAAATGCTTTGAATCCGGTTGTGGCCCCCAGCGACCTCGTAAAACCGTCCCAAGAGCGCCGGTATTCAGATTTTTTCAAACAATTCCTGCTGTAAGTTCAAGTAGTTAGCGTTCCGGAACAAGGTTTTTGTAGCCGCTGTTCAAGAAGTTGCATCTTAAATTTCATAAAAGGTTAATGAGGCTCTGCGCGTGTGGCGTTTAGGGGCCCGGAAGTAAAGAACACAACTTTAGAGGTTTGCGTATGGCAAGCGTAATTTTGATCGAAAACGGAGCCGACCAGGCAACTGTTCAACGTGCAGTGGCCGAACTCCCCGAGGCGAGCCGCGAAAGCTTGACCATAGTGGCGAACACCATGCCCACGGGTTTGACCTCCGGCCAGACCTTCATTTCAACCGCGACGAACTCGCTATCTGAAGCCTTGCAGCAAGCGCTGACACGAGCCAAATCAGATACCGTGCTTTTCATCGACGCACGTATGACGCCGTCGAGCGCAGTCATTTCGGCATTAGCCCAGGAAATTAATTCGGGTAATTCCGGTTTCACCTACGCAGCTCTTGAAAGCCGTGGCGAGACGATGACTCTTGGCGAAGTTGAAGCTGATTCAATTGTTTCCCTGCTCGGATCGACCAAGAGCTGGCCGCTTATGTGCGTGGCAGCGAAGAAGTCTGTCATTGACGCCTGTGGAAGACTGGAAGGCGAAAACATGACCGAACTGATGCTTAAGACCATGATTGAAGCTCTCGCTGAAGGAGAGGCCGTCACGCAGTCTTCGCAAAGTCTGCAATCTGCATCAACTGCCGCAGCCCGTAATATGAGCGAAATCTCCGCTGCGGCCACTGCCCGTTGCTTGCATAGGGCAATCGAGTCAATCAATATCGAAGAACTCTTCCCGCATCATGCATGGGAAGCGCATCGCGAAGAAAGCGCTGCCGCTTCGTACCATACTCTTGCGGCAATGTTCATCCGCCTCGGCGACAGCGAATCCGCTCTTGAGTGTTTGACCCTCGGAGATCAGTTCGAAGATAGTCCGCGCTCGCTTGCGTTAAAGGGCTTGATTGCTCTGGATCGCGGTGAAACGCTGACTGCTGTGGCAAACATGGTGTCGAGCTTGCAGCAGTACGAACTTCGCAAGAAGCAGAACAGCAATCATTACGTGCATTTTGCTCCCCGCGATCTTGCTAGCATTAATTCGAACTTGAATGCCGGACTGGAAGCTTTGAATAAGCGTGACAACTCAGCCGCGCTTGAGTTCTTTGCAACGGCAGTTTTCTCTTTTGATCCATTCTTCAGTGAACATGGCGTGAATGCCTTGAAGGCAGCCGGTCACTAAGACCGCTCAAAGGAAGACCTCAAAAGCTCTCCTCACCTCGCGGTGAAGAGAGCTTTTTTTATTTGATCTCGGCCTCGCCAGCCTTCCCTTTGCGGACACTTCGCCAAGCCATTCAAGCTTTCTCCGACAGCGCCAGTATGGTATGAAAAATCCTGGAATTTCATCGATTTATGGCCTCAAATCAAGCCGCTACCATAGCCCCTGCCGGGACCGCGCCACGCGCGCTAAACGTAGCTGATTTTTTACTGTCCTTCGGCCTTGTGACGTTGCTTTTTACAAGCTTGGCAGGTTCGCTTTCGTTTTGGGAGGAAGGGTTCATCGACCTCTTTCCTGCTTCCAGATACAGCATAATCGTCCCCCTCCTGCTTATTTTTTCCGCACTCGCCAAGTCAGGCTTCCGCGTTACTGACCTCAGACTAGATGAGCGCGGCTTTGCCTGCGGGCTCCTTGTAATGTTCATAAGCGACTGGCCGACGCGGTCGTATAACCTGCTCCAAGGACCCTTTATCCGGGGCGAAATCATTCTCGGCGCTCTTGGCACCCTTTGGATTCTGCGAGCCGGTCGCGTAGCGTTGCTCCGCTACGCTTTACCGCTGACCGTGCTGCTGCTCGTGTCATGCTTCTTTATTGAAGCACGAGGGCGTCTGCTCTTCTCCGATGACAACCCCACCTTCCTCTATCGATTAATGCTGCTTAAGGAAAATTTCCCGTCTATTCCTTTCTTCAATCCGCTTTGGAATGCCGGAATCGAATCACGAGACTTTTTCGCAACAGGCAGTTTGAATGTTTTTTTCCTGTTCGCACCACTTATTTACCTGTTTCAACTGACGCAAGTTTATAATTTTATCATCGTTCTCATCCTGTTTGTCCTCTTGCCGCTCTCCCTGCGCCTGGCAGCTAAGCTTGCCGGATTGAAAACTCCGGCAACGGCCATCAGCGGGCTGCTCGCCCTGACGTGTAGTTTGTTGTGGTACCGCTGGGCGCTCAAGTACGGCACGCTCGGATTCGTAACCTCAGCATGTTTGCTGCCTTTGAATCTCGTGGTGGCAGCTCGCTTACTTTCTGGAACCCTTGAGTTACACGGTCGCACCGTGCTTCTGACGGCGCTTTCGTTCACGTTGATGTTGTTTTGGTCGCCATCGGGCCTAGCCTTCATCCCTTTAATTCCGCTTGTGCTTATTCGCGCCCCGAAATTACTCCGGCAAAGGAATTTCATCTGGCTCGCACTGCTTCTGCTTTTGATCAATCTCCCGTGGATAATAGTTTTCTGGCGAGTATCCAACGTGGGAAGTTTTCTTAAGACCGAAAAGCCCAGCTATTCCGCGATGTCTGATGCCAGCGATCCTGCGTACGCCGCTTCTGCGCAACAAAACGATACACACATAAACACAAAACCGCGCACGAGTAGCTTCAGTGCCAAAACTTCTCTAAAAATGCTGCGAGAGAACTCAGTCTCAACCAACCCCTTGCTGGTTCTCCTGGCACTGCCAGGGCTGCTGCTACTGCCTGCCCGCGTGCGCCTTGCATTTATACTTTGCAGCGGCTGGCTATTGTTATTGGGAAGCGTGGGGGCGCAGCTTAAACCGCAACTCGAACTCGAACGCATGCTCATCCTGTGCTACCTATGCCTTTGCATTCCTGTGGCGGGCAGCGTTGAACGAGTGCTGCGACTCGCGCAGTCGGAACACAGAAAGATTGCCGTACTACCGGCATTAGTGGTCGGAGGATACCTTCTCGCCGCCCCTTTCTCGACAGCCGCAATCCTGCTTAACCGAAGCATTGAGCGCTTTTATTTCGCGCGCGCAGAACTGCAGGAGTTGGTGGAGACCATCAATAGCAATACCCATGAAGGCCGTGCGCTTTTTTCGGGGTTTGTACTGCACGACTTATACCATGGCCATATCGCACCGCTCGCAATGTTAACGGGGAAGCCTCTCGTTGCATCAAGCCCGTTCCATGATCAATGGCGATATAAGGAGATTTTCCCAACCACGGTGACCGATGCTGGAGATAGCGGAATTGATAGTTTCCTCGATCTTATGAACGCCACTCTTGTTTTCGCCCATGAGGAACGTTGGCAGGAATACTTCGCCTCCCGCCCTCAAGAATTCGAGCGCGTGGGAAAGGATGACCACTTCTGGGCTTTCCGTCGAAAGAACTATCGCAGCGACTATTTCCTGAAAGGCGTCGGCGAAATTATCGAGCAGAATTCAAATTCAGTTCGCCTCACCACAACGACCCCCGATGCAGTGATCAAGTTTTCCTATTTCAATTTCTTAACCTCCACAAATTGCGAACTAAGTCCCTTTGAAGCCGCTGCCGGGCTAAAGCTGATTCAACTAAGTCATTGCCGTGTTGGTGAAGAGATTCTTATCCATGCGCTAAGCCCCTTGGAACGAGTTCGAAGAGGTGCGCTATGAGGGCTCTGTTGTTACTCATGGTCGGCATACTGGGCCTTGTTTCGGGGACACTCGGGCTTTCCGCACTGGGCTGGATCCCTTCGGCGAACTTCTTTTCGGACTCCATAACATTAGCCACGGAAGGTTGGTTCCCCCTGATCAATCTACGCCACAATGCCTTTCTGCATTGGCGACTCGACTCCGCTTTGTCTCTGGTTGCAGCACTTCTGCCGAGCTCAAATCTTAGGATCTCAATCGCACTGGCGGCCCTACTCGTTCTCTTCGTAGGGGTAAGCCTCCTCTCGCTACGCTTAACCAAACATCGCGCTCCACTCCCCACCATCGCCGCCTGTATGGGACTTTGCTTAGCTCTGCTGTCCATCTTCGGATGGGACGCAGTGCTATTCCAATTTTTGGCTTGGATTCCATTCTTAATGCTATGCGCGATCGCTTGCATGTACGGACGCGAAGCCTTCGGCGTATTTTTAATTCTGGTATGCTTTTTTGCCCTGCGGATCGCGCATTCGGCGAACGTACTTGCTCCCCTCGCCGTGTTACTGGCAATCGGCGGTGCTAGCCTGCTGTTTCGCGGAATGCTGGCTGACGCAAATAAAGCGCTGCTCTCTGTTTCAAAAGGCTCTCCGCCGCTGGTATTGCCGCCGCAATTTTTAAGAATCTCGGCTATCCTGGTAGCCGGATGTCTTTTCATCGCTGCGTTTCCCGTCCTCCAATCCCCGTCCGTTAACGGACAGATGTACCCCTGGCAATCGCATGTCGTCACCGAAGACTGGATTTCCGGGAACGTGCATCCTTTGCTGGGGCCCGGCCCTGCGGTCCCCTTTATCGACCGCGTCATGCTCAAAGGCTACAGCGGCCCGATTGCCTTAGCTTTACTGCTGACCGCAATACTACTGCGCATCTGGCTCCTGCGGAACGCGGCCCCTCTGGCTCGATATTGCAGCACGGCTGCTGTTGCCGGACTGCTGCTCGTGACCCTCGACACCTTGCTGCCGGAGCAGTTGGCGTATATTTGCCCCTTAGCGGCACTGGCGAGAATTATTCCCGGAAGTTTTCTGTACCCCCTGGCAGATATCGCCCTAGCAGTGTCGCTCATCCTGTTCTCCTTATCGCTCTGCCTTGAGCGCCGCTTCTCCGCACAGTGGGTGGTATTCCTAGCATGCATTCTTCTCCCGAAGTTACTCTTGCAGGAGAAACTCACGAGAACGCGACACGTGTTTGATCCTCAAATGTCAGTGGCTGAAGAGAAGTTTGTAATTTCGCCCTCATTCCCGGTAATCGACGCGCTGGGTGACTGGATTTTGCGCGAGCAAGACCGCATTCTGCGCACTGAGTTCGTGCCGAGCACGTCCATCTCTGTGAAGGCAATCGCCTCGCACGAGAAGCTCGGCAATGAGGCAGCGCATATGTTCGATCAAGACCGCATGACGCGTTGGTCAGCGGGACGCGCCTTCCAGCAAGGCGATGAATGGCTCTATCTACGCTTCGAGCAGCCACAGTCACTGTCCGCAGTTGAACTGGCACCCGCATTCTTTAAAAGTGATTTTCCAGCGGCTCTGCGCATCTCTCTGCTTGAACCCTGCCCGGAGAATCTTCACTCAGCGACCGACCCCAACTTGAAGCGGACAGAATTGGTCTCCTATTCGCCTTGGCATGGATCCTTGGGCTACACGAGCCAAAACTACCCCTTCTACACAGCTCAGAAACGCGTGCGAGCGTATTTCCCCAAAATCACCACTACCCAGTGTTTGCTTGTCGAGCAAACTGGCACTGACGCGCGTGTCGATTGGTCAGTCGCCGAGCTGCGCTTAGGTTTCGAGACAAGCGCCGAGAGAGCACTGCAAGAAGAAGATTTGGACGAGAGAAACTAGCCGTTAACGGCGACTTTTTTTACCAGCGCAAGCGCGGAAGTGACGAGCTCCGGATTCTGATCCAACACTCCGGCAACATTATCGAGCACCCCATTAATAAACATCGGCGAATCGACCGTGCCGTAGGACTTGGCAATCTCGATTGCCTCATTAATGCTAACACTCACCGGAATATCTTCCATGAAAGCAATCTCAAACACGGCGAGCCGCAGAATATTGCGGTCAACCCGGCACATTCTGTTGATGCTCCAGTTCGTAGATGCGGAAGAAATCTGGCTATCAATGAATGACATGCTGCTGATGACCCCGCTCAGGAGCGCGCGACAGAACTCAAGGTTTTCTTTCTGCGTGCCCTCAAGTGGAGCGGAAGGATCGCAGGCCTCAGTCTTGAACACTTTGAAATACAGGTCGATACAAGCCTCATCAAACTCGCCGAGCGTATCGCACTGATAGAGCGCCTGCAGGGCGGCTTCACGGGCCTTACGACGAGACTTCATAGATTCCCCTTCTGGATTTGCTTCACCACCTGAGCCATCTCTATGGCAGCCATGGCGGCGTCGACCCCCTTATTTCCGGCTTTGGTACCGGCGCGCTCGATAGCTTGTTCAATCGTATCCGTAGTGATCACACCAAAGGAAATAGGAGTGGAGGTTGAAATAGACGCATGCGCAATTCCCTTGGCCGCTTCTGAGCAAACCAGATCGTAATGGGTTGTTGCTCCACGAATCACCGCTCCTAACGCGATGACCGCATCATACTTCCCGGACTCAGCGAGCATCTTGCACGTAAGCGGAAGTTCGTAGCTCCCCGGAACGTGGACCAGCGTAAGATCGTTTTTATTTCCGCCGTGCCGAACGACGGTGTCGATGGCACCCTCGACGAGATGTTGGACGATGAAACTGTTAAATCGGGCAGCGACTATTGCCAGTCGCAAACCTGCAGCGCTCAACTGGCCTTCAATTACTTGTACCACTCGCAAAACTCCCTCTCAATGAACGAGCGACCACGCCAGACAGCGAATCCTCATGATGGTTATTCTCTCGACCCTTCCCGATGTGACCTTGTAGAAGGTCAACTTTGATGTAAACGGAGGAAATCACTTGCACAGGCCTTCGGGGGCCCTTCCTCTTAGCGGGCGACGCACACAGAGAACTTATAATAATTACGATATCCTATCAACATAAACAGCTAGCTCGTGCAACGCTCATGCGGAGCGGAGAACAAAGAAATTATCGCCAAGTTGCTGTAATTACAGATGATTCAGAGAAGAGGCCGCCCTATGTTAGAGGAGGTGCCCCAACTTCTCGCGCTTGGTGTCTATATACGACTTGGAGTACTGGTCGGGGGAAGCTATCAGAGGAATGCGCTCCTCAATTGTAATGCCGAACTGCTCGAGCGAGCTCAATTTCTCCGGATTATTCGTCAGCAGTCGCACTTTGCTGATTTTAAAATGATCCAGAATCTTGGCAGCTACCACGAAGTCCCTTAGATCCGCAGGAAAGCCAAGTTGGAGATTAGCCTCGACCGTATCATGCCCCTGGTCTTGAAGAGCATAGGCACGCAGCTTATTGCCTAAACCGATGCCACGCCCCTCCTGCCTCAGATACAGCACCAGCCCACAACCACGCTCCACAATTAACCGAAGCGAGCGGTGCAGCTGCTCGCCACAATCACAGCGCCGACTGCCAAAGACATCCCCAGTCAGGCATTCGGAATGAATTCTTACCAATGCTCCGTCCGGATTTTCTAAGAGCTTCTCCTTCCCAAAGGCTAGAACGAGGTGCTCCTTCCGATCGACGTCGTCTTGAAACACGTAGGTCGTACAGGGGCCGAAATCCGTAACGCTAAGTTCCTCCGCCACCGCCCGGATGAGGACCTCTTCTCGCACTCGGTATTTAATAATTTCTTCCACTGAGGTGGTTTTGAGAGCGAAACGCTCAGCGAACTCATTAAGCTGAGATCCGCGCGACATAGTTCCGTCAGGCTGCAGAATCTCGCAAATCACGCCGGAGGGCTGAAACCCGGCAATGCGCGCCAGGTCATACGATCCTTCAGTCTGCCCTTGCCGACCAATTACGCCCGCCGGATTTGCGATAAGCGGGAAGACATGGCCAGGGCTTACAAAATCTTCAGCTCGCGAGGCTGGATCGAGGAGCTTCTTCATCGTCAGGGCGCGGCTCGCCGCAGTTACTCCGGATTGAGCTACACTGCGGTGATCAACGCTTACGGTAAAAGGCGTATTGAAGGGGGAATTATTGTTCAATACTTGCAGCGGGAGATTTAGACGCTCGGCAATCTCAACTGAAATGCTGACGCAGATAAGGCCGCGCGCATGTTGCAGCATGAAGCTCATAAGCTCCGGGGTAATCGCCTCCGTAGCGATGGTTATATCGCCTTCATTCTCACGATTTGCGTCATCAACAATAATAACCGGCTTGCCGGCACGAAAATCAGCCAGCACTTCGGCAAAGGGATGAATATGGATGTCGGACTTATTTCCCATCCGCGAACCCGTGCTGTTGGAGGAAGTCGACGCTCAACGAGCTCTTCGTCCCTGCTGGAGCGCGGTGCGTAAGCGACTCATGCACGTATCGAGAAAGCATATCAATTTCAAGATTGGCTTTACCGCCCACAGGAATCGATGAAAGTATCGTAATGTCTGAGGTGTGCGGAATTATATACACAGAGAACGTCGTGTCAGTCACTTCTCCGAGCGTCAAGGAAACACCGGAGATAGAAACCGAGCCCTTGGAAGCAAAGTACGGACGCAGCTCAGGCGGAAACTTCCATTCCAAGCGATCGCATTTGCCATCGTTGGTGCGACTCACGAGCTCAGCAGTTGCATCGACATGCCCGAATACGAAGTGGCCATGCAAGCGATCACCGAGCTGAAGAGATCTTTCGAGATTGACACGATCCCCATTCTTCAGAGAACCAAGCGTGCTACGGCGCAAAGTCTCCTGCGCCAGATCAAAACTTAACGTCCCGCCATCGCGAGCAACAACGGTGAGGCATACACCGGAAATACAGATCGAGTCGCCAAGCTTCGTAGCAGCGTGATCCAGCCCGCTCTTGACGACAAGACGAACCGGCTCTTTCGTTTTCTCTATGGAGACGACCTGCGCTGACTCTTCAACGATTCCCGAGAACATACATTCCTTATTAGTCGTCGGCGTTTGCGGCGCGCGGCTTTGATTCTTCGACTGGCGCAGGCTCAAGACTTTGAAGTGTATCTACAAACTGACTGACGTCAGAAAACTCGCGATATACCGAGGCGAAACGCACGTACGCGATCTGATCGAGCCCCTTGAGCGCATCCATCAGGAAGTCGCCAATTTTAATGCTTGGTACTTCTTTTACGCACAACTCCGCCAATCGAAGTTCGATATGCTCTACGGTTTTGTCGATGCTATCAATGCTGACGGGGCGTTTTTCACAAGCACGAATGAGGCCTGCCTTGACCTTCTCGCGAACGAATGGCTCGCGCCGTCCATCCTTCTTAATGACCATGGGCAGCGAAAGCTCTATGCGCTCGAAAGTAGTGAATCGGAAACCACAGCCCTGGCACTCACGACGCCGTCGGATCGAATCATCATCACCGCGCGAATCTACCACGGCTGACTTATCTGATGTGCATCGCGGGCAGTGCAAGCGATCCTCCTTAAGAAACCAAGCGGTGTCTATACAGCGGGAACTTTGAGCTCAGTGAGCGGATATCATCAGCAATCGAACGCAATTTAGCCGGATCCGCTCGATTCTGAATAGCATCGCGAATGAATCCTGCGATGGTCACCATCTCGCTCTTCCCCATGCCGCGCGTAGTAATCGCCGGAGTTCCCAAGCGTACCCCGCTGCAAACGGTCGGCGGCTGAGGATCAAACGGGATCGTATTCTTATTGAGCGTCAATCCTACCTCATCAAGAGTGTGCTGAGCTTCCTTGCCGGTTACTCCCACCGGGCGCAGATCGACCAGCATCATGTGAGAGTCAGTGCCACCCGTAACAATCTTGAAGCCGTGGCGCGTCAATTCCTGCGCCAAGGTTCTGGCGTTCTCAATAACCTGACGAGCATATGTCTTGAATTCAGGACGCAGTGCTTCACCGAAAGCGACGGCTTTTGCAGCAATCGTTTGCATGTGCGGGCCGCCTTGAAGACCGGGAAATACGGAGCGGTTAACGCCTTTTGCGTAGTCCTGCTTGCCCATAATCAATCCCGAGCGCGGGCCGCGCAGCGTCTTGTGCGTAGTTGTGGTGACCAGGTGGCAATGCGGAACCGGAGACGGATACTCTCCTGCCGCAACGAGGCCGGCATAATGTGCGATGTCGGCAAGGAGGATAGCTCCCACTTCATCGGCAACACGACGGAACATGGCAAAATCGAAATGGCGAGAATACGCGGAGGCTCCGGCGATGATGAGTTTAGGGCGGTGCTCTTTCGCCATTGCCATAACCTCGTCCGGATCAATCTGCTGATCGGACTCGCGCACCCCGTATGCGACTACTTTGTAGTTGCGACCAGAAAAATTTACCGGATGGCCATGCGTTAAGTGTCCGCCCTGATCGAGCCGCAAGCCCATGATGGTATCACCCATCTGAATCACGCTCTCATACGCTTCCTGGTTAGCCTGCGCACCAGAGTGCGGCTGTACGTTTACGAACTCACAGCCGAAGAGCTGCTTTGCACGTTCACGGGCGATCTCTTCTATCTGATCGACGACGTCGCATCCTCCGTAGTAGCGCTTCCCCGGAAGTCCTTCGGCGTATTTGTTGGTCAGCACGGAACCATTTGCTTCGAGAACGGCCTCGCTCACAAAATTCTCAGACGGAATCATCTCCAGTCCATATTCCTGGCGAGTGGTCTCCTTCTGGATGAGACCATAAATCTCCGGATCAGCCTCAGAGAGAGGAGCATTTTTTGAAGGCACTGCGCTTGCGGACATAGCGAAAACTGTCCTTTGAATTGAAAGTTTTTCTGAAAAATCGAGGACTTTGCGATGAATAGTTTATACCGAATTAGGGCCTGAATGCCAGTTTCGGATAAGGAGCTGAAGCGCCACGGTTAACGAGGTATCGCCTCCAGCCTCGGCGACGTGCAGAGCGCAGAACCGCAAAAATAAAAAAGCCAAAGAACCCGTAAAGGCTCCTTGGCTTTCACAAAGCTCTAAGCGAAGTGATTACGCTTGGCGGCTTTGGATGTACGAGAGAACGTCCTGAACAGTCTGAATCTTTTCAGCGTCTTCGTCAGGGATTTCCATGTCGTACTCTTCTTCGAGAGCCATGATCAGCTCAACGATGTCGAGGGAGTCCGCGCCGAGATCCTCGATAAAGGATGCCTCAGGCGTCACTTCTTCCATGCTGACTCCAAGTTGCTCAACGATAATACTCTTAACGCGCTCTGCGATCTCGTCAGCTGATGCCATTCTAAAATACTCCCAGTATATCTGTAATAAGTGGTTCTGAACTAAAAGCTTGCAATGGCCTAGTTTCGAATCCTACGGCTATTTGTTGAAGCTTCCTTTATAGACGAAAGGCCGACTTAGTCAAGCAACCAGAGGAGTTTACGCCTCCGAGCGCCGGTCGACTATGAGAAGGTAAAGAAATTACCATCAAAAGGCAAGCACCTGCGTGCGACTCTATGCGCTTGATATTTAAGCCTAAATCAGAGGGTGGGAAGAAAAATGCCCGCCATGGCGCGTAGGCTACATGTACATGCCGCCATTTACGCCAATTATTTGTCCGGTTACGTAAGAAGCATCATCACTAACAAGAAACGCCGTCACATTTGCTATGTCGTTGGGGCTGCCAATGCGACCTAAGGGAATAACACCCATCAACTCTTCTTTGCGTTTTGCGTCGAGAACATCGGTCATTTCGGTCTCAATATAGCCGGGCGTAACTGCGTTCACCGTGACATTGCGAGAGGCCAGTTCCTTCGCGACTGACTTTGTTAAGCCGATCAACGCAGCTTTCGAAGCAACGTAAGGCGCTTGCCCAGCATTGCCCATTTCGCCAACGATCGAGCTCATATTTACGATGCGGCCGTAGCGCGCTTTCATCATCAAACGAGCTGCAGCACGCGCGCAGTAAAAGGCGCCGTTCAAGTTAATATTCATGATGCGCTGCCAATCTTCGTCTTTCATGCGCACGAACAATCCATCTTTGGAAATGCCGGCGTTGTTTACGAGGATATCAAGCTTCGTTGATTCTTTTTGAATTCTCTCGATTGCGGCATCGACCGCAGCGCTGTCTGAAACGTCGAATCCAATTGCGTACGCCTGCACTCCTTCGGCCTGGCATAGTTTCACCGTCTCATCAGCCGCAGCCTGATTGGAGGTATAGTTGACGTAGACCGTCGCTCCCAACGACGCAAGCTTCGTGCATATCGCCCGACCAATACCGCGCGAACCGCCAGTGACCAATGCAATGCGACCGCTCAGACTTTTTGACTGCTGTGTCATACCAGACTCTCCCTATTTCGTTCTTTACTTGGATTCTTCCTTGTTCGATGGATCGGACGGGTCATTTGCAACCGCAGCGCTCTTGGACCGCTTTTCAAAACGCTGCCCCATGCGGTTCCAGATGCCGTCATCGTAGGTTCCGGGAGTACGCATATCAAACGCGGTGAGCGCAGCGCACAGCTCAGACGCCAAATTTTGCGAAGCTGATTTCTGCGCGACGCGAATTGCATTCATAATCGCGCGACTATTCGAAGAACCGTGACAAATAATTGCAATCTCATTTAGACCGAGGAGCGGCGCGCCTCCATACGAAGACGGATCCAATTTCTCTCGAAACAGCATCTTAAACATCGGCTTTGCCAGCCCCATGCCGATTTTTCCGCGTAAGCTGCCCTCGATGTAGTGTTTAATTGAATCGAATACCAACTCAACCGTGCCTTCCATAGCCTTCAAGAGCACGTTTCCGACAAAGCCGTCACAGACAACGACGTCAGCAACATCTCGGCAAATATCGCGTCCTTCCACGTATCCGACGAAATTAAGCTCTTTCATTTCACCCAATAGCTGCGCGGCCGAACGGATAATATCGGTACCCTTTGAAAGCTCGGTTCCATTGGATAGCAGCGCGATACGCGGACGCTCGCATGAGATTGCCGTACGTGCGTAGTAATTACCCATCAGGGCGAACTGCACGAGCTGATTCGCATTGCATCCGATATTCGCACCGCTATCGAGCAGAACCGTTGGGGTAAGCGGGCCGGACTTTGGAATAAGCGACGCAATCGCAGGTCTAACGATACCAGGAGCGGTACCAGCCACGAAAATACCAGCAGCCATCACTGCCCCCGTATTTCCAGGACTTACTACGCCAGAGGCAACTTTCTGCTTCACCAACTCAAAAGCAACGCGAATAGAGGCGTCAGGCTTTTTTCGCATCACCGTGGACGGCGAATCATCCATCGTGACGACTTGCGTGGCATTACGAACTGAAATGCGGGTATCTGCCTCGGCGTTCAGAGATTTCAGACGCGCGCGGATCTGCTCCTCGTCTCCGACGATGATGGAACTTAAGTTGAGCTGACGCGCAGCAGCGACTGCACCTTCAACAACAACGGCAGGGCCAAAATCGGCACCCATCGCATCCACAGCTACGGGGAGCTGCGTCGACATAGTTGCGCCGGTTGGCACAGTACCGTCACTCATGGGCAAAAGCCTATAAGAGAGCAGGCATTGAGATTACGAAGCTGCTGGAGCCTTGGCTTCCGCTTCTACTGGGATAACTTGCTTACCGCGATACTGACCGCATGCAGGACAGGCACGATGACGGAGGACTGGCTCACCGCAATTCGAGCAGACGATAGCAAAGGTACGGGTCAACGCGTCGTGAGAACGGCGCTGAGCACTGCGTGAATGCGAAGTTCGTTTCTTAGGAACAGCCATAAATCCTCTAACACTGAAATCTGAAATCTACAAAGAAGGCGCGAGGATAGCATAGGTTCGGCGCAAGCCTCAAGCTTGCGGCCGTAACCTTCTTTACTACCACTCGTCTTTTCCGAGCGTCTGCGGGTGAGAAACCGGGATAAACGGGAACTTGCGCAAAAAGCTCATGATACTAAGCACATACATGCCCAAGAAGCCCAGGAAAATACCCACTTCGACGGCACCAAACGGGATTACGTGCGGGCTAAGGTTCGGCATGATGGCCATGTATTTCTCAATCCAAACACCCAAGAGGATGATAATTGAAGTCGCAGCGGCCGTGGCAGCGGTCTTCTTCACGTCTCGGCTGAGCAAAAGGATGAAAGGAATTACAAAACACATCGAGAACGTAATCCAGCCCAAGCTCTTCCAAGGATACTCACGCGTGCGGAGGATCATCCACTGCGTCTCTTCAGGCAAATTGCCGTACCACTGCGGCAGGAACTGGCTGAAGAAAAAGTATCCCCAGAAAATACAAAATCCGTAGGTCAGCTTTCCAAGGTCCCAGCGCGTGTCAGAGGTAATGACTTTTGCGTAGTCCTTGTTGATGCGGCTCAAATAATAGTTGAGGAGCATCATCATTGCGAAGGCGATATAGATATTACCGATGAAGTAAAATCCCCCGAACAGGTTGGATATCCAAATCGGATCCATGGCCATGACGAACTCGAACGCAAAGAGCGAGTAAATCACGGCATAACAAAAAATCAGTACCGGCGCGATGCGAGACATGGCGTTCTGCACGGCAGGAACTTCAACGGAAAGACCACGCCAGCCTTTGATCAAATTCGGATATGGCCAACCGACCCAGCGGTTCTGTCCCGCAAATCTCTCACGCAACATTCCGATATCGGCGCGCAGAGACAAGCGGACAAAGCGCCACAATATGAAGAACAAAAAGGCTAAGAGAACCGCCTGACGGCCGTACACAAAGTCCGGCTGCATCCACCACTCTTTTCCCGGCATGGGTCGATTAGCCCAAGGGAACAAGTGATGACGGCCAAAGTACGTCAACATGATTGAGAGAAAAGCCCAAGGGAAATAGGCAACACCGGCCTCAGCAAGTCTTCGGATCGAAGTTGGCCAGGTAGCGCGAACGATTTGGAAGATAATCGCAATGACTACGCCGCCGACGGACAAGCCCATGAAAAAGACGGCGCTGGTAAAGTAAGCACCCCACAGCAAGTCGCTTGGGTAGGTCACGGCAGCGATGCAGAACACCAGCACACCCGTCCAAAAGCAGAGCCACATCAATCGACTTAAACCGCGTGGGAAATGAATCGGCGGAGCGTCGAGGACTTCGTTGAGATTAATTTGTGAACCGTTGCTATGCATAATCTTTGAACACTACTTAGTAGTCGCCTTCCGTTTTGCTTCTTGGAAACTGCGCAAATAATTAATGATATCCCAGTGCTCGGTCGGCGAGAGCTTCCAACCGTACGCGGGCATGATCGCCATTCCGCCCAAGTGAATCGTCCCGTAGATATTTCCATCGGTACGTCCGCTGCCGGCAGCGTCCGTTTCATGATCCCAATAGGTCGAAAGCGACAAATCAGGAGCCCCAACCTGAGGGCCAACCACGGCAACTGTCTGTGTCCCCGACGCATCATACGAGCCATGACAAGGAGTGCAGTTAATTGCGAACAGGCGGTGTCCATTCTCCGTAGAGAGTGCGTTGCCCTTCAAGGGGTTCTTCAACTTCAAGGCATCCGCCTTCGTTTCGACACGTCGCTCGAGCGAACCCATCGGAATCGAGTTCGGAGCTTTTGCACGCATCACTTCGCCTGTAACCGGCTGCGGGTGATTCATGTCAGTGTTGAAAGGCAAGGCGAAGGCAGCGTTGCTTCCGATGCCGCTAACGGCAGCGGCAAGAAGCGCACTCTTCAAAACTAAGCTTAATGGTCTCATCTGCTTCTTCATAAATTCGCTTACAGCCCGTCACGCACTTCGACTTCTTCAGCTCCCGACTCCGAGAGCACCGAACGCACCTGATCGAGATCGCCTTTTTCACAGCCTACGACGACGCCGAACTTGTTATCCGAGAAGCGTGGATCGTAGCCGACTTTGCGAAAAATATCGGGGATGCGGCAGAAGTGCAGCAAGGCCAACATCGTGAAGATACCGCCGAGCAAGATCGTGCATTCATAGCCGATAACCACGAAGCCCGGAATCGAGACTACATCCTTGGCACTGACGCGCATGGGATAGTCCATCGCGCAGTAGATCGCCAACGCGAAGCCACCCGTGATTCCGCATAGCGCCCCGAAGAGCGTTACAAAGCGCACCGGACTCTTGTCAGGAAGGGTCAGGTTCTCGATATCGTGATTAGGAACTGGAGAATAGACTTTGTAGTCCAGGTTCGCTTCCTGCACACGCTTGACGGCTTTAAGCACGTCATCGACGTAGCTGAATACTCCTACTACTGCTTTATTACCGCGCATCTTAGTGACCTCCAGCATGAGCGTCGCGCTGCGGAACAGGGAGAATTTCCTTGATTTCCGTAATCGCCACGGCCGGGAAAAATTTAATGAACAGCGTCATATACATGGAGAACCAACCGAAAGCTCCAATGGTAATTCCGACGTCGACCCATGAGAAGTTATAGCCACCCCATGCGCTCGGCATGTAGTCACGCGCAAGAGATTGCAGAATGATGTTGAAACGCTCGAGCCACATTCCGATGTTGATGATAATCGAGAGCACGAAGAGCACCGGAATATTGGTGCGCATGCTCTTGATCCACAGAATCTGAGGCGCAACGCAGTTACAGAACACCATGCCCCAGAATGCCACCTTCATTTCACCAAATGGACGGAACCAAAACTGATAACGCTCGAAGGTATTATTGCTGAACCACGCCATGTAGAATTCAGTCGCGTATGCGTAGCTGACGATTCCACTCGTCACGAGGATCAGCTTACTCATCGCGTCGAAATTCTCACCCGTAATGATGCGCTCGAGGTGGAAGATCTTTCGCAGCGGGATGGCTAGGGTAATAACCATCGCCACACCAGAGAAAATCGCTCCTGCCACGAAGTACGGCGGGAAGATCGTTGCATGCCAGCCAGGCACGATACTCATCGCGAAGTCCCAGGATACGACGCTGTGTACGGATACTACGAGTGGAGTAGCGAGACCTGCGAAGAACAAGTAGGCAGCAGTATAATGCTTCCAGGTGCTGTGTGTTCCCGTCCAGCCAAGAGAAGTGATCGAATACAACACCTTACGGAAAGTGGTCTTGGCTCGGTCACGAGCTGCGGCGATATCAGGAATAAGTCCGACAATGAAGAACGTCGCCGAAATCGTCAAATAGGTTGATACGGCGAACACGTCCCACACCAGCGGCGATCGGAAGTTCGGCCAAATGGCGCGCTGGCTCGGATACGGCATCAGCCAGTAGAAGAACCATACACGACCCAAGTGAATGAGCGGGAAGAGTCCGGCAGTCAAAACGGCGAACACCGTCATCGCTTCCGCGAGACGATAAATCGACATTCGGAACTTTGCGCGGAATAAGTAGAGCACGGCAGAAATCAAAGTGCCGGAATGCGCGATACCGACCCAGAACACGAAGTTCGTGATGTAGGCACCCCACATAATCGGATGAGACTTACCGGCGTCACCGATACCGTGCAGGATTTGATGCGTCCAGGACGCAGCACCAATACCGACACAGACAAGACAAACGCACAGAAGAACGTACCAACCGGCTCCCGGTGGCTCGAGCATCTTCAATACGGTGTCATTCACCTCTTGATAACTAACGGGATCTTTCGATGACTGGGCACTCATAGCCTTCAAATCCTGTACTTTACGCGCTCTAAGTAATTAATCGCCGGCTGGGTATTGATGTGATGATCGAGCACTTTGTAAGCGCGCGATGATGCAGCACGCTTGCTCACTTCACTGTCCTTGTCGTTCAAGTTACCGAAGGTCAATGCCTTGGTCGGGCAGCCCTGAACGCAAGCCGGCTGTACATCACCGTCTCGTACTAAGCGGCCTTCATCCTTGGCATGGTCCTTCGCCTCGTTGATGCGCTGAACACAGAACGTGCACTTTTCCATGATACCCATGCCACGCTTGGTGACATCGGGATTAAGCTGCCAATTGAGCGGCTCTGGAACGTCATACTCGAAGAAGTTAAAGCGACGAACTTTGTATGGACAGTTGTTCGAGCAGTAACGAGTACCAACGCAGCGATTGTAAATCATCGCGTTGAGACCCTCTTCATTGTGATACGTCGCGTATACTGGGCAGACCGGCTCGCAAGGAGCGCTGTTACAGTGCTGGCAAAGCATCGGTTGGAAGCTCACCTGCAGCTCCTCAGCTTGCCCCTCGTAGTAGCGATCAATACGCAGCCACGACATTTCACGGCCATAGCTGCAAGCAGCCTTACCAACGACTGCGATGTTATTCTCGGCGTAACAAGCTACGACGCAGGCTCCGCAACCAGTGCAGGCATCGAGGTCAATTGCCATACCCCAGCGATAGAGAGGATGCTCACGCTGCTCGTACATCTGCTTCGGTTCAGCATGACCAGCATGCGCACCGTGGTGAGCGTCGCCATGAGCTTCGTGTGAATCATGTGCAGCAGCCGCTGTTGTCGCCGCTGCAAAAGACGTGCGAGCCAGTTCACGTCCGTGCTGAGAATCACTGCCCTGGGTGGTAACCAGATTCCCTCTGCCGCGACCGCGGATCAAATCAACTTTAGTTGAAAGCAAGGCCACGTTTCCGGTGCTGTTCGCATTTACTTGCGGGAGGAGATCAACCACGTTGCCCGCCCCCACCGTCTTCGCGAAGCGGCCAAAGCCCTGGTGCCCCTGACCAAGCGGAACTGCTACTACTCCGGGGTGAACGTATTCGGTGAGATATACCGGCACGTTTATTTCACCATTCATGTTTCGAATGGTGACGACATCACCGTCCATCAAATCAAACTGAGAGGCTGTCTTCGGGTGCACCTCAGCCCAAGAATCCCACACCGCACGGGTGATCGGATCTGGAAGTTCTTGCATCCAGGGGCGATTCGCAGCACGACCATCGAAAGCTTTTACTGAAGGGTACGGCATAAGCACGACGGCGTCGTGCCCCACTTTCGGCGTAGCGAATGTCGCGTCGTCGAACTTAATCTTTAGCGCTTCAGAGTTAACGCTTACCTTCACGCCGCCCGATTCACGGACCGGCTGGAAGTAACCACCGTGTTCAACTGCTGCAAGCCAGAACGAATTGAAATCTTCGCGCGCTCCAACTGAAGCATGCACTTTCTTCCAACTCTCTTTGAGGTAGCCCTCAAAATCCTTAGCACCGCCACCGACTGAAGTAGCGCCTGCCAACGCAGATAATTGAAGGAGCATATCTCCCAGCGAACGAGTATCGAATACCGGGCGCATGACGGGCTGCACAAGTCCGTACGCTCCGGGCAGGCTCTGATCGTCTCCCCAACTTTCCAAGAAGTGGTGCGACGGCAAAATCAGATCGGCCAACTTGGCAGACTCATCGAGCGAACTCGAGAAGCTGACAATCAAACCCATCTTTGGATTCTTAGGATCCGGGTCACCTGCACGCACTTTTTCTATCGCGTAACGGAACCCGTTGCTGAGCGGGAAGTTAAACTGAGGATTTGTGCCGTGCATGAAAACGGCCCCAATTTCCCCTTTATTCATGGCATCAATCAGAGCGGCCAACTTGGCAGCCGAGGTATTCGGCTTGCGCATGGCATTCAGATTGATCGTCTTTCCAACGTTTGCCAACACGAGGTTGATGAATGCTACGGCGACTTGCAGCGGAAGTTGATCTTCAGTTGCTGCTGCCGCACCACCGGCGATGACCAGAGAACTTCCAGCTTCCTGGAGATCATTTGCCATCAACAAGATCTTTTCAGCAGGAATTCCGCTTTCATGAGCGACGTCTTCAATGCGAACGCCCTTCACCGCAGCGCGCATGGAATCTTTGATATCGTCGCGCACATTTGCCCCGCGATCGGAATCGAGCAGCACCTTTAGAACCGCAAGCGCAACACGAGCCTCACTACCGGGTTTATTGGGGATCCAGAGATCGGCATTAGCACCGGTCAGAGAAAGACGCGGCTCAACGTGATACACCTTCAATCGCTTCTTGGCCTTTCTGCCCTTGGCCCAGCCTAATGCGTACTCGCATGGGGAGACCCAGGTCTCAAGAAAGTCAGCGCCGAAGTTGACTAAAACTTCCGCTTTGTCGAACGAGAAATTCGGAATGCCGTACGTGCCATAGACGAGCTCTGAAGCCCGCGCCAACGCAACCGGCTGCAACATGTCAAAGCTAACCTGTTCTGTATTGAACGCTTTGCACCAATCTTCAGTTAAATTCTGCAACGTCCCGCTTTGCTCACCCGTTATGAAAGCTTTGCGCTTCGATCCGTCCTTCAACGCGGACGCGATGCGCGCATATGCGTCATCCCAGGAAATCGGCTTAAATACAGGATCGAATCCCGCCGTCATTTCGCGGACAAGCGGCTGACGAACGCGATCGGGATCGTAGAGCGACTGCAAGGCTGATTGTCCAAGTCCGCACAACCCACCCTGGTTTACGGGATGCTCTGGATTACCTTCGATTTTTACCGCACGACCTTCACGGGTCCTTACTTGAATACCGCAACCAGCTGAGCACTCCTGACAGGTAGATCGGAACCAAACCGCCACACCAGGAATCTGATCGGGATCGCCCTTCACAAACGGAAGCACATTCTGCGCTTGATCCGTTGCGCATCCGGCAGCGCCGACCGCTGACGAAGCGCCGAGAATCTTCAAGAAATTACGTCGCGAAAGCTGTCCCTCAGTGGAGGTACTCGCGGAGGGCTCGGACTTATTCGAGCTTCCAATTTTTACCAGCGTTGCGTCTTTCATAATACTCATCTAACGAACCTCAACCTGAATCCTGCTCTTCGCTTCTTAATGGTGGCACGTATAACAATCGATGCTCGTTCCGCGATCGCGATGGCAGTCGATACACCAGCCCATCTTCATCGAAGTAACGCGCTCGACTTCCGGCATGTTCGGAACCTGTCCATGACATTCCTGGCAGTTCACACCAGCCTTCACGTGACGCTTGTGATTGAAATTTACGTACTGCGGCATGACGTGCACCTTGTTCCAAGGAATCGCAATGCCCTTGGCCCAGAACTCATCAAGCTTCTTGATCTCAGCCTGCGATGCGGGGTCCGTGCCCTTTACCAACTTGTGGCATCCCATACAGGTTTCAACTTCCGGGATCGCAGCATAGGCCGCTTTAGAAACCGACCAGTGACAGTACTGACATTCCATCTTGTTCTTCTGCACATGGATGATGTGATTGAACTTGATCGGCTGCTCAGGCTTGTACCCCTTGGCGCGTTCCTTCGGTCCGAAGTAGCGATAGTGATCAATGATGTTGAGATCCCACAGGGCGGCCTTTCCGTCATTCCAAACGCCCGCATCAACCGGGAGATCCTTGTACGGACCCGTGATTGGCGCAGTAGTGAGGGGGCCAACTTCTTGCGACTGAGCGACTACAATATTGGAATGATCGAAGACCACCCAAATTGATAGTGACAAAACCGTGACAAGAAAAACGAGAAGAGGAATACGACGAATGTTGAACATTGATCTTATTTCGAAGGCGAAGTTACCGAACCTCGGCACCAGAAGCGGAAGTGTTTCCTGGCCAGTCCTTCGACCAATTAATAAAACGGCTCTGGACTAGCGAGACGACTTCCTGTCGAGACACTAGTACAAGCACGAGGGTCTTCATACCCCAAAACAATTCAATTTAAAATCCGGCATCTTGAAATTCTCCAACTATATTATCGAGTTCGGTATCCCAAACATTTGCTCTGGGCGACCGAATGGATTCCTGATTTTGGGCATAGTAAAGAAAGAAGTGAGCCCCGAAACAGCCAAACCAACGCTGCGAGCGACGTCGGTATTTTACTAGAACGACTTTTTAGAAAACCAAATGCAAAGCGAACTTATCAAGTCTGCCTCTTATATTGCTGGGAATTGGCTTAGCGCCGAGAATAATGAAACCTTTCCGGTTGTTAACCCGGCGACAGGAGAGGAGATAGGTACTGTCCCAAACTGTCGCGCGGCTCGATTCCAAGAAGCCTTCGTTGCCGCCCAAACGGCGTTACCGAAATGGAGCGCTGAAACGGCCTGGTCTCGGGCCGCGAAGTTGAGACGCTTCTACGAGTTAATACTTACTCACGAGAAGGAGTTAGCTGGAATATTAACTCTGGAACAGGGAAAGCCTTTCCGCGAAGCGATCGGCGAGATCAGATACGGCGCCTCGTTTGTCGAGTGGTTTGCTGAGGAAGCAAAACGCACCTACGGTGAAACGATCCCTACCTCCGACCCCTCGAAGCGAATGATGGTTATCCGCCAGCCTGTTGGCGTGTGCGCAGCGATCACACCGTGGAATTTCCCCAATGCCATGATCACGAGAAAAATGGCACCTGCCCTCGCGGCAGGTTGCACCATCGTGGTGAAACCGGCACCAGAAACTCCTCTTTCTGCGCTCGCGTTAGCTGCTCTCGCGGAAAAAGCGGAAATCCCCGCTGGTGTTTTTAATGTGGTGACCGGCGATCCAATCGAGTTTGCCACCACCGCAATGAAACTCGACTACGTGCGCAAAGTGACCTTCACCGGATCGACCGAGGTCGGGAAAACCTTGATGCGCCAAGCCGCGGACACCGTTAAGAGAATGACGCTGGAACTGGGCGGAAACGCACCATTCTTGGTGTTCGAAGACGCTGATGTTGAGCGAGCCGTCGACGGAGCAATGACCGCCAAGTACCGAAACGGCGGGCAAACCTGCATCAGCGTTAACCGTTTTATCGTGCATGAAGCAATCGCCGATAAATTCTCATCTCTCCTCGCTGAGAAATCTCGCGCGCTGCGCGTCGGCAATGGAATGCAAAAGGAGACGGAAGTTGGTCCTCTCATTAACGAGGACGCCATCAACAAGGTTTCAGCTCTCCTAAGCGACGCTCTCGCTCAGGGCGCGACTCTCACCTGCGGATCCGTTCCCGATAGAAAATCGCTATTCGCTCAACCTACCGTGCTAACGGGAGTTAGTCGCGACATGCGAATCTGGCGGGAGGAAATTTTCGGACCCGTTGCCGCGATTCATCGATTTAGCAGTGAGGCTCAAGCACTGGAGCTGGCAAATGATTGCCTGCATGGCCTGGCTAGCTATGTGTATACGCGTGATATCGGAAGGGCACACCGCGTTTCAGAAGGACTGCAATTTGGAATGGTGGGAATCAACGATAGTTTCATATCGTATCCGCAGGCCCCGTTTGGAGGAATTAAACAGTCAGGATTCGGACGCGAGGGCGGCAAACAGGGCATCGACGAATATCTCAATATTAAGTACGTAACTATCGGGATCTAATTGATCGAGGATTGCAATGTTACTGTGGCAGCCCACTCCTGACCGAATTAAGAACGCCAATGTCACCAGATTCATGGAGCAGGTCAAAGCAACCTGGAACGTGGAGCTTCCGCATTTTCATGAGTTGTACACCTGGTCGGTGCGCGAACCGGAAAAGTTTTGGCAATCAGTCTGGGATTTTTGCGGCGTCATAGCATCAAAGAAATCCTCCTGCGTGCTTGAAAATTCCAAGGCCATGCCCGGTGCGCGTTGGTTTCCCGGGTCAACCCTCAACTTCGCAGAGAATCTGTTACGCTATAAAGACGATCAAGCCGCTCTGATATTTTGGGGCGAGACTCAAACACGTCGCTCGCTGAGCTATCGTGAATTGCATGAACAAGTGGCGCGAGTTGCACATGGGCTTCGAAAGCTCGGAGTAACGAAAGGAGACCGCGTCGCCGCCGTCATGCCAAATATGCCTGAAAGCATCATCGGCATGCTGGCTGCCACTTCTATTGGCGCAGTTTGGTCATCCTGCTCGCCCGATTTTGGTGTCAGCGGTATTCTCGATCGCTTCGATCAAATCACGCCGAAGGTGCTTTTCGCGCCTGACGGATACTTCTTCAAGGGGCAGGTAATCGACTGCCTCGCCAAAGTCGGGGAAGTAAGCGCGAGTCTAAGCGGGCTGCAACATACCATCGTTGTCCCCTACACTCGCCATACGAAAGATCTCAGTGCAATCAAGAACGCGATTTCCTATGAAACGCTAATCCAAGATACGGCACCTGCGCTGGCATTCGAGCAGCTCCCCTTTGATCACCCCATTTACATTATGTTTTCTTCCGGGACGACCGGAAAACCGAAATGCATCGTGCATTGTGCGGGAGGAGTCCTAATTGAGCACCTCAAAGAATTGGTGTTACACACCGATCTTAAGAGAACAGATAAAATTTTCTATCAGACCACCTGTGGTTGGATGATGTGGAATTGGCTCGTTTCCAGCTTGGCGGTAGGAGCGACCGTTCTTTTGTACGATGGAGCGCCCTTCCATCAACAAGGCAAGGTACTCTTCGATCTCGCGGACAAAGAGGGGATGACCATCTTCGGAACGAATGCCAAATTCGTATCGATGCTTGAAAAAGAGGGATTACAACCTCGCCGCTCCCACAAGCTGGAGCACCTCCATACGATCCTTTCGACGGGATCTCCCTTGGCTCCTGAGAGTTTTGATTACATATATGCGCAAATAAAAAGTGATGTCTGCATTTCCTCTATCTGCGGCGGAACCGATATCGTGGGCTGTTTCATGTTGGGCTCCCCGCTTCTGCCCGTGCATCGGGGAGAAATTCAAACCAGAAGCCTCGGCATGAAAGTTGAGGTGTTTAATGAGCGCGGCCAGACAGTTCAGGGCGAGAAAGGCGAACTCGTATGCAGCGCCCCTTTTCCGTCGATGCCAATTTACTACTGGAACGATACTGACGGCAGCAAGTATCGCCATGCTTACTTCGAACGCTACCCGAACGTGTGGCATCACGGGGACTACATCGAATTGACCCGACATAATGGGGTAATCGTGTACGGACGTTCCGATACCGTGCTGAACCCCGGCGGCGTGCGCATCGGCACTTCGGAAATCTACCGCCAAGTCGAGAAACTGCCCCAGATCGCCGAGAGCATCGTCGTGGGTCAGGATTGGAACAACGATGTGCGGGTGGTTTTATTCGTGAAGCTTCAACCCGGCCAGCAGCTCGATGATGCGCTGCGTGAGTCTATCCGTAGTGTTATTCGCAAAAATACGACAGCCTTTCATGTTCCCAAGAAGATTGTTGCCGTTGCAGATATTCCTCGTACACGCAGCGGGAAAATAGTAGAATTAGCCGTGCGCGATGTAATTCATAATCGACCGGTTAAAAACAGCGAAGCCCTGGCCAATCCGGAAGCGCTTGAGTTGTTCAAGGATCTGGCCGATTTAACTGTGGATTAAGTCGCACTTGGAGAATCTATATATGCAATGTCCCGCTTGCTCGCGTCCCCTCAAAGAAGTTACCGCTGGAGATATTCAAGTTGACGTTTGCCACGGTGGGTGCGGCGGAATTTGGTTTGACGACGGTGAGCTCGATCAGTTCGACGAACAGAGTGAGATCGCAGCCGAAGTGCTGCTCAAAGAAGAGAATGGAGCGACGGTAAAAACCGATGGCAAAAGTCTTCGACACTGCCCGCGCTGCGAAAATGAAGTTCTGGTGCGTCAATTTTTCGATCCGAAGAACCAAGTCGAAATCAATCAATGTTGGAAGTGTTGCGGCATTTGGTTAGATCGCGGCGAGCTGGCGACCATCCGCTCACAGTTTAAAACCGCGACCGACCGAGCCAAAGCGATCAATGAGTATGCCGATCAATGTATGGATCAGCATCTGGCTGCCATCAAGCAGGCCGGCAAAATGGAAATGCGCGAATATAACAAGGAAACATCGACGCGCTTCAAAAGCTTCCTTTACGGCTTCAAGCAATTGCTCGGAAAAGAATAGACTACGAGATACGTAGAAGCGACAGCGTAATGGCCGGCTGTTGATTCGCCTGCGCGAGTACCGCTGAAGCTGATTGCTGAAGGATTTGATTCCGTACAAGCTGGGCTGACTCGGACGCAATATCAGCATCCACAATTCGAGAATTTGCAGCTTTCGACTCCTGCACTTGCGTCGTTAATACCCGACTCGCTGTTTCCAAACGAGCTGCTCCAGCACCGAGCTGCCCTCGCGCGGAAGCTATATTCTGAATACTCGCCATCACGCTGTCGAGCGCGCCGCGCGCCGATGCAGCCGAGGTCAAAGTGAAGCCCGAAATTCCCTCGAGCGCTGAGGCAAGAGAGGCGAAGAGCACCCCTATACCGCCCTGAGATCCGTTGCCAGTGGAGATATCAACCGCCGAAGTCCCAGCAGCAATATCAATTACAGAGTAGCCATACTGACTAGTAAAATTGCCGGCGATACTCCCATACATGACTCGCCCGTCCCCTGAGAATACCGCCTGATCCGGAGTAACATTTGCGGTATTAACAAAGTTCGTTAGCTGGGTGAGCGTGCCATTCCCCAAATCTATCCGGTAGGCCTGATAGCTAAGCGTCGGGTTCTCTCCGATTAAGTTGCGGGCGGACAGAAACGAAATGTTAGACTCATCCGCTGATAGGCTAAACGTCATTCCGGCAGTTAGGTTCATGTTCCCGATCTGCGCAATCGATCCAGAGAGGGAACCGCTGAATATTTGGACATTACCAGCGCCATTCTGACCCGTATGGTTCCGGGAGTCGATAAAGTAAACACGCCCGTCATTGGTGGCTTTCATGGAGGCGCCTTGGAAACCGATGGAAGCTGTCGTGCCTGTGGTGTTTGTTACCTGATTTATGCTTAGCGTCGCAGCCGTCAGATCTGAGCCATAAATTTCCCAGTTACCATCGGCGTTGTTTCCCACCAAGTTGGAGCTTGATGCGAAGAAAATTTTGGATCCATCGCTGCTTAGCGATAATTGTTTTCCTGCACTCAATCCAAAGGTTGCTTGGGCGACTCGGCGAACGGTCTGTGTAGACGACGAAAGATCAACCGCATAAAGACGGGCCGAGCCGACAGAGCCAACCGCCTCGGAAAAACTAGCCCCATCCGTGAACTGAGTCGTCGAGGTAAAGGCCAATCGCGAACCATCGGCACTGATTTGAAGGCCATTGTAACTAGTTTGCACCGAGCTGTTAGTAAGTTTCGTGGCAACTCGAGTCGAGATGTCATAGCGGAATAAATTGGTCCCATCTGATTAAACGATATTTCCCGAAGCGTCCATCGTGGCCGGAGGG
>JAFLCA010000280.1 GCA_017302875.1 Deltaproteobacteria bacterium
CTGATACCCCTTCTTCCACTGAAGTGCGTTACGATCGCGCTGGAGATAATCGGGTAAATGCTGCAGCACAGATTCCCGCACTAGTTCCTCAGGTACCCCACTGATTCTGAAAGAGAACGCTGCTCAATTCGACAGCAGCGTCGTAAGTCATTAAATTCTCTACTCTTTCCCGCTACCGTTTGACCCGTTTTTCCGGTCGAGAAATCCAGCTAACCTGCCGATCTTACAGGGAAGACGTGTGTACCCTTTGCCCCGGGAGTACTTCACGCACATTCGGAAGTTTTGAATGATCGGTCTTGGTGTGAACATCGCTACGCTCGGGGCACTGCGCCAACTCGGCACAGCCACGGACAGCCTCGCGCGCGTTAGCGAGCGTCTATCGTCCGGGCAGCGCATCAACCGCGCCAGCGACGATGCCGCAGGACTCGCCATCGCCTCCGGCCTCAACTCCAAAGCTCGCATCTATACGCAATCGATGCGGAATCTAAATGACGCCATTAGCGCACTGGCAATCGCTGACGGTGCCGCAGGGGAACTCTCTACCGTCATCACGCGACTGCAAGAGCTCGCAGCTCAGTCGGCAAACGGATCCTACAGCACCACCCAGCGCCGTGCCCTGGACAACGAAGCGCAGAAGCTGCGCTCCGAGTTTAACCGTCTGGTGGCAACCACTAAATTCAACGGCATCAACGTCCTTGATGAATCAACCGGCCGTATTCGTCTGCAAGCTGGGAATACTTCTGCAAATGCCGCGCTCTACATGGATCCTTCCAACCTTTCTGTTGCAAATAAAGGAACCGGATCTTTTACAAGCAAGATCTCATCGAGCTCAGCCATCACTTCATACGAAGTCGTAAGCGCCGACTTCAACAACGATGGGATTCTGGATCTTGTTCGGGAGGACAGTAACACCGGCGGTATTCTGCTCCAGCTTGGTAATGGGGATGGTTCCTTTAAAGGATCTACCGTTATTGGCGCCTCGGCTAAACTAGGGCTCGTCGCACAGATCCAAACCGCTGATGTAAACGGTGACGGTATCACCGATATCGTCGCAGCAGGCCAAAGCACCTATACGTATCTTGGCAATGGAGACGGGAGTTTTAAATCCCCGATCGCCCATGACCAATACAATATTGGAGGGCTCGCGCTTGCTGACTGGAACAATGACGGCAAAGTCGATCTGATCACTGGTGATGACTCCGGAATAATTAGAATCTCACTCGGAAATGGAGACGGTACGTTTGACACGATCAAGGGTGATGCTGGGACTTTCTCAAGCAGCATCTACTCTCTCGCCGTAGGAGATCTGAACGGCGACGGGAAACTAGATGTTGTAGCGGGCGGGGTCACCAATTCAGCTGCGACCGTATACTTTGCTGGCAGCAACGGCACACTTAGCAGTGGCAGCAATGTGAACCTAAACTCATTCGATGGATCCTATATTGGAGACATCTTGCTGTATGACCTCAATGGCGACAGTCGCCTCGATATTGTTGTCGGAAAGGGCGACGGACAGAATAGCGTCTACTTGAATCAAGGATCCAACTCTTTCTCCACCGAGAGCCTCTATGGAAGCGGAGGCTATAGCAGCAGCCTCGCGGACCTAAACGGAGATGGAAAGGTCGATCTAATTTCTAGTGGAAACACTGGATCCCCCAGGGTCGCCTACGGAAATGGAGATGGAACATTCGGGACCCCCCAGTCCTTTGCGTCAGGCGTTAGCTACGCAACTGGATTGGCCGTAGCTGACTTCAATGGCGATGGTGTATCAGATCTCAGCTTCACTGATCTTAATGATGGCAACAACTATACAAGCCTAACCAACACCACCACGACTTCATCCCTTGGAGCATTCTCCCTTACTAGTCGCGCCGATGCCCTATATGCGATGAATTTATTTAACGCTGCCCAAAGCGGATTGGGAACCGCTCGCGGAAGAATCGGCGCGGATCAAAGTCGAATCGCTAGCGCACTCAGCACGGTTACTGCTTCAAAAGAAAATTTCCTTGCCGCCGCTGGACGAATTCAAGACGCCGATATCGCAGCCGAGTCAGCACAGCTCACTCGAAATAGGATTCTGCAGCAGACAGCCGCACAGGTGCTCGCACAGGCCTCACAACAGCCTGACCTCGTACTGAAGCTATTGAGCTAAGGTCAGCCGTCTAGAGCTTCTCGACAGCCTTGAGAATTGCGTCGTGAATTTGGGGACGGAAAGCGCGAATTTTCTTATTCGAGCGGCTTGGATGAACGCGATTTGACATCAAAACAATCTCTAATCCGTGCAGCGGCTCAAGCCAGATAGAGCAGCCCGTAAATCCGCAGGTTCCGACCGCATTCTTACTTAAGTGTGAAGTATTCATGCCGTTCTCTTCGCTCGGAGCATCCCAGCCCAATCGCCACGCAGACTCCCCTTCGCTTCCTGTCGGTGCCCAAAATACTTCAAGCGCTTTGCGCGAGGTGTAATTGCTTTGACGATGGAAAGCGGCTAACAGCTCACGGCAAAACAAATGCATATCTGCGGCAGTGGAAAATAATCCGCTATGTCCTGCAATTCCGCCCATCGCCCAAGCGTTATCATCATGCACTTCGCCGCACAGCATACGCTTACGCCACGAGCAGTCTTCGGTCGGAGCAATCAGATCGGTTACCGGATGAATGCCGCGCCGCTTCATCATAGAAAGATCAACGAAGCTCGTGCTCTTGAGACCAAGGGGCTGAATTACATAACGCTGAGCTGCCTTCTCAAGCGTGATACCAGTTAAAACTTCAACAAGATGCCCAAGGAGAATGAGCCCGACATCGCTGTAAACCTGCTTCGTGCCAGGCTCGAATTTCAGTTCGCAGCGATTAATCTGATTGTAGATAAATTCGCGCGAGCCCTTGCTGGTAAGAATCCCCATACGCGCGCCGGCATTCTCTCGCAGCAAGTCCTCGTAGAACGGCATCCAGTGCGGGAGGCCCGAACGATGCGTAAGCACCTGCGCCAGCGTAATAGGAGATTTACCAAACACTCCGAAGGGCTGAATGTAGCGCGAGATCCGATCATCCAAACGAATTTGATTTGCTTCGACAAGCTTCATCAAAATCGTGGTGGTAATAACAGTGGCTGTCAGCGATGCAACATCAAATACCGTATCGATGGTCATCGGCAGCGGAGAAGGATTCTTCGAGGTCTGATACGATTTGAATCCGGCAGCTTCCTTGAATATGACCTGCCCACCGTTCGCCACAAGCAGCACTGCGCCGGGGAAAACTGCATCTTCAACGCCCTTCTTAAGAAGCGCGGAAGTTTCAGCAAAAACTTCGAGAGACGGAACCTGCGGCGACGAAACTACTTTGGCCTG
>JAFLCA010000281.1 GCA_017302875.1 Deltaproteobacteria bacterium
CGACCGAGCACGCTGAACAGAGTGCAATCGCCGACGTTTGAGAAAACGCCGCCGCACCGCCACGAGGCGGTTCCTTCGAGCATAGGTAGCAATTCATGGTGAGTCCTTGATCTAAACCTGCGGGCATCTTGTACTGAGATGGGCAATAAGTATAATCGATTATTCTTATCGGACTGATAGGCTATGAATATCAATCGACTTGACGGCCTCACGATTCGCGATTTGCGCGCGCTCGTGTTGCTCGCCGACATTGGAAACTTCCATCGCGCAGCTTCCGCCTGCGCGGTAAGTCAGCCGGCATTTTCTTCAATTATCAAGAAGGTGGAGCACACCCTCGACAGTAAGTTGTTCGAGCGAAATTCACGTTCGTGCAGAACTACCAGTGAAGGGCGAGTTGTGGTGGAGAAGGCTCGCGGTGTGCTTGTGGCGCTTGGGAAACTTAATACGCAGTCGGAACTCAGGCCGCCATTGACCGGAAATTTCCGAGTAGGGTTCATCCCAACCATCGGTCCCTATCTAATTCCGAAGTTGCTGCGACCGCTTCTGCGGGCGTACCCGCAGCTTGAGCTGGCATTTTCAGAAGCGCGCACCGATGCGCTCACGCAGATGCTTGTTGATCGTTCGCTTGATGCTGCTTTTGTTGCGTTGCCCGTTCCGCACGCAAGAATTAAAGAAACGCCGCTTTTTCAGGAAGAACTTTTGCTCGGTCTTTCGACTGAGCATCGGCTAGCGCAGCGAAAGCGAGTCGCGATTTCTGAGCTGAAGGAAGATGAGCTGCTGGTAATGGAGCAGGGGCACTGTCTCCGCAAACAAACTCTGGAAAGCTGCGGCAGTTCCGCGCGCGAGGCCAAGACTGTGCATTCGACGAGTCTGGAGACGCTACTGTATATGGTAGCAAGTGGCGTGGGATATGCCGTAGTCCCGCACATGGCAGTGAGTGAAAAGCGCAGCCGCGATGGAGTCGCGTTCCTTCACTTCAAGAACCCCGCCCCGTCTCGGACTATCGGTCTTATCTGCCTACGCGGCGGGGGATCGGAACATGACGTAGAAGCGCTTGCTGCATGGATAAACGCAAGTAGCGAGAAGCTTGGATTCTAAGCATCGTCCTTTGCGGCTTTTTAGGTCGCCGCTCTTTCGGGCGAGCTAGGAATATTTCGTAGAGTTTTCCTTCGTACCCGTTTTTCAAACACCGTGGGTCTTCGCTTTTCTTGCGGCAAATTCGATATAGCGACCCATTCCAGAAAACTACGGGAGTTCCGCACGGAAATATACAGCTTCGAGCTAACCGCTCCGATACACCCCCTGGATTATTCACGGGGGAATCAAATATGAGAAAAGGCTTTTCGCGGACGGTCGTCCTAGCGCTTGTTTCAGGCCTATGTTGCTCGAGCGCATTTGCAGCGCCAAGCTATCAGCTCGCAAAGGGGAAGGTGCAGAAGGTCACGGTTGACAGCAAAAAAGTGCTGTGTGGTTCTCCATCTTCGAAGTGGGTGCCTGTAAAGAAAGTCTCCGGCACCACCTATTCAGCCTTCAAGAAGGCAAGCGCCGAGCATAAGGCAGCCTGCGCCGGTATTATTCCGAGAGCGTCGCTGAAGAGCCTTAGTCAGCTTCCTGATGTAAGCGAAATGACCAAAGAAAGCGGTGCCGGTGCTAGTCGGCTCGGGCGTGCCTTGAACGCTATGGCGGTAAGTGGCATTGCGCCCGTAATTCCCGACGTACCTTCCATGGATCCGACGACTCTCTTTTGGCGCGCCGGAGTGATTGACGGTATCAATTCCGGCTCCCCCACTGAGGAGCAATGCAACGAGTTCTGGGGAAGTTCGGTTGATGGTGAATCTGCGGGACAGACTGCGTGTTACATGTTGCAAGATGTGGGGCATGCGATAAGTGAGATTCAGCAGGCCGGAACAAGCCTGTGCTACTTTAAGAGAATTCCGAACTCAACCGCGTTCTCTTCGGGGGCAGCGCGCATTACCCGTGGTTCAGTGCCTTCTGGGGGAGTGAAGAAGCTGTTCGATACTCCGGCTGGATCGAAGTCGAGAATTATCCAGGCGACTATGGAAGGCGAAAGTGCGGAGATGTTCATCAAGATATCGTCGCGCGGCGAGAATGACGCAGCCGGCAACCTGTATCGTTTCGATCTTTGGGACTGCCAGAACAACGAGATTATCTCGCGTGAAAGCGGAGTGGTTAAACTCTCCGGTGACTATATAGCGAGCAACTACAACCTCAACGAGGAAGGGAGTTACTCCGGAACTGTGCGGGGATTCCTTAAGTTCGAAGAAGGCGACATTACCTTTGACGGCACGCGCGATCGTCTTGCTACTTCGAGGGGAGGTGGCGGTGAAGAGCGCCGTGTCAGCGAGATAAAAGTTACCGCCGATAATCGAATCATCTCGAAGCACCGTGCGATACGGAGCGAGGAAATTCAAAAGTCTTACTCGGTGTCGAACTTCGCGGGAGCCTCGGTCGCGGATCTGCGCTTCCTTTCAGGAGGGGCTCTGATGAGCTTCGAGCGTGAGAATGGTTCGGACACCTTTGTCGGTGCGAGCGAGTTCCGTGATACTGGTTACGCTTCGTCGCCTAACAGTGAAGAGGCAACATTGGTATCGGGGTTCTCGTTTGATGATGATAGCTTCTATGAGGGAGATATCGAGGAGCCTACTCCGAATCTTTCGGGTATCTCCTGTTCTCCACGTGTAGACATCGAAATGACGATCGACATGGAATCCGATGTTATGGGCGAGATCCGCGCGGAATGCGAAGGATCGCGCTTAGACGGATTTGACATGTGTCGAAGTGAGGCAATTGACCAAGCGGCGGAGAACTTTCAGCAGTATTGCGTAGAGAGGTCCGACTAGCCTACGGCGTTGGAATAAGAACAAAGGGGCCTCCGTTTCGATTCGCTAAGCCAGAGCGAGTTGGACGGAGGCTCTCTCATTTGCGCAGCCACTGCCAAATAAAAAGGTCTAAAGAGGCTATTCGGCACGAGGCTTCTTGTAGAGCATTCTACGAACCTTTTCCGTCCCGAAGGCGTTTTCAATTTCCTTCAGGAGAAAGAAGGGTAAAAACGCGGCGAAGAATACCACGCACCAGGCAAGAATCTCATATATGCCCTTGTTGGTAATCTCCGCGATGCCGTCGGCTATAGTCCCGCCGTGAATTTTCGATTCAACAATATGCTCCGCGAAGCAGAACAGCATAACCAGGAGGCTGAACGCGATCGTGCGATAAAGCGCTATGAGTGCCAATGGTTGGTTCTTGAGTCGGCGTCCCACATGTATCGCGTCACCAATCATTATTATCTTCGCCAGAATCGCTGCCTCGATAAAAGGAG
>JAFLCA010000282.1 GCA_017302875.1 Deltaproteobacteria bacterium
CCACGTTCAGAGCCATCTTGCGGGCTTGCTCTTTGTTTTTGGCATTCGTGACGGTTACTTCAATAAGCTTGGTAGCACCTTCACCATCGCGTGCAATGAGCTTTGAAAGTTCCTGGCAGGCTTCGGTGAGCAGAAGAGCAAACTCAAGGAGGTGCTTCTTCCCAGAAAGAGGCACTTTGCCCGTGCTAAAAGCCATCACCATGTCATTTGTAGAAGTATCTGTGTCGACCGAAGTCATGTTGAAAGAATCCGAGACTGCCCCGCGCAACATCTTCTGGAATGGACCCTTGCTGATTCGAGCATCAGTAACCAAAAAGCCGAGCATGGTTGCCATGTTTGGCGCGATCATCCCGGCACCTTTTGCGATTCCGGAAACGCTCACAAACTGTGAGCCGATGCGGCGACGAAGAAAAATCTGTTTCGGAAAAGTATCTGTCGTCATGATGGCGCGCGAAACCCGTGAGCCTTCCTTTGCGAGCGGGCGGCCAAACAGCTCGTCTAATCCCGAATTAATCTTGTCCATCGGTAGCTGTTTCCCGATGATTCCGGTCGAAGCCACGGCAATTTCATCGGCGCGGCAACCTACAAGACGAGCGGCGCGTTGAGCAGTGGCACGTGCGTTGCGAAATCCTTGGGCTCCAGTTGCGGCATTAGCGCACCCGGCATTGACGATGATTCCGCGCAGCTTGCCTTTTTTGAGGACTCCCTTTGAATACTGTATGCAGGGAGCGGCGGTCAGGTTCTGAGTAAATACCGCGGCGGCGCTATAAGCCTCGGGCAGGTATATATAGGCCAGATCGTCTCGGCCCACTTTAATGCCGCAACCGGTCGCGCCGGCAAAAACACCATCCAGATCAGTAAAGCTCTTAAGGCGCGTCTTGGTGCGACGAGGTTTTTTCATTGCGCGAGTATCCTTTCCAGTATTTCTAAGCCTTCCTGAATTTCTGCACTTGAAATAATGAGCGGCGGAACCAAGCGCACGACCTTAGGCCCAGCCCCAATCAGCAATAAGCCGTGTTCTAGCGCACGGGCGCTAAGGATGCTCGTGGTAAGTTCGCTGTCTTCCTTTAAGACTAATCCCTGAATCAGTCCCCAACCGCGTGTTCCCTGCAAATGGTTTGGGAATTTCGTCAGCAGTTTAGTTAGACCGTTCTGAAGTTCGGTACCCTTCTTTTCGACTTGCTCAAGAAAGGAAGAAGCGCCGATTATCCCGGCGACCGTACAGGCTACTGCGCACGCAAGTGGATTGCCGCCGAACGTGCTGCCGTGTTCTCCGTGCTGGAATACCGAAACAGATTCTTTCGCCACCATTGCGCCAATCGGAAAGCCTCCTGCCAAGCCTTTAGCGCTTGTAAAGATGTCAGGCTCGACGCCTAATTTTTCGTAGCCCCACAGCTTTCCCGAGCGTCCCATGCCGCACTGAATTTCATCGAAAATAAGCAGTGCGCCGTGTTTATCGCAAAGCTGACGCGCGGCAAGAAAATAGTCGCGTTGACCAGGCGTGACTCCACCTTCTCCCTGTAAGGGCTCAAGTAAAATTGCCGCGAAAACCCGCTCTGACTTCCCTGCTTGGGTAAGTTTCTGAACGGTTTCCTCAAGTGCTGCGATGTCGTTGAAAGGGACGTGTTCGAATCCGGCTACGAGCGGCTCGAAACCTTTTTGGTATTTTGTCTGCCCGGTCGCAGTTAGAGTGGCAAGAGTCCTGCCGTGGAAGCTCTGCTGCGCAGTCAGAATTATCGGGATAGCCGAACCATGCTTAGCATGCGAGTACTTGCGCGTGAGCTTGATGGCAGCTTCATTCGCTTCTGCGCCTGAATTACAAAAGAAGGCTCGATCGGCGCAGGAGTGCTTGGTGAACCATGCGGCGAGTTCGGCTTGCGGCAGCGAATAATACAAATTGGAAACATGCATGAGCTGAGCGCTCTGTTTGGCTAGCGTCTCGCAGATAGCCGGATGGTCGTGGCCCAGAGACGCCGTGGCGATACCAGCAAAGAAGTCGAGATACTCTTTGCCGCTTGTATCCCACAGACGACAGCCCTTACCGCGCTCGAGTATGATTTGATTCCGTGCGTAGGTGGTATGGAAGAGCGCATCGATCTCGGATGGTGTCCGCATATGATCTCCTACAGTATTCCGAGCGCCGGTTGCATAAGGCTGGTAGTTTCTTCCATGCCTAGCATAAGGTTCATATTCTGAATGGCCTGTCCCGCCATTCCCTTCCCGAGATTGTCCAAAGCGGCGAGAACCACCACTTGAGAGTCGCGGCAGAAAACTGAGATATCGCAAAAATTCGTGCCGACAACCTCATGCAGCGAAGGAGACCCGTCGCGGAAGCGGACGAAAGACGCCTTGGCAAAACGCTTCTGATACAGCGCTAGTACTTCCTTTTGAGAAACGCGTTCTCGCAGCTGCGCGTAAAGGGTCACAAAGATTCCGCGAGCAGTCGGCAAGAGGTGGGGCACGAACATGCAAGGAGTTTCTTGATCGCCAAGCGCTAGTGCTTGGCGAATTTCGGGTTCATGACGGTGACAGAGGATTTTGTATCCTTCGAAATTTCCGTGGCGCAGCGGATGATGCATCGAGTCTTGCGCGGCTCGTCCAGCGCCAGAGGTTCCTGTTTTTGCATCAAAGCAAAGGCTGCCTACAATCTGTTCGCGGTAATTCTCGATCAGTGGAGCAGCTGCAAGTATCGATGCCGTGGCAAGGCAGCCCGGATTAGTTATGCGGTTCGCCGATTTAATCCTTCCTTGAGAAAGTTCGGGCAAACCATATACAAAGCTTTCGCGCAGCGGCGCGTCGAACTGGACGTCGGGATAGGTGCACGCATGCACAGTCTCATCGCCAAGACGAAAATCCGCAGCTAAGTCGATGATGCGCAGATCCTTGTGCGGGGAATTTCCCAGCGCATGTATGAATTTTCCGCTGTGCCCATGCGGTAAGGCTAAAAATATAACGCATTGCTCAAATGTTTTCAGACGTTCCCAGTTAACGGCACTCTCAAATTTGAGCCCGCTGTAGAACCCTGAAAGATGGGGGTGCGCTTTGGTAATGAGTTCTCCGCCTTGCGAGGAGGAGACAACGCTGGCAATGCTCACGTGGGGGTGCGCAGTTAGATAGCGCAATAGCTCTCCTGCGCCGTAGCCGCTGCCTCCTACGCTGGCGGGCTTGGGCCAGTTCGGCGGTGCGCTGGGCTACGAGGTCCTCGAGGTGGTGGCGGTGGCGATCCAGTTCCTCGACGAGGCGTTTCTTCTCGGTGACGTCCTCTTTGACTGCGATGTAATG
>JAFLCA010000283.1 GCA_017302875.1 Deltaproteobacteria bacterium
TTAGAAGATCTTAAGGTGGCGTAAGCTTGTGCAGTTGCCACGAAGCCTTTGTGCCCATCTAGTCCGCCGACGGACATAAAGAACGGCAAATGCAACCCAAACTTTTCCTTTATTCTCTGCAGTGCTTCCGAACTTGGCGTGCCACCAAGATTGCTACGATTAATGCCAGCCATAATAGTCACAGCGCGTTCAAGAGGAAATTCTGTTAGACGATGGAGATCCACGCGCGAGCATTCAGAAATTGACAGAGCCACAACATCTGAAGCTTTCAATTCATTCAAGCGCCGCATATAAGCAGTTTTAGTCCAATCTTTCCAGCAATCAAAATGCATGTCGCGCTTCACCAGCGGAATAAGATCGAAAAACACAGCGCTCGTTGGAACTGCTGGAGCCGTAAGAAAGGGAGAATCAAACCCCGGAAGAATCGTCATCGGATCGGCAATATGATAGAGATCCAAATTGTCATGATGCTGTTCGCCCATATTTCCAAGGCGCACATTGCGGTGCTCAAGTAACTTATCGAGCGCATCGCTCGTCTCACCAGCATTGCGATAGAGGATAAAATTCCACTCCGGCCGTTGTCGAAAAATCTCTGCTAAATGATTTATAGTGTAGTGACCTATTCCTCGCTCTCTTGTTTCGGCATAGGTCAACGTGCGGGCATCAATACCCACCACAAGTGGCGTTACCACTTCACGGATAATTGTTTCGCTCATGGTAGGCTTCGCTACTACGGCCTGCGCACTCGGATTAGCGAGACGCGCATCTATCCAACGAATCATTTCTGAGTCAGCGACAGCGGTACGCATATTCCATGCGCGCTGCGCAGCTTCATTTTTGAGAGCCGCATGCTCCGATCGCACACGTTGAAGCTGAGCGATAAGTCCTTGAACAGCCGTGTTTCCAAGCGCCACTTCGCTACCTACGGGATTCATTCCAAGCGTGAGAAGAGTTTCTTTATCCTCCGCTAAAGAGAGAACTTTAGATTGCTCAGTGGAAGGGTCTAGGTAAACGCACGGTAGACCAGAGCTTAACGCTTCGAGAACCTCGAGGCGTCGCTGCGTAGGAGCAGAGGTCAGAAGGCAGTGTACTACATCAAAAATTTTCCGCTTCGTTCCAGGCTGAGCGTAAGGACTCACGGTGAATACCGGAGCACGCTTCTCGGGTTCTAGATTCGGATTACCGGAAACTGCTTTGATAAAGTCGGGAGGTAGCTGGACTCCAGTAGGTGAAATGCTGACAAGAAGGGCAACTCCATCTTCAACAGAGAAAGCAGAAGTGATTGCTTGCACGCAAGTTCGAAGGAATGGGTCATGCGCAGAATCAACCTGTGCGTAGAAGCAAATGCGACCGTCCAACAACGCCGCGGAAGAAACATCACGAGACCGAGTCACAAATTCCTCCGATACTCCGATCGGGATAACCCAAAGCTTATGAGCGTCAGCTCCAGCATCTATGAGAATCTTTTTCTCCTTTTCTGTAAGAAGCCAGATTTCGTCTGCAATCATGGCCGCTTCAATCCATTCTTGAGACACCGCGCCTTCTTCAAGAAGAACAAATCCAATTAATCGCTGTAATTGAGGATTATTTTCACGAACCCACTGATAGAGGCAGGTGCCCTCAGAGGTAAGGGGATCTGCTGCAACAATGCAATTCTTTGCTGGAGAATTTTTCTTGAAGATTTCTTGCCATTGCCCGACCCAAAGAGGCTCGCTTTGAATCTCCGAAACTATTTGTTCATTACTACCAAGGCAATGAAAAGAAAGAGTAGGATTCTGTTTTTTAAGAGCAGGGACGATCGCGCGTGCAAGCTCTGAATATCTATCTGTGTCGAATGCTGACGAGAACCAGGCGACAGAGTCAGCAGTTGCTGTTGGCTTGTTATCGGAAGCAAGCATGAGAGGCCCGGGCCAACCATTTAATCGAACTCCAAGAGCACCTTGGCAATGCGCCCCAAGTCCTGACATAGCCGGACTGAATGAAGCTGAGCTCTTTATGGTAATCTTAGATCCAGCGTCAGCCTGAATGCAGATCTCGTGGGTTTCATCGCTCTGAGAAAAGGTAAAGCGCATTGACCCAGCAGGGGTTAGCACTTCGGTTGAAAATGGAAATGTGTCGTAGTATTCCTTACGTGCGCAGGCCATCGAAAAGGAAAGCATCGCACCGTTTGATTGTGGTGCAATAAGAGTTGCTTCGGGACGCAACCAATGAAAGCCACCCATGTTGAGTGATTTCGCAGGCTTCACGACATCCTGCGAAAAACGGCGAATAATTCTGCCCTGCGAATCGACAAGACCAAGCTTACGCCACTTCTCGCACAGATAAATCTGATTCTTAGGCGAGCCTCCACTTTTAATTCCAGGGTTGGCTGCGCCTGACTTATGCTCGTGGTGCACCACATTCACGTGCGGAAGGGCATAAACGTCCCAACCAGCACCAATGGTCCTCAAAGAAAAATCGTCGTCTTCGTGCCAGAAAAGCCCCAAATTTTCATCGAATCCACCAACAGCCTTCAAAGCTTTTGCACGAATCCAACAAGCAAACCCTCCACATGCCACATCTACGGGTGCAGTGTAAGCCGGGGCTGGCAAAAGCTCGCGATGATATTTTCGAACAATCATGCGATGACCGAAGGCGCTTGCAATTCCAGCCTCAGGATGATCTTCAAAGAACGAAAGGTATTGTGTGTCCCAACCTTCCTTCAATTCCATATCGTTATCGGAGAAAACGATATAACCGTCATCGGGGAGAAAAGGCTGGATGATGTTAATTAGATAGTTACGGCCCCCGGGAACACCTAGATTTGAAGGCGCGTCTTCCCAGTACAAATTCTCCTGATTCTGCTGGCGCAGCCAGGCTCGCGTACCGTCGGTTGATCCGTTATCGAGAATAAATATATTGTGAGGCACGCGCGTATTCTTCGAGATGCTCTCGATACACATCTTGGTGTAATCGAGGGCATTGAACGTCAAAATGGCAAGATTGACCCTTGCAATTTTACTCGGACGATTTTGCGACTTCGTATCTGGCAACATTTTTAAAGTCCTAATCTATCAAGCAGCAACACTTTTCGGTGTCTTGATGTCAACAAGCTCATAGTAAAGAGCTTCATAACGGTCAACGACTGCTTTTAACGTGAAACGCTCCTCGAATTCCTTTCTGCCCTTAGATCCAAAGTCCCGCCGTGCTGGGGCATCTTCCAATAATCGTTGCGTAAAGTCCGCCATATCCTCTGGAATA
>JAFLCA010000284.1 GCA_017302875.1 Deltaproteobacteria bacterium
GCGCAACACTGGAAGCGGCACGCTGTAATTGCTCTCTTAGGTGCGTGGGTAGTTTTAGTGTTCGCACGCTACGGTAGAAGCTTAACGCATCCTCTGATACTGCTATCGGATTCAGATAGCTGATTCTGATTCCGATAGCAGTAAGCAGATTGCTGTTCGCTGCTCCCAGCAATCTTGCTTCAGAGTTCTACCAAGTAGCGCGAACACTAAAGCTTCCACGCGAGCTAAGAGAGCAGTTAGTTCGTGCCGCTAGTTCTATAGCGCTTAACTTAGCTGAAGGCAGAGGGAAGCCTACCAGGCCAGATCAGGTCAGATTCTTTCATATTGCCTTTGGGTCTCTAAGGGAGTGTCAGGCGATACTGAGTCTGGCAGAGCTAACAGACTCAGTCGCCTTTCAGAAGCTTGATGTCTTAGGAGCACACCTCTATCGGCTAATTCAGAGGGCGGGGTAAGCCCGTCGTCGTTCTTCAGTTTCTGTTACTGAAATACGTAACCTATACAATTGCGAGCGGAAAATCTGCACCACTATTGACCCAGCCATAACCGCAGCGCGGCACTTGTCTCGCCGCAGCTTTAGCGAAGGCGGAATCCCCCGATCAGGATCCACTGATAGTCCTTACTCCACTCAATTACGTTACGATCCCTCCGAGGAGCGAGGAACACATCGCAACCAACAACAGTGGCAATAGAAGCGCCTAAGGATCCTTATCGGGGGATTGCTTCGGGCATGAGCCCTCGCAATGACACAGACGCAACTTCAAGGCAGCCCAGCCTTGTCATTGCGAGCGGAAAATCTGCTCCACTATTGACACAGCCATAACCACAGCGCGGCAATCCCCCGATCAGGATCCACTGATAGTCCTTGCTCCACTGAATTACGTTGCGATTCCTCGGAGACATAAGGAAAGCCTCGCAAAGACAGATGCGTGCTTCCCCTCTTAATCAAAAATCTTCCCAGGATTGAGAATCCCGTTCGGATCGAAGAGTCGCTTAATTTTTTTCATCAACTCAATTTCTTGCGCCGAGCGAGTAAAATGCAAATACGGCTTTTTGAGCAAGCCGACGCCATGCTCAGCCGAGATTGTGCCGTTGAACTTCTGCACTACTTCGAAGGTTTTCGTATCAACCTGGTCGCAGGCGGCAAAGAATGTTTTCTCATCCATGCCCTTCGGCTTCAAGATATTTACGTGCAGATTGCCGTCGCCAACATGTCCGAAAATGATAAGCTCGAAATTTGGAAAATTCGCGCGCAAGCATTCTCTGAACGCGCTCAAAAACTGTGGCAGAGAAGAAACCGGCACGGCGATGTCGTTTTTGTGCGGCACATGCTGACGGCCAATGGTTTCACTGATACGTTCACGCAGGGCCATCAAATTTTGTTGCTGCTTTTGGGATTCAGCAACAACGGCGTCGGCCAACACCTTGGATTCAACCAGCTCGAGCATCAGCTCGGCGAAGCGCTCGCGCTGCGCTGGAAATTCCGTTTCGACTTCGAGCAGAACATAAGCGGCGTGCGCGGCGCGGAAGGGATCCAGTAACCCCGCATGCGCGACAACAAGCTCGAGCGCATTGCGTTCAAAATACTCGATCACATTCACCGTACAACCGGCGGATCGCAGAGCGCGCAATAGCTGCAAACAGGCCGCTGCGTCGGAAATTCCGCATAATGCAGTTGTGAAATCTTTGGGAGGAGAGGTCAGCTTCAAGGTCACCTCGGTAATAATTCCAAGCGTGCCCTCGGAACCTATAAAGAGGTTTCGCAGATCGTATCCCGTCGCATTCTTATAGAGCGCACCGTTCAGCGCCAGCTCCTCTCCTGCTGCGGTAATCACCTTCAAGCCCAATACCCAATCGCGGGTGTTGCCGTATCGAATGACGCGAATTCCACCGGCGTTTGTCGCAACATTCCCGGCGATATGACTGGAACCTTTGCTTGCAAAGTCCACGGGATAAAATAATCCGTGCTTGGCCGCCTCGAGGCGTACGGCCTCCGTCGTAACCCCCGGCTCGCAAACCATAGTGCGATCCGACACGTCAACGCTCTTAATCTTATGCAGACGTGCAAGAGAAATGATTACCTCTCCGTGCTCTGCGGTAGCCCCGCCGCTATAACCAGTGCGTCCGCCTGAAGGAACTAGCGCAATTTTGTTTTGATTGCAGATCGCAAGAATCTTCTTAATCTCTTCGACTGTGCCGGGCATTAAAACGAGGGACGCTGCCGCCTTAAACTGCTGGGCGGAATCTTTCCCATAGAAAGCCAGGTCGTCTGGACGGCTCAGAATGGAATCTGCGGGTATATGCGCCGAAAAGAGTGCTTGGTAGTCCAATTCAGCTCCGAAATATGAGGTACGGCGATTCTAATTAACCTGAGGTTGAGTTACAACTAGTGGCGCGACTGGTAGTGATAATTGAGGGGCGTTTAGACGCCCTACTTCGGGAACTTAATCAAGAAAGCGTATGGCCCCGACTCGCGAGAAAAACGACAAGATTTTCATCATCGACTTTGACAGTACCCTCGTTCAAGTCGAGGCTTTGGACGAATTGGCTCTTATATCGCTGCGCGGCCATCCAGAGTGTGACTCAATCGTAGCTCGCATCCGTGAAATCACCCGCCAGGGCATGGAGGGCGAGATTTCAATAAGCGAATCTCTACAACAGCGTCTAGCGCTACTGGAAGCTAAGCGCTCACATATCGAGCAGCTGGTGAAGCAACTCAAGAAACAGATTAGCCCCTCCTTTCGACGCAACAAGACCTTCTTCAAAAAATTCGCTAAGCAGATCTTCGTTGTCACCAGCGGGTTTAGGGAATATGTGGTCCCCGTTGTACAGGACTTGGGGATAAAACCTGAACACGTCTTTGCGAATACCTTCCGCTTTGATGCCGACGGAAACGTCAGCGGACTCGATACGAGCAATGTGCTTTCACAAGAACGCGGCAAAGTCGAACAGCTCAAGCGACTCAAACCCAAAGGACGTGTCTATGTGATCGGCGATGGCCTGACTGACTACCAGATGAAGGAGTCAGGCATGGTGCATGAGTTTATCGCCTTCACAGAGAATATCGCGCGGCAAATTGTGGTCGATTCAGCTGATCGAGTCGCAAAAACGCTCGAAGAAGTCTTGTATGCGGAAAACTTGCCCATGAAACTCTCGTACCCAAAAAGCAAAATTAAAGTGTTGCTGCTCGAAGGAATCCACCCCCTCGCAGTTGAATCCCTGCGT
>JAFLCA010000285.1 GCA_017302875.1 Deltaproteobacteria bacterium
CGCGACTGGCGTTGGGGAGTTTTCCAAGGGCGGCCTCGAATTTGGTAAACGCCATGGCTGCTTCAGAGCGTCCATACTCTCTGCTTGAGGCGTCCCGCCGCATGCCTGTTTCTTTTTCGTCTAAGTTCCAGAACTGATCGAAATCGGCACGCAAAGTGATCGCCGTATTGAGTTTTGTATTGCTGAGGACGATATCCCGGCCTACGAGCTCCTCACCTCTTCGATATTCTATGGTTGTGATTTGAACGTCGCCTCTGGTCGCCAAATGGGTGGGAGACGACTTTTCTAGCTTTTCAACTCTATCGTCTTCCACAAAATCTGCCGGGGGAGGAGGTAATCCCTGGGCTGCATGAGCTGCCTTGCGCAGCAGTCTGTTCATTTCGACAACGTCAGGAGGTGTCGTGTCGGGGGTGTCGATCCCCATCTCAGCCAATATTTCGGATGATAGAGCGGATATCGATACTGTTCCGCCAGCTCCCACATTCTCAATTGGGTAGGCTGGTTTTTCTCGAACGGTGCCGCCGATGGAAAGCAACGCCGCTGCTGCTGTGGCATATTCACTGTTGGTGCTTTCGGCGGCGCTGGCTAATCGGTCCAAGTGCTCACAAAAGACATCCCAGCCCTTTAGCCTGGTGCCGGCAACTTCAAAATACTTACTAAAGCTCTCCTTAACCGCTTGGACTGCATTTGCATCGATCAATCCATTCGCATCGTCGATGGTTGCATGCAATTGTTGGGACAATTCTGCCATGCGCTTTTGGTTGGAAGCATTTTCGGTCTTCAATCCAGCGCCCTTCAGCGCAGTGGTGAGTCCAGTAAGGGCGGAATCGATCATGGCACGCGAATCGTTGTCTATGGCGAGGCCGGAGAGTCGTGGCTCGATACAATTTCGCAGAGCATCGATATAGAGATCGGCGTGCGTATATAGTTGTTCAAACGTATTCTGCGCGTTGCTTAGCGCTGACGAGAGAGGGCCCCCGCGTGCTGCGGCGGAGAGAGCGCTTTCGAATTGCTCGCGCATTTCTCCCGAAAGCTTGGAGCGCATTTCGCTGCAGGAGCTGACTACTTTTGTAACTTCGTCTAAGGAGGGATAGATTTGAGCAGCGAAATCTTTACAGGTCTGCCCGAGACGGGCAGTCAATTCCACACCTGAGTGGTGGTGAGTTTGCACGTCCTTGAGTGCTGCCTTTGCTTGCTCAAGACTAGCTGCTTCGGATGCCAAGCTGCCTTCGATAAGGCGCCCACCGCCTGCTTGCAGTTTGCCTGGTTCGACCGGTTCCCCTAAGACAATCGGTGAGGCGCTCGAGAGAACTGCCCCTGGAAGTCCCAACGCTGCTCCTCTAAACCCTCGCTCGGATTCATTCGACGTTGCTACATCAGACTGCCCCGTTAAGGCTACGCCCGCTACTGCTGCACACATATACACCCCTCAAAGCACTACAAATGGTAGTTATGTACGGTTATCACGCAAGGGAACATAGCGAGACTGATATTTTTCGAGAGGTCGGGCACAGGTCCGATGGTGCTTTTGGTGCCCCTGGCCTGGGTTGGGTTAGGGAGGTTTTGGTCATTTTAGGTAGGTGTCTAAAGAGACACGTGTTAGGCGGGGGGGGGGAAGTCAGGCGCACTCTTCTGGCGGGGAGAGCGGACTTGGCCTCGAACTCTCTTGAGCGCGCTATCCTGCGAGTTTACCAAAGATTACCGACGCTCACGCGATTGAATTAGCGATTGTCAGCGGGTAGGGGATCGACCGTGGGAAGATAGGGGGTCCGATATCTTCCGCCATAACTCACGTTAAGCTTCCAAATCGCCTTCCATCTCTCCCACGTAAAAAGGGGGCCTGTGATAGCGGAACGCAAGGCTGCATAAAATTCACGTAACTGAGCATCGTTGATTAGATTTTCATTCAACTGTAGAGATTCTGAGTATCCCCTCGGTACAGGCTTTACCACGTGTCCAGGTAGAAAAGTTTGTAAGTTTGTAGGGGCTGGAAGTCTTGCAATCAGAGGGTCCGTGATACTGAGAGGGTCAATGGTGCGGGCTAGCGGACCTGAGCAAAAGCCACGAAGCCCACCTTCCATTTTTATTACTTGGCCGACTTTCAGAGGCAGCCTTGCGCAATGTTTGGCGCTTCGGACAGAGTGAAAAGCGCCAAAGGGGAATCTTCTGCCAAAGGAATATGAAAGCAGCGATGAAGGCTTATAGTAATATTTGACATCAAACGTAGCTGGTAGGTCGATCGGCGTTCTCAAAGGCGACGACGGCCAGAGGGATACATAGAGTAGGAGTGCCACGCCTGCGCTGAGGTGGGTCAGGGCGGCTAAGCGTGGGCGAGCACTACGTATGGAAATAAGTACGACCAAAGCGGAAATTACAAACGGAGCCGCGAGAAAACGAAATCCAATGAAGTCCCCTCCGATTTTAGTAACGTAGACTACTCCCAGCATGGCTCCGAGCCAGGCTAGAGCTAGTTTCTGATTCCGAGATTCGCGACAGTTTGAAGCAAGTAAGGTGGCAGAAAGCAGTCCCGCGAAAACAATGGTCAGGATTGTAATTGGATCGGTTTCCCAGCTTAGAGCAAGGTAGCTAAATCCAGAATGCCATAACAGGGAGTCGTCCATGCCGAACCCCACCTTAGCGTAATATGAGGTGGGGAAGGGGGCGCCGTAATACACTATGGAGAAGAAAATCCAGCCAAGGATCGGAAGGGCCGCAAGGGTGCATATTCTAAGCAAGGCACGGTGGCCAAGATTCTTCCACACCCAAAAGGATTCCAGGCTCAACGCCGGAATAAACAGCAGTGCGCTATCGAGTCGATTCAAAACGCAGATTGATGCAATCATGAAAAGACGTAACGGACGTCGATCGTTTGTTTCGGAATGTGGTGCGAAACACAAGCAGAAGAACACGATGACCAATGCCAATGTTAAAGGTGTTTCCAGCCCCGAAGAAGTAAATGGAGCGAAAGCTTGCGAACTAAACAGCAGGAGCAATCCAACACACAAATCTCTCCATCCGCTGCAAAATCGCGCGAAGACCCACACTCCAACTGCTGAGGCGATGAAATTAACAAGAAGTGCCGCAAGGTAGATCCCAGTCGGATCGAGGGGCTGCGAAAACATCCAAAATGGCAAATACGCTATCGTAAGTGGGAGAA
>JAFLCA010000286.1 GCA_017302875.1 Deltaproteobacteria bacterium
GTGCGGCCACGCATCGACATAACCTCAGCCATGCATCGTGACGCGCTTGAAACCGTCGATGAGCCGCTGGTCATACAGAACTACCTCGGTATCGAGGGCTTGTTCAAAACGGGCCTTGAAGTATCAAACTATCTGCCACTGCCTTGGGAGAACGTCACCCATGAAGCAATTTTCGGCATGATGGAAGGCGGAACGGGGGAAGATGGCACGATGTTCGGAACTTCTCTGCGCCGTCAGACGTATTTTGGAAGACTCAAAAACTTCTGGGAAATTTCAGATCACTCCAGCGCTCAGCTTGGCACGACTTATATGCTCGGCTCGAGCAACGATGAGGCGGTTGCTGACGTGCACGCAGTGGTAACAGACTTCGTGTATACGCATAAGTTCAATAGCGAAGAGAAGCTGACTCTCAAATCTGAGGCCATCTTCCAGAATCGCTCGCAAGGCGTGGAACAGAGCGAGGAAAGCGATACGTACGGCTTCCGGCACAGTCCGTGGGGTATGTATTCCCTCGCCGAGTACCGTTTCGCACCGCGCTGGGCCTTCGGCGGAAGATGGGATTATGTACAACCTATCGATCTCGGCACTGATGGATCACGCGCCGCGACGATCGGGTGGAATACCTTCCTCACGTTCTACCAGAGCGAGTTTGCCCGTTGGCGGTTCCAGTACGAACACGTCAATAACGCGGAAGAATCCAGCAATAATATATTCTTCTTGCAGGGAACATTCGCGATCGGCACTCACAAACATGCATTGCAGTAGGATTATATGAAAAAACTCATTTCGCTTTTTTGCACCCTTGTTTTCTCTTGGCAGATATCTGCCGCGTTCGCGAACGAATTGCGGGTGGTCACCAGTCTGCCCTCATTTGCCTCGATCGCGAAGAGTATCGGCGGCGATTTGGTCAGCGTAACCTCGGTCGCACCACCGCAGTTTAACCCGCATTTTATCGAAGCGCGTCCCAGTGACGTGCTTCGTCTGAAGCGAGCGGACCTGTTTATTCATGGCGGGCTTGACCTTGAAGCCTGGCGAGGCCCCTTGGTCGATGCCGCAGCGCGGGCTGAGATTCGCCCGGGCGGTCTGCGCGCACTCGATCTATCGCAGGGAATCCCACTGTTGAACGTTCCGCAGCAGGCAGTGAGCCGTTCGCAGGGAGATATCCACTTATTCGGAAATCCGCACTACTGGATGAGCCCCGATAACGGCGCACGCATCGCGCGTAGCATCGCTGACAAACTAAGCGAGATCGATCCCGCTAACGCCCCGGTGTACTCCCAACATTTGACTCAATTTTTGGATCAATTGAATGCGAGCATAGAAGTTTGGAAGCGCGAGACAGCAGCGCTGCGAGGGAGGGAAGTATTGGGATATCACGATGAATGGATATACCTGATGAATTTCCTGGGCTTAAAAATGGATCGTTTCGTGGAGCCGAAGCCTGGAATCCCTCCCAGCCCGCGCCAGCTCTCGGAACTCGAAGCCTATATTCGCGCCAATCATATATCTGCTCTCATTCAACCCACCTATTATTCCAAAGACGCGGCAGAAAGTCTCAACCGCTCGACAGGCGTGCAGGTCTTGCTACTCTGTCAGAATGTGGGAGAACTGCCGGAGTGCGGAGACTATATATCCATGCTCAATTATGATGTGCAGCAAATAGCGACGACATTGAAAGGTTCGGCTCATCCTTAGGAGATCGCATGTCAGACTTCTACCAAATCATGCTCTGCCCCTTCATCGCGTGCATCCTTTTGACCGGAATTCACGCTTACCTGGGGCTGCACGTGATTGAACGGGGCGTCATCTTTGTTGATTTGGCCTTAGCTCAGATGGCCGCCCTGGGGGCGACGTTAGGATATTTGTTTGGAGCCCACCTCCACTCGACCGGCAGCTTCATCATCTCGTCAAGCCTGGCGTTGTGCGGAGCTGCCCTCTTCTCGCTAACACGATTGCGGAAACAAATCGTACCTCAGGAGGCGCTGATTGGAATCGCGTACGCGGTCTCTTCGGCTGCGGCCATTATCGTACTCAGTCGCGCCCCTGAAGGAGGTGAAGAGCTCAAAACGCTTCTCGTCGGTCACCTGTTATTTATCGACTGGAACGAGATTCTGCGCATGGCGGTGCTGTACGCTATCATCGGGACCATCCACTGGCTTTGCCGCAAGCCGCTGCTGCAGATCTCCCTGCATCCCGATCAGGCGTTCGCAGAAGGGCGCAACGTGCGTTTCTGGGACTTCGTGTTCTACGGCACATTTGCCTTTGTAGTTACCAGCTCAGTAGAGGTAGCAGGAGTGCTCCTGGTTTTCTCGTTCCTGGTGGTTCCGGCAGTGTGCGGCGCTTTTTTGTGTGACGGCATTCGGGCCAGATTACTGGCAGGCTGGAGCGTTAGCTTGCTCGCTAGCTTTCTCGGCATAGCAGCGTCCTACTATTTTGATTTTCCGACGGGGGCGACGGTTGTTTGTGTCTTTGGGGTGGCATTGCTGATGTGCGGATTGGTGCGGGCAGTGCTCGGCAAGGCCAGCGCACTCCACTCCTGAGTTACTAATAGGCGCGCTTGCGCGCCCCCATATCCATATCGATGGGGCGTCTTTGTTCGTCAAAGGTCAGCCGCACCGTCCGGAAGTCGGCTGGGACTTCCAGCGCGACAATGCCTTGTGGGCGGGCCTGCGGGAAAAGAGTCCTCGATTCGGTCAATAAACTTTGCGGGTGCTGCTGATCGCCCGGCTCTCCTGCGCAGCATGCAATCCAGAGGACGGAACCGCCGTCCGCAACCAGGCTTCGATAGCGCAACATTTTCTGAACATCGCTGACGTCGATTTCCGAGCGCTCATCAAAAATCACTCCGCTGCGCGGATCCTGTCCCCCCAGCGAGGCACGTAACTTCGAGCCATGCATGACCGGCATGAGACATTGAACCGGGCGCTGCGCTACACCATCCACAAACCGACCAGCTTCGACCACCGCACGCTCTAACTCCGCCTCGTTCGAAATCTCATACAGCAAAACGGCGGCGGATCCATGGGTATGCAATTGAGAGACAAGCGGTGCGCTATTATACAGGCCTCCGTTGACGTCACCGCGCGATACCAAGAGTAGGGTAATTTCTCCCTTCAGCGGGGCAACTTGGTCG
>JAFLCA010000287.1 GCA_017302875.1 Deltaproteobacteria bacterium
AACGCTGAAACATCCGCTCCGTATAGGGCAGGCTTATCTTGAACCCTAGCCCGGACCACTGATGCACGGCCTTCCCACCCCACTGCACCAAGGTTCCGATTCCATTCTCAGATAAGAACGTTCGCAGTTGATCGCGCTGCTCAGCCTCGATTTCGTAATTTTGATAAATGTCAAAATATCGCTCGTCGGAATCAGGTCCCGGGGGCAATTGGACTTGCTCAAGATCTCCCAATAGACGTTGATACATCGCAGCTATTTCTCGCCTACGTTGGATAGCCTGGGGATAAGACTTCAACTTATGGAGTAAAATAGCTGCCTGAAGGTTATCGAGGCGCGAATTCAATCCCCAACAAACAACTTCCCCTCGCTCATCGCGGCCATGGTCACGCAAAAGTTTTATCGTCCGATGAACCGATTCGTCGTTACAGAAAATCGCACCCCCGTCGCCGAAGCAGCCGAGAGTCTTTGCCGGATAGAAACTAATAGTGCCGGCCACGCCAAAGGTGCCGGCATCCCTTCCCTTGAATTTCGCCCCTAATGCCTGCGCGGCATCTTCCAAAATAATCAGACCATGCTCTGAAGCGAGAGCCCCGAGAGCCTCCATGTTGCAGCATCTACCGTTCAATTGTGTCGGAAGCAGTGCTTTTGTGCGGGTCGTGATAGCTGCGCGAGCGGAACTTATGTCCATCATGTGATCACGCCCACAATCCACTAGCACCGGGGTCGCTCCGACAAAGGCAACAGCAGCGGCAGTGGCAACCATGGTATGCGACGCCACAATGACTTCATCGCCAGGACCGATTCCGGCAGCCTTGAGAGCAATTATAATTGCATCGGTTCCGTCGGCTACTCCTACCGCAAAGCGGACCCCACAAAAGCGCGCCAAGGCCTCCTCAAAATCGGACAGCTCACGCTGAGCAATATACGCACCGCGCTCACAAACGTCCTTAAAAATAGCAGTTAGCGCAGGCTCGTCTGCTCGAAATAAAGCCTGGTAATTAAAGAACGGTACTTTTACATTTTTCATTTATGCACCACTCGGCTAATCCACCTGCGCTGTCGAACGACTTCCCCGACGAAACTCGAAGACCACCTTAAATGATTGCCGCCGGAGAAACGGAATTCTCAAGATACGATCATCAAGCATCTGCGCCCAGTATGCACCGATTGCGGCTAATCTGCGTAGCCCTAATGCAGGTAGCGGCGCTAGGACCAGAACCAAAAGGTGTAGATGACGCCTTGATACGGGCTCAAGGATCGACCCGATATACCCGAGATCCTCCTCGCGTAGTACGTGCGCGACTGCCCATTTCGATCTTGCGCCGCGCAGCATGTTTATTTTTCGTTTTAAATTAAGGATAGGATTATGGCCGAAGGTTTCCTTACCAAGAAGCAATCCTCCTACTTTCAATACTCGACAAAGTTCGGGCACAGCCCTGCGCAAATCCAAACTAGAAAAAACCTCGTTATCAATAATGACGTCGAAAGAGGCATCCGGAAAGCTCATCTTTTCCACATCCATAACTGAAAAAGAGATGCGATCTGACACGCCAGCTCGCGAAGCGCTCTCTTGAGCGAATGCAACTGCCTCTGGTGCTATGTCAATCGCATCCACCCGCGCACCAACCTGCGCCGCAAGAATCGAAGGCGCCCCATCTCCAAAACCTATCTCAAGCACGCGCTTCCCGCGACAAACCTCCACGATGCGCGCGCGAAAATAGTCCTCCGACGCACCGAGCAGGGTTTCCCTCAATAGGGGGTCGGCGTTTACCTGGCGAGCAGAATACATCTGGTTATAAATCGCCGCTTCAATCTCTTTTCTGTTTTCGACCGGGACGCTCATAGCAGTAACGCGAAACTAGTACTCATCGCCAAGGCAGGACGCTTGCAGGATACTGCGCGAGCGGGGTTATGGAAAGAAAAAGCTGAGCTGAGCGCCCAGTAGCGCGGGAAAGTCCAATCCTGTATCTTCAAACCAAATTCGCCGACTATCGAGCCCCGCGTGAAGAACTCATTTATTGGACTAAATCTGCTCTATGTAGGCCCGCTCACTCCCGGCGGAACCTGCCTGCAACGCATGCACGCCCTGCAGCAGCTGGAGATCTCCGTTAGCCAGGTCGACACGGCCGCAAGACTACCTCAACTAAAGCTTCCATATCCCCTCAACGCTGCGCTCTCGCGCGCATTTACTTGGAGTACCCGGCCATCCATTCAATCGAGGATTCTCAAAACTGCCGCGCTTCATCAGCCGCAAATTGTATGGATCGACAAAGGCATTAACGTTCTACCGAGCACGCTGCGCAAGTTGCGTGAACAACAAGCGAATATTCGTCTGCTTTCATACTCCCCAGACGACATGTTCAACCCGCAGGTGACGACGCGTGCGTATCGCGACAGCATCCCCCTCTTCGACCTCCATGTCACAACCAAGTCGTTCAACGTGACGGAACTTTACGCCGCCGGCGCACGCGACGTACTCTTTATCGACAACGCTTTCGATCCCGAGTTGCATCGTCCCGTGCCGACCAACGAGCAACTGCGATCTCAATACGGCGGAGACGTCGGCTTCATCGGATCTTACGAGTCAGATCGGGAAGAGAAGCTACGATTCCTCGCAAGTCGCGGCATCGCAGTACGCATTTGGGGGGACTGGCCGAAGCGCCGCAGTTACCCTGCGGGGATGCTTGTCGAAGGACGAGAACTGATTGGCGAGGCCTACGCACAGGCTATTAACTCGTTCGCGATCAACATTTGTTTTCTTCGCAAAGCGAGCCGAGATCTGCAAACAACTCGAAGCATTGAAATTCCTGCGTGCGGGGGATTCATGCTGGCCGAGCGCACCTGCGAACATGAACGCCTCTTTGAAGAGGCACGCGAAGCTGCCTTCTTCTCCTCAAAAGAGGAGCTAGAAGCCAAAACTCGCTACTATTTAGGCAACCCCGAGGAGCGGAGCAGAATAGCCGCCGCAGGGCGCCTTCGCTGCATCGAGGGGTCCTACTCCAACGTGTCGCGCCTATCGCAGGTACTCGACTATCTTCTCAGTCGATATCCCATATCGCCGTAGCTTAAAGCCCTTTCAGTAACCC
>JAFLCA010000288.1 GCA_017302875.1 Deltaproteobacteria bacterium
GAAATTTCTGGAATGGAGTAGATGCCGTAAGGGAGCGGAACGTCCATCGTCTTATCCGAGATGCCGAAGCAGTGCGCAGTTGCCAGACGCCCCTGTGCGGCGGAGGTCGACGCGAGCGCCGGAAATCCGATTACGTCGCCTGCTGCATAAATATGCGGCTGCGAGCTCTGATAGAATTCGTTGACCGGCAAACGTCCGCGTTCATCCGGCTTAACCCCGATCGTTTCGAGTCCGATATCGTCCGTGGCGCTCTTGCGGCCAGCGGAGAACAGTACGCAGTCCGAAACAATTACTTTTCCGCTCTTCAAGAGCGTGACAACCTGTCCGTCTTCTCGGGGAGCGCAGCTCTTAACCTCTTCTCCCAGACGCAGGGTCAGACCCATACTGCGCATTTGATACTGTAGGCACTCGATAATCTCTTCATCGACGAACCCAAGTAAGCGCTTGCGAGCGTCAACGATCGTGACGTGCACTCCGAGCGCGGCAAACATCGAGCCGTACTCGGTGCCGATAACGCCACCACCGACGACCGTTAGATCGCGAGGCAATTTAGTTAAGTTCAGAATGTCGTCACTGTCGAAAATAGAAGTGCCGTTGAACTTGATATTGTCGGGGCGATTTGGAACGGCACCCACGGCAATCACGAAGTTCTCGGCAGTCTTGACCGACTTAGCGCCGGTAATGGAAGTAATTTCAACGGTGTGCTCATCGAGGAAGCGAGCATGTCCGTAATGAACATCGACATGGTTTCGCGCCAGCTGTGCCTTAATGACCTCAATCTCTGCCTGCATGATACGCTGACAGCGGAAGGTCAGGTCAGACATTTCGATTTCTGACTTTACGCGATAACCAGCGCCGTAAATATTTCGTTGTCGGTATCCTGAAAGAAACAGCACCGCCTCTTTGAAGGACTTGCTCGGAATAGTGCCGGTATTTACGCAAACTCCACCGACCACCTCTCGACGATCGATAATCGCGACCCGCTTACGAATCTTGGCGGCTTGCACTGCTGCTCGCTGCCCTGCGGGACCGGAACCAAGTACCAGGAGATCATAGTCATATTTTGAGGCTGCGGGTGGCATAGAACGGCGTTTTGTCACTTTTGCTCCTTAGGGCTGTTACGAGAATTCCACTCAATTCTAGGATTAACCGTTCAGCGCTTTGGATGTATGTATTCGACGGAATATCTTAGACCTTTGCGAGCGAAAACTCCGCTCGTCAGGGTGTATTCTTTCCTTTTATACTGTGCAGCGCTATAAGTCTTTTTGCAAAGATTTTTTATACCTAGCTCCTTTTTCCGTAGAGGTTTTGAGGAAGTTTTACCGGCGTTTGATCGTCTTTAGCATAGCCTGGTCGCTCCTCACGCCCCTTCATTTTAAGCCCGTGTTTTGAATTGAAACCAAAATGATTTCAGAATCCGATCTCGTGAAGCTTGCCCGACTGGCGCGACTTACTCTTTCAGGAGCTGAGACTACCAAACTGACTGGAGATCTGAATTCGATTCTCGGCTACGTCAAGGTTCTCGAGTCAGTCGACGTCTCCAAAATTGAACCGATGAGCCACGTGCACGGGAGCACCAACGTTTTTAGGAACGATGTCGTAGAGCCCTCGCTCCCCGTTGAGCAAGTGCTGGCTGGTGCGCCCGATTCTTCTGGTCGCTTTATCCGCGTACCCATCGTGATCGATCCCGGCGCTGAACACTAACGCCTCTTACCAAAACTTTTAGGATGTCATGAGCGAATTAACTACCCTCTCTTTGTCTGAAATGCGTGATGGCCTCACAGCCAAGAAGTTTTCTTCACTGGAGCTGACGGATTCTCTTCTGAACGCCATCGAGAAGCACAAAGATTGGAACGCCTTCACCTCCGTATCTGCCGAATCTGCCCGCAAAGAGGCTCGCGACGCAGATGCGCGGCTCGCAAAGGGCGACAAGGCCCCACTGCTTGGTGTACCGGGCGCCATTAAGGACATGATCCTAACAGCAGGCGTTCCAACCACCGCCTCAAGCAAGATTTTAAGCAAATTTGTTCCGCCCTATTCGGCAACGGTGGTCGAGAAGCTCCAAGAAGCTGGCACCGTCACGCTCGGAAAAACCAATCTCGACGAATTCGCGATGGGCTCCTCTAACGAGAACTCCGCGTTCGGTGCGGTTAAAAATCCGTGGAATCCTGCTTACGTTCCTGGTGGTTCGAGCGGTGGTTCAGCGGCAGCGGTTGCCGGATGTCTCACACCTTACGCCCTTGGGACTGACACGGGCGGATCGATTCGTCAGCCCGCTTCCTGCTGCAACTTGGTTGGCTTGAAACCAACCTACGGACGCGTCAGCCGCTATGGCGTGATTGCATTCGCCTCTTCGCTCGATCAAGTTGGTGCGCTTACCCGCACCGTCAAGGACTGCGCTCTCGTTACGGAAGTAATTTCCGGCCACGATCGCCGCGATTCCACTTCGGTACAGAAGCCGGTCCCGCAATTCGTCAACGCGCTTGGGAAGAGCATCAAGGGCATGCGACTTGGTATTCCTAAGGAGTACTTCATCAAGGGCATCGATGCGGTGGTCGAGAAGGCCGTGCGCGATGCTGCAAAGAAGTTGGAGTCCTTGGGCGCCGAGCTAGTCGAGATAAGTCTCCCACATACTGAACTCGCGGTTGCCGTATACTACATTCTGGCTCCCGCTGAGGCTTCGTCCAACTTGGCTCGCTACGACGGCGTTCGCTATGGCTTCCGCGCTGAGAAGGCAAAAGATCTAGACGATCTGTACTGCCGTTCACGCTCCGAGGGATTTGGAGCGGAAGTAAAGCGTCGTATCATCATCGGCACCTACGTGCTGTCGTCTGGATATTATGACGCCTACTACCTGCGCGCCCAAAAGGTTCGCACCTTAATTGCCAAAGACTTCTCGGATGCCTTCAGCCAAAAGTGCGACTTAATACTCTGCCCGACTGCTCCGACTCCCGCGTTTAAGATTGGAGAGAAGGCCAGCGATCCTTTGTCCATGTACCTAAGCGACGTCTTCACGATTCCGCTCAATCTCGCGGGGCTCCCGG
>JAFLCA010000289.1 GCA_017302875.1 Deltaproteobacteria bacterium
GTATTCTCATGGCGTACGACCGCGACCTACGGAAAGAGTAACACTGAGGAGCCATTCCCGCTCTTTAAGCGTTACTTTCCGGGTGGCATTAACTCAGTTCGCGGGTACGAGAATCGTAAACTTGGACCTTACGATTCCGAAGGGCATCGATACGGCGGTTCCAAAGAATTTATTAATAACCTGGAAATTATTTTCCCCTTGCTGTCTTCGGCTGGACTCAAGGGCGTAACGTTCTACGACATGGGGCAGGCTTTCGATGACGACCAGTCGATTGACCTTGGGCAGCTGAAAAAATCTTGGGGATACGGTATTCGTTGGACCTCGCCATTGGGACCGATTCGCATCGAGTTCGGGTACCCCCTGGATACAGAGGAAGGCGAGAGCAAGGGCATGGTCACGATGTTCTCCTTCGGCGCTCCGATGTAGGCAGGTCGGGACTAGTCCGGCTAACCTGGCTTGGTGTTTGATAAAATCGCCGACTTGGCTTATAGTAGCGCACCACTTACGGTGTTTTTGCTAACGATCTTGGCCGCTTAGATGTTCTGAAGCGGCTCGATCCTGGTGTTGAATTAGGGCTGATATTCGCTATGAATAGGCATCTTCTTTCGTTCGCGCTGAGCTGCATAATTTTGCCGCCGGTTGCCGCCTGGGCCGGAGAGGGCAAGGTAACCAAAACTCCCCTGTACGTGGTTGATATGCAGCGCGTCCTTGATGATTCGATTGCCGGGAAAGCAGCCCGTAATAATATGAAGGACGAGGTCAAGAAACGCGAAGGTAAGTTGCAGGTTAAGCGCTTAGAGCTGCAAAAGATCAACGCAGATATTGAAAAGCAGTCGGCGCTTTTATCTGAGGATGCCTTGCGCGATAAGCGCGCGATGCTCGAGCGGAAAGCCCGCGATTTCGAGCGTGATGTGCAAGAGGAGCGCGAGGATCTTGCCCGCAAGAACGAAGAGGAGATTGGAAAGATCGTGCGCAATGCGCAAGAAGCTTTGGCCAAGATCGCAGCCGACGATAAATTGCCCTTTGTTCTCGAGCGTGGTGACGGATTTGTAGTTTTTGCCAACGAGCAGTTCGATCTGACCGCGCGCGTTGTGAAAGCTCTCGACAGTAAAAGTCTTGGATAATGTAGAGATAAGGTAGGTGACTGTGAGCGAAATTGAAGAGAAAGCAGAAGAGACCGTGATTTTCGGGCCGACGGAAATATTGGACATCCTTCCGCACCGATTTCCTTTTCTCATGATCGACAAGGTAATCGAATTTGAAGACAACAAGCGTGTTGTCGGCATTAAGAATGTCACCGCCAATGAGCCTTTTTTTCCTGGGCATTTCCCCGGGCAGCCCGTAATGCCGGGTGTGATGATTCTCGAAGCAATGGCGCAGACCGCTGCCATTCTTGCCAAGAAGTCGGTCGACGGCGTCTTGCCGGACAAAACAGTCTTCCTGGTTGGCGCGACGGATTTTAAATGGAAGCGCAAAGTGTTGCCTGGAGACACGCTGCGAATTGAAATGATTTCGGTCCGTAAGCGTCGCCCGCTTTGGATCATGTCGGGCGAAGTTACCGTAAACGGGAAGTTCGTAGCCAGCGGAACTCTCTCGGCAGCCGAAGCGTAATCGAATGTCCAACATTCATCCAACAGCAATAATTTCCGAAGGCGCTCGTATCGGTGACGGTACCAGCATCGGTGCCTACTCGGTAGTCGGCCCCAATGTGGTCCTTGGTAAGAACAACCGCGTCGCTTCCCACGTCGTCCTTGAAGGACACACCACGCTCGGCGACGATAATGTCATTTTCCAGTTTGCTTCTGTCGGCGCCATGCCGCAGGATCTGAAGTTTCACGGTGAGGCCAGCACGCTGACCTTGGGAAATCGCAATATCGTGCGTGAGTTTGTGACCATCCAGCCGGGAACCGAGGGCGGGGGCATGAAGACGACGATAGGTAATTCCAATCTCTTCATGGCCAACAGTCACATTGGACATGATGCCATTATCGGCAATTCCAATATTTTCGCGAACTCTGCTGCATTAGCCGGGCATGTTTACGTAGGAAACTATGTGAATGTCGGTGGACTGAGTGGTATTCATCAGTTCGTAACGCTTGGTGACTCCTGCTTACTTGGCGCCGGTTCGATGGTTTCCAACGATGTGCCTCCGTTTTGTATCGGTCAGGGCGATCGCGCCAAGTTGGCCGGCGTTAACGTAGTTGGACTCGAGCGTCGCGGGGTCTCCGCCGATGAGATTCGTTTAGTCCGCGCCGCCTATCGAGATCTATTCATGGGTAAAGGGCTGCTTAAGGAGCGTCTGGAAGAGGCTCGACGCGAGTATGCAGCTTCTCCGATTGTGATGCAGCTGATCGAGTTTGTGAGTGCCTCAAAGCGAGGTGTCTGCTCACTGCGAAAGAAATCGCCTTCCTCCGGCGACGCCTAACACTGCTGCGGTGACAGGAGATTTGAGCATGGCCCTGGAACTTCAATCTCCGCTCGGCCTGATAGCCGGAAACGGATCTTTCCCGATCGAGTTCGCGCGACAAGCTAAAAAGAAAGGCTTCGAGGTGATTGCGGTCGCTCACAGCGGCGAGACAGATCCTGAGCTCGAGAAGCTCGTATCGCGCTGTGTTTGGGTGAAGGTCGGCGAGTTGGGCAAAGTGCTCGACACCTTGAGCTCTGGCGGAGTGCGGCAAGCTGCCTTTGCTGGCGGCATCTCGCGTGTGAAGTTGTTTGGTGGGGTAAAGCTAGACCTTCGTGGAATCGCCCTCATTAGCCGGATCGGCAGCGTCAAAGATGACGCACTGCTGCGTGGTGTGGCATCTGAAATTGAGAAGCTCGGAATAACCGTAATTCCGGCGGGAGTTTTGCTCGATCAAGTCACGCTTGGCGCCGGGTGCTTGACTCGCCGCAGCCTTACGGCGGCCGAAGCTGCCGATGCTCGAATTGGCTGGCAGGCTTGCCGAGCTATCGGTGCCATTGATGTTGGACAGACTATTATTGTCTCGCAAGGACTGG
>JAFLCA010000029.1 GCA_017302875.1 Deltaproteobacteria bacterium
CTAAAAATGAAAAGCAGATCGCAACGAGCAGCAGTGACAATAGAAGCAGCGAAGGATCCTTATCGGGGGATTGCTTCGGGCATGAGCCCTCGCAATGACAGGGGCGGAACTTCGATCGCAGATCGATAAAAGACTCGCCTTGTTTATTTGGTTCGAGTCCTGTAGCGCAAAAGCTACAGCAGCAACTCGAAAAAAGAGAAAGAAGAATGGGCGCTACAGGCTTCTGCAAGCAGAAGCCAAAGACTCGCCTTGTTTATTTGGTTCGAGTCCTGTAGCGCAAAAGCACCAGCAACAACTCGAAAAAAGAGAAAGAAGAATGGGCGCTACAGGACTCGAACCTGTGACCCGTACCTTGTAAGGGTACCGCTCTACCAACTGAGCTAAACGCCCGGAACTAACTGCTTCACTTACCACTCCGGTAAACGCCCGAACCAAACAACCGAAGGTCCGAGGACAGGCAGGTTAGCGTGAGCTCGCCTCCAAGTCAACGCAACCCCATGACAAACCTATACAAATGCAAAGGGCCCGGGACTCTTTCGAATCCCGGGCCCTTCTACTAACAGATACGGTCTTAGTGCGTAACGACCGTGGTCTGTTTGTCTTTGGCGGATCCATTACCTGAATCTTCACCGCCCTCACCCTTCGTGTCGTTGAAGAACATTTCGTCACGAACGGCCTTACGATCAAGGAGCTTATCGAAGTCTTTCGCGCCGGCGCACAAAAGGGCTTCATACAAGACCTCGTCGACGTGTGAAACTGGAACGAGTTCCAAGTCAGCACGAACGGTCGGCGGAATCTCTTCGATATCGTTCTCGTTCTCTTTCGGAAGCAGGATCTTGCGGATACCACCACGGTGGGCAGCCAATGCCTTTTCCTTCAATCCACCGATCGGAAGAACATTACCACGCAGAGTGATTTCACCCGTCATCGCCACATTCTTATCAACCGGAATACCCGTTAGAGCGGACACCAACGACAGGGCCATGGTGATACCGGCAGACGGTCCGTCCTTCGGAATTGCACCTTCCGGCACGTGAACGTGGATGTCGACCTTATCGTAGAACAACCTCGGCAATCCAAGCATCTCAGCCCGCGACCGCACGTAGCTGAGCGCGGCTCGCGCCGATTCCTGCATTACATCACCAAGCTTACCGGTGATCTGCAGACGTCCCTTGCCGGGCAAGATTGTCGTTTCGATAACGAGCAGCTCACCACCCTTCTCGGTCCATGCCAATCCGGTGGTCGTTCCGATCTGATGATCCTCTTCGGATTTCCCGTAACGGAATCTCGGCTGCCCGATGTACTTCGGAACATCCTTCTCCGTGATCGTAACGGAATGCTCTTTGCCCTTGTCGACAATTTCAACGGCAGCCTTGCGGCACAACGTTGCAATTTCGCGCTCGAGATTTCGCACGCCGGACTCACGAGTATAGCGACGAATCAGTTCCACAAAGGCGCTGTCTTCAATCACGATATTGTGTGGCTCAAGACCGTTCTCCTTGACCTGCTTCTCGTAAAGATACTTCTTCGCGATGGCAAGTTTTTCGAGCTCGGTGTAACCCGAGATTCGAATAATTTCCATACGATCCAACAGAGGCTGCGGAATCGTATGCAAGGTGTTGGCAGTCGTGATGAACATGACCTTCGACAAGTCGTAATCACTATCGAGATAGTGGTCGTTGAACGTGTCGTTCTGCTCAGGATCCAGGACTTCCAGCAACGCTGACGACGGATCTCCACGGAAGTCAGTCGACATCTTATCAATTTCGTCCAAAAGGAAGACCGGATTACTCTTGCCTGCCTTTTTGAGCGATTGAATGATTTTTCCGGGCAATGCACCAATGTAGGTACGGCGATGACCGCGAATTTCCGCTTCATCACGCACACCGCCAAGGGCGACACGCACGAACTGACGTCCGGTAGCTTTCGCAACGGATTTACCAAGCGAAGTTTTACCAACGCCCGGTGCGCCGACGAGACATAGAATCGGGCCCTTCATCTTACCGACCAATTTCTGAACGGCTAGATATTCAAGGATACGCTCTTTGACCTTCTCCAGGCCGTAGTGATCTTCTTCGAGGACCTCGCGCGCCTTTACAATATCGATTTCGTCCTTGGAGACTTCGTTCCATGGCAAGCCCAACATCCAGTCGACGTAGTTTCTTACGACGGTGGCTTCGGCTGACATCGGCGACATCATCTTGAGCTTGCGAATTTCCTTGTCGGTCTTATCGCGAGCCTCGTCCGGCATATCCTTCGATTTGAGTTTTTCTTCGAGCTCCTGGATTTCGTTGCGGAAGTCGTCCTTCTCACCCAACTCCTTCTGAATCGCGCGCATTTGCTCGTTCAGATAGTACTCTTTCTGGGTCTTCTCCATCTGCTTCTTCACGCGATTGCGAATACGCTTTTCGACTTGAAGAATTTCGATTTCCGACTTCATGTGACCAAGAATCTTCTCGAGGCGAGCTTGCGGCTCGATGGTCTCAAGAATGTCCTGCTTGTCTTCCAGTTTGATATTGAGCTGAACTACGATCGCATCAGCCAGGCGCGACGGATCTTCAATCGCATTCACCTGCATGATCATCTCGGGGTTCACTTTCTTGCCAAGCTTGACGTAACTTTCGAAGGTCACGTTCACGGATCGCATCAGAGCTTTGAGCTCAGTGGTTACTTCGGAAGAAGTCGGAATTTCTTCGACCTCCACCAACATGTATTCATCTTCTTGCTCATAGCGCTTAATGCGCGCTCTCGATTTTCCTTCCACGAGCACTTTGATTGGCCCATCTGCCAATCGAATGAGCTGCACCACCTCGCCCAGCGTTCCGATAGTGTAAATGTCTTTCTGTCCGGGATTGCTGGTACGGGCATCCTTCTGAGCAGCAAGCATGATGTACTTGCCCTCTTTTTGGGATTCTTCGATGGCTCGCACGCTCTTTTCTCTGCCAACGAAAAGCGGGACCACTTGCTGCGGAAACACAACGAGTTCGCGCAAAGCCAAGAGTGGAACCGGGTTAACTAATGTCGCCTTCATACGTCCTTATCTTCATCAATAAAAACAGCGTAAAACGTGCACACGCGTGCTTAGACTTAAGATGCTAGAGGACGCAAAACGAAATCACAATATCAAAACCAAGTATGAGATTTTCGCAGAAAAATTTTTTCTGCGTCGTTTCGCGGGTCGCAAGCGCCTCGACCATAGGGAGCGTCAAAAAACTCTCATGCAGACGCCTCAAAAGGCCCAGATAACGGCGTTTTAGGGCCTTTCAGGCGAGCTCTACGTCAAGTTTTCGCCTCAGTCTCATTACAGCACAGGGCGCAAAAAGACCGAAAGGCTTCCTTTATAAGCGCCTGCGGTCAGTAATGGGACTTTCGGAGGAGGTATTAAGCGGACTCAGCTTGATGCTGATACACGATGAGGGGCTTCTCGCCCTTAACGATTGTGTCTTCAGAGATGATAACTTCCTTAATGTCAGGCTCTGAGGGTACCTCAAACATTACATCCAACATGATCTTCTCGAGAATCGCCCGCAGACCGCGCGCTCCACATTTACGTTCAACGGCCTGCTTGGCCACCGCGCGGATGGCTGCGTCTGCAAATCGCAACTGAACATTCTCAAACTCAAAAAGACGCTTATACTGCTTGGTGATCGCGTTCTTGGGCTCGACAAGAATCTTGATGAGCGACTCTTCGTTTAGCTCTTCTAAGGGGGCAACAAGAGGCAAACGCCCTATGAACTCGGGGATCAGACCGAATTTCAAAAGATCTTCCGGCTCGACCTTCGTAACAAGGTTGTTCTTCGCGTCAGCATTCTCAATCTTGGAAGGATCTGCGGTACGCGCACCGAACCCTAGCTTCTTCTCACCGACTCTGCGTCGAATAATGTCTTCTAGACCAACAAAGGCACCGCCGCAGATAAAGAGGATATTCGCGGTATCGACCTGCAAGAACTCCTGCTGGGGATGCTTACGACCGCCCTTTGGAGGAACACTGGTCACCGTTCCCTCCAACATCTTTAGAAGCGCTTGTTGGACACCTTCACCGGAAACATCTCGAGTGATCGATGGGTTCTCCGATTTGCGGGATATTTTATCGATTTCGTCGATGTAAACGATTCCTCGCTGAGCTTTCTCAACGTCATAGTCGGCAGCTTGCAAGAGATTGAGAATGATATTCTCGACGTCCTCTCCGACATAGCCGGCTTCCGTCAACGTGGTGGCATCAGCAATCGTGAACGGAACCTGCAATATTCTGGCAAGCGTCTGCGCTAACAGGGTCTTGCCCGTTCCAGTGGGGCCTATCAAAAGAATGTTGGATTTGGATATCTCGACTTCGCTCGAAGCGCCTTTGCTTTCAATGCGCTTATAGTGATTGTGAACGGCAACTGAAAGTACGCGCTTGGCGTAGTCTTGGCCGATAACGTACTGATCCAAAAATGTCTTAATTTCCTTCGGGCGTGGAATCTTCGATTGAGTCGACAGTGTTCCGTCATGTTCGACTTCTTCAGCAATGATGTCATTGCATAGATCGATACACTCGTCGCAAATGTACACGGATGGTCCCGCAATCAGTTTGCGCACCTCTTCTTGAGAGCGGTTGCAAAACGAGCATACCAACGTATGTCGACCTTTATCGCCACTCCTACTCAAAGCCGGTACCTCCTACGATTTGCCGGAAACTTAACCCTACAACGGTCTTGGACTAGCTGCCTTTCTTCTCTTTCTCTGCAGGACTGCGGCGGTCAAAGACTTCATCAATAATACCATACTCTTTGGCCTGTACGCTCGTCATAAAGAAGTCGCGATCCGTATCCTTCTCAATTAACTTGATATCTTGTCCGGTATGCCCCGCCAACATCTCGTTGATTTCGCGCTTGACGCGCAGCATTTCGCGAGCATGAATCTCCACGTCGGATGCTTGCCCCTGGAAGCCCCCAAGCGGCTGGTGAATCATTATCCGAGCATGTTTAAGCGCAGATCGTTTTCCCTTTGCTCCGCCAGCCAAAAGGACGGCGCCCATGCTGGCAGCTTGACCGATGCAAACCGTTGCCACATCAGGGCGGATGTATTGCATGGTGTCATAGATGGCTAAACCAGCCGAAACGGAACCGCCAGGACTATTGATATAAAGGTAGATATCTTTTTCGGGGTCTTCGCTTTCCAAGAATAGAAACTGCGCGGTGATCAAGTTAGCCACCACGTCATTTACCTCACTACCCAAGAACACGATGCGTTCTTTCAAAAGGCGAGAAAAGATGTCGTAGGAGCGTTCTCCACGTCCAGTTTGTTCGACGACGTACGGTATATAGTTCATTGAGATTTCCGAGTTCTTGGCAGTCATTTTCGATTATCTTAGCAGACACGACGAAGCTAAATAATAGAGGGATTTGCCTAAACCCGCAAATCAGAAAGCGTGCAAAAAGGCATATTTAGCCCCTTTTTTCCCCCACCCCAGGCCACTTAGCTACAGCTTACTACGGTTATGGAAGACAGAACCACCTCTGTACCCTAAGAAGCGCAGGAATTAAGTCCCGCCCGGGTATCGCTTACTTCTTCGCCTTTTTTGCCTTCGCCTTGGGCTCTTCCTTCGCATCCGCTGCTGGCTCCGTGCTCGGTTCAACGAAATCGACTTCAGCTCGGCTGACTAAGAAATCGAGGACCTTGTTGCGAGTGATTTCAAGCAGGAATCCGAGTCCGCGTTCTTGGGTTAAGAAATACTTGCGAACATCGTCGATGGTGACGCCATTCTGCTTGGCAATCTCGTCCATGGCCGCGTTGATGTCCTCGTCGGAAGCCTTCAGATTCTCAAGCTTGCCGATCTGATCGACGATGATAGCGCCACGGACGCGACGAGCGGCTGTGTCACCAAGCTTTTCGCGGAAGGGTTCCATCGAGAGACGCGAAATATCGCGCTGATTCGGATCCATGACGCCATTACGGACAAGGATGCTGCGAATTTCATCATCGATGAGGCTTTGAGGCACTTGGAACGTGTACTCCTCAAGCAGCTGATCCAATACCGCCGCCTGCGTGTCCTTCTTTATTTCACGAGCATGATATTCCTCTAATTCCTTACGGATCTTCATGCGCAATTCAAGCACGGTGCCGACGCCCATATTGAGGGATTCAACGAACTTATCGTCGAGCTCCGGCAGAATCTGCTCAGAGAGGGAGTTCAGAGTAATCTTGAATTTGGCATTTTTTCCGCGAATCTGTTGATTCGGATGCAAGTCTGGAATCTTGGATGTAATTTCCTTCGACTCGCCGATCTCCATGCCAATGACTTGTTCTTCGACATCCGCCGGCAAAGTTCCCGCGCCGAGCACTACGGCCAAAGGCTCAGGTCGTGAAGGCTCTTCGCCTTCGACTTCAACCACAAGCATGGCATCAATCACGTCGTCCTTCTGCGCCTTATTACGGAAGGCAAGCTTCTGAGGAGTAGCACGCCCCTTTCGCATGTCTTCAATGACGTGGTCGATATCGGCATCCTTTGCATCACGACGCGTCACTTTGACTTTGAACTTGTCGTGCTTCTTGATTTCAGGATTCGGGAAAATCGATACCTTCGCCGTATACTCAAGCTGCTTGCCGGGTTCTACCGAGTCAACCTGCACGTCAGGATCGCCGACGACGTCGAGCTTATGCTCCTTTATCAGATCGTTTAGTGTGCTGGAGATCAGTCTATTAGCGACTTCCAATCGAATCTCTGCACCATGTAATTTCTCAACCAAATCACGTGGGGCCTTTCCAGGTCGGAATCCCTTGATTTTGGTCTTGGCCGTATATCCAGTCAGAGCCGATTCCGATTCTTTGATTACCTTTTCGGCGGGAATGGAAACTTTGAACTGCTTGGTAACTTGGTCCAAATCGGTAACTGAAGAAGTAACTTCCATGGCTATGAATGCTCCGTGTAAATCAGTGGAATCGGGCCGATATAGGCCCTCGTGGCCGAGATTTGCTCGACATGGGTCTATAGCACGAAGGAGCGGCGTATGTACAATCTGCGGGCCGTCAGCGCCACCCCCTGCCGAAAGGCCTGCCCAGGGCGCTGACCGTCCATCTTTTTGAGGCAACTCGGCACATTAGCCTTTCGGGATCTTTGGGTTCGCTAAAAGGTATGCTAGAATTGCCGAACTCGCGGGGGTGGTGGAATTGGCAGACACGCCAGACTTAGGATCTGGTGCCTTAGGGCTTGGGGGTTCAAGTCCCCCCTTCCGCATTCTGTTCTTCTCAATTCATGGTCGCAGTGCCCAGCTTACATGTCCTTAGGCTTTGCGAATTCAGTCTTCTCATACTGCTCTCTGCTTGCTCCTCGACACCTCAGCCGAAGATTCCGACCCCGCCGCAGAATATTGAGGTGTTCAGTGCCCGACCGGACGCTACCCTTGTCGAGTACTTGCGTGATGAGAATACGTACACCGACCTCGAGTTGGGAAAATTTTCAGCGCTCGAGCGAGAACTGACCGAAGAAATTATCGACGCAAATCCAGAACAGATAGTTTCCGCTCCGCTCCAAATCCGCCCCTTTGAGTACTCAAGTGTTGAACAACAGACGCTCCGACACCCCCTCATTTACCGAAAAAAAATAGGAACGGAGCAGCCCACGCTGATCTTCGATCCTAATGTCATCCTGGGGGCTTATCCTCAGGCAACGCTTGGAACGATTCGCTTCTCACCGCACCACCAGTCCCTCGCGTTTACGGTGGATTTGAAGCATAGCGGCGAGTACTCCCTTTTTGTGTGGAATATTGCCGAACAGCGCATCTCTGAAATCAGCAATGCAGATACTCAGGAAATGGAATGGGGCAAAGATGACTGCACCCTTTACTTCACTCCTCGCGAACGCGAGCGCGCCAGTTCGGTGCGACTTTGGGACTGTGCCAATACGGGCGAAACCTCTCCGGTGTACGTCGAAAAGAATGCTGGCTTCACTCTGGCGCTCCGTCGAGCAAAAGACGGACGGGAGATTCTGATTGTATCTGAATCCCAAACGGCCACACGTGTCTTCGCTATTCCTCTCGGCTCTGCGCGCACAGCTCCGCGCGAACTTAAACCTTTTGCCAGCATGGAAAAATTCAGCATCAACTCTGATGCAGGCGGCTATTATATCGTCAAACCCGATGGAAGCCTCTGGCTCTTGCCGCAGGGGCAACACACCTCGGCACGGCCTATTGCCCTGCCGCCAGGGACACGCGTAGAAAGCATCGAAGTATTTCACGATGCCATCCTCCTCGTCGAACGTCAGGGCGCGCTGCCGACACTGGCCATCTATCGTCCATCAAACCAAAGCTTTTTAGCAGTCGCTTTGCCGGAGACGGTCGGGCAAATAACCCGCTTGCCGGCACCGGACTATCAAGCTACGCATGCCCGCGTTGGCTTAGAGTCGCTGATTTCACCGCGCAGTGTCGCTGAAATAGATTTGCGAACTGCGGCCCTGAGAATCGTCGAGCCCGCGCGCTACCCACCATCATTTTCGGCCTCCGACTTCACCGTACAACAGCTGCTCGTGCCAACTCCGGACGGCGCTATGATTCCGTGCACTATCTCATCCCTAAAAAATAACAAGGGAACAGCCCCGCTGCTCTTAGTGGGATATGGCGCTTACTCGCATATCGGCGGAGAACACTTCTCAGCGTCGCGACTGAGCTTGCTGAGGCGCGGCTTCCGAATTGTGGTGGCACATGTACGCGGAGGCGGCATTCTCGGAAAGAATTGGTACGACGCGGGCCGACGTATGCACAAGAAGCAGTCGTTTGCAGACTTCCTTACCGTGGCTCATTACCTTGTTGACCATGGCTACACCACGCCTCAACAGCTCGTTGCATACGGGAAGAGTGCGGGCGGATTGCTAGTGGCGGCAGCGAGCGGACAAGAACCTAGCGCATTTCGAGCAGTAGTTCTCGATCGACCATTTGTAGATGTTTTGGCTGGTTTAGAGACAACCCAGTCAGCGCTCAGCGTTCGAGAGTATGACGAGTGGGGAGATCCGCAAAATGAGATGGAGCGCAGCTATATTGAAAGCTATTCCCCAGTCCAGCAGATCGCGACGTATCAGTATCCCCCGCTCTTGGTTCTCAGCGGCATGCGCGACACGGTTGTTCCCTTTTGGGATGTTGCTCGCTGGTTTGCGCTCCTGCGCGCCAAGGATCTGCGGCTAGCCCGTAAAGGCCAAAAAACTTGGGAAAAACTCCTCTGGGTGAGTCTAACCGCCGGTCATGATGCTGAGGTGGACAATTACGCCGAAGCGCGCCTGCAAGCAAGAATGAACGCATTCATACTTGCGCAAGCGCAACTTCCGGAAATCCTCGATTAATGCAGGTTTTGCGCGACAATGTCGGCCTTCGAACCTTCGGCGATAATTATGCCGAGCGGATTAATGATAAAGATGCGCGGGAGATCGTTGCAGCGAAAACTCATGAAGGCCTCATCATACTCGGCGTTGCCAGAGAAGGCATTGCGCGTACCCGCCAGCCGCGAGTCCGTTAATCGGGTTCGCACTTTTTCAATGTCATCTGCCTTGTCGACGCTTACGGTCAAAAACACGATGTCCGGGCGATTGGCATAACGTTGAGAAAGCTCACCGATTTCCCCCAAGGTTTGACTGGAATGGGAGCACCAGGTTGCCCAGAACGTCAGCACGACGGTCTTGCCACGAAACTCATCAAGCGGCAGCGCCTCGCCGCTCATCATCGTGATGCGGGTGGCAGGAGCCGGCTTTCCAATCAGGCTCGAACTTGTCGAGGAGGAGGAGCAACTGCACAAAGCGGTCAAACTTAGGGCGAGGAAACACTTGCGAACAAAAGATAGATTCATGGTGATATAGAAAAAAAACGTGGTGATACGAGAAAACGAATCGAGCTGCGATCAGCCGCCGCCCTGCTTTCGCTCTTTTATAGCCCAGAACGAGTCACGATACACCTGCTGAACTTCGGGATCTTTCTCTTGATCGTAATGCTGGATAATCATGCGCAGCGCCGACATATCGTTGTAGGATTTAAGCTCCTTAATGGCAGCGATACGAATCGACTTATCAGGGTAGTCCAGCAAGGTCAGTAATCCCCCCAACCCCAAGATATCAGAGTGTTTCTCAACGAGAAGCTTAATCACCGCAGTGTTCTTGGTTTCGAGCAGAATATTTACAATTCGGCCATCACGCAGGAACTTCTCGAAGGGAGCTAGACTCGCCACGACGTCTTCGGCAGGCAGGATGTCGGAATTCGACAACGTTCCAATACCGTGCGCAAAGTCCGCTCGATTATCCCACTTATTGTTACGCACCCATTCAACCAGCGACGCTCCTGGCTCACTGGTGAGACTCTTCCCGGAGAGTGTATCAAAGGCCTCTGTCAAAACGGCGCTATCCGAAGAGTCGGCCAGGATCGAAAGAAGGATCTTCTCCGAGCCGACATCATACCAGCGACCCAAGGGGCCAATATCCTCGACTCGCAAAATCCCCGCTGAAGCACGGATCAAAGAATTCAATACATCCGGAGGCAAGTCGCCCCTATCTCGAATGACCGCCAAATAGGTCCCTCGTAACGGCGATAGAATACCCCGCTCTACAGCGGCGCTCGCCACCGGGCGCACATTGATGTCGCCGCGATTGGCCAATATTTTCAATAGCCACAATATATCTTCATTCGGAATTTGCTCGCGGCGTTGAATGACGTCGTCACCGAATACAACAGAAAGCTCGGGGCTGGACAGAATCAAAGCCAGTGTAGAATGGCTCTTGGCGTCATCGAACTTCATGGAATCGCCAATCAGCTGAGCCAACACGGGTTGGTAGTCCGGCAATTTATTGGAGTCGAGAGCCAACGCAGCCGCTAAACGCAAAACCATGACCGGGTTCGTGGCATACGCCTGTCGCAAATATGAATTGTGCGCCTCACCCGGCAAGGTCACGTCCAACGACTGTAGAACGGCTTCATAGCTTGGCGGCATCTCCCCTTGACGCAGAGTACGCAGCCATTGACGAACTTGCTCCGCACTGCGCAGCAAGCCAAGGCGGCGCGCACGGTCGATAATCGATTTCTCACTAAGCGCTCGAAGCTGTGCGGATTTGGCGTCCTTGGCGCTCTTCACAAGAATATCATGTGCCAGCGGATCATCAGAATTCACAATCTTCTCAAGCTCTGTTGCACGCTCAGGCAAAGAAACTTCAGGTTCTGAAATAACATCGATGGCCTGTCGCAATTGCTCGTTGCCAACAACAGAACGGTGCACGGAAAGTTCTTGCTGTAGCTTTCTATCTCCAGGCGCGGGACCACCTCGCCGAAGTTGTTGAACCGCGACCAGCGCGCAGAGAGCAACAATCAGAAGCGCACCCATGATTTTGACGCGCATCGACAGCACGGGATCGACCTTCTCCTCCTCTTTTTCGGGAGTAATAGCTTTCGCAGGTGCGATAGCAGCGCTCGACTTAACTACGCCAGTTTCATTTTCTTTGGTTTTCTTGACCAAAATTGGGTCACGCCGCGACTGGACCGGGGTCTTTTCCTCAGCAAATACCCGCTGTCGTATCTCGCTAATGGCGTTAAGAACCTCTTCCGCGCTTTGGTAGCGATTCTCAGGTCGTGGATCCAGACACTTGAAAATCACTTCCTCCGCCCACACCGGCGGAACATTCACGAACGAGGATATAGGCTTCACTTTACCGAGATCGAATTCCCCCATGTGAGCGCCGGGAGGCCCTTCGAGAGGGAAACGCTTTGTAAGCAAACGGTAACCAAGCACCCCAAGCGCGAAAACATCCGTGGCAGGCTCAAGTCCGGCACCGCTTTTCTGCTCCGGCGCAACGTAATGCAGAGTTTCAAGCGGTGGAACCATCGCAGTCGCTACGGCTTCGGCATCGAACGAGCCCATCGCGCCTACGAAGCGCACATCCCCCGAACGATCAACCCAGAACGAAGCATTACACAAGTCTCCGCAAACGATTCCGTTGGCGTGCAATTTTCCGATGATACGTAAGGAAGAGGTAAGGCGGCGCTCGCCTTCTGCCGGCTCTATGTTTCCACCGTCAACCACGTGTCCATCAAGCGCGTTAAAGACCGAGAATGCCATTCCCGCAGCGTCCACTCCGAACGACTGCATGTCGGTCACCGGAGGAGAAATCTGCTTGATCGCAGTCAATCGTTTAAGGAATCGCAGCACCGCATTAGAATTAAGTGCTAGCGGATGGCGCAATATCCACAGACAGACGCTAGCACCGCGAGACTTATCGATGGCCTTATAGGCATCGGCGGATCGAGTGGACATGATATGCCCCTCAATCACGAAATAATCCGCAACAGCACCGTCGGTATGGAAGGATTGGTTTGTCTGGTCGGTCATTTCATCCACGCGCGCAAAACCCTAGAATGCTTAAATATTATACACCTTACCGAGTACTTCCCACAATCAGCTTACATCGTCCAAACTGCTACTGGTTCGACTCGAACCATGGCATCTAGTTCATCGAAAGTTAGCACCGGCAGCTGAGCCGGAAAGCTCCTCAGGAAGCTAATCAGCTTTGGCCGCAAATCTGAGCGACATAGCAGCGATACCGGGGATACCCCCCGCGAGCGCACGGGCTCAATTATGTCTTGTAAGCTGCGACGCATACGATCGAAATCCTCGGGGGCCAAACCCGGCGCTGAATGAGCGGAATCAAGTTTTGCTTCCTCCAGGGCCTCTTCAATTTCTGGGGACATGGTCAATACGCGCAAAGTATTGCGCGGTGATAACAACTTGGTGACGAGCTGCCGCTTACGCGTCAGCCGCACGAATCCGACCAACTCCTGCAAGTCGAAGGCGTCCTCCTCGGATAACTGGCTTCCAAATGAAGAACAGTACGCGGCGATAGCCTCCACTATCTGCTTGAAGTCGCGGACGTTCACCCCTTCCCGTACGAGCTCCTGGAGGGTATCCGTCATACGAGACACGTTCAGATAATTTTTATTAAGAGCATCGTTCATCAGGCCCGGATACTTCTTCTCAAGTCCCTTGAGCATGGTGTGCACATCGGTGAGCGTGAGAGCTTCTTCCGGATGCTTCAAATAAAACGCGGCAACCTTGAGGCAGATAAACTCCATAAAATCAAAGATGCGGATACTGCCAGCTTCCACAATCTTACGAAGCGCAGGACTTTGCACCGCCCAAAAGATAGAATCTCCGCTCAGTGGATGAGCAACTTCGGCTACCACTTCAAGCCCTAAAACTTGAGCGTGCGAAGGATTCACTTCAACCAACACTCCATCGAGCATTACGGTGCCCGACTCAACGGCGCTATCCCCTGCCATCACCGAGTAATGCGACGGCGCGCTGTGCTCATCAGGTAACACTCTCAACTCTGGAAGATGAACACCCGTGTCGGAGTAAAAATCAGCCTGCAGCTCTTTCCACCAAGTTCGATAGCGAGCTGCATTGAGCCCATAGAGTCGGTACAGCACGGCGGCATCCAAATAGATGGTGAGGCCGGCTTCATCTCCCGACTCCTCCTTGCCAAACCCGGCCCCGACGCCCAACAGCGGGGCGTTTCCCAACAAAAGATCTCTTCGCAGCGGCCCCTCGATGAGCATCTCTTGCGACGAGCGTCGGATAAAGTACGCCGATCCGATCAGCACCATGCCGCTCATTAAAAACGGAAGCATTGGCAAGCCGGGAACACAGGCAATCAGCATGGCCAAGATTCCGGCAAAGACCAGCGTCGAAGGTCTGCTGAAAATTTGCTGACCGACGTCAGCCCCCAGCGTCGTATTCTCTCCTGAGGAAACGCGCGTTACGACAATACCAGCACATATTGAAATGAAGAGTGCCGGAATCTGGCTCACAAGCCCGTCACCGACTGTCAAAACGGTGTAGGTTTCGACAGCCTCGGAAAAGGAAAGCCCGTTACTAACCCCAAGATAAATACCACCAACGATATTAGTAACGATGATGAACAGCCCGGCGATGGCGTCGCCCTGCACGAATTTCATCGCGCCGTCCATAGATCCGTAGAGTTGTGACTCCTTACGCAACTCATCACGACGTGCCTGCGCCTGCTCTGCGGAAATGAGCCCGGATCGCAAATCAGAATCTATTGCCATCTGTTTGCCCGGCAAAGAATCCAGGGCAAAACGCGCCGCTACTTCCGACACACGACTCGAACCGCGCGCAATCACGATAAAGTTGACGATCGTGATGATGGTGAAAATAATGACACCGACGACTATCTCGCCACGAATGAGGAATGTACCGAAGGCCTCAATAACCCGCCCGGCGTAGCCTTCGCTTAAGATTAAGCGCGAGGACGCCACGTTTAATCCCAGTCGGAAGAGCGTTGTGAGCAAGAGAAGCGACGGGAACGCCAGCAGCGCCAGCGCATTCGGCATGTACAAGCCGACCAACAACATCAGCAGAGCGAAGGAAATATTGGCGGCTAAGAGAAAATCCAGCAGCGTCGTAGGCAGCGGAATTAGCAACATCGCCGCAATGGCGACCACGAAGAGTGCTAAGATGAGATCGCTATTTCGCCGTAGACGTAATGCCATAGAGACCGACTATATCCGATAGCACCGGGTCACGACCATCCTCGGTTTTAAAGGAACGCCCTCTGCACCGCGGAGTTCTTATCAAGGACCGAAGGCACCCTTGATTTGAATACCGAAGCCGATGAGGAGAATTACAAGGAAGCCGCAGAATACGAGGGCCACAGGGCCGGTCGCTTCCAATTCCAGCTTCTTGATCTTGGCTTCAATTTTGGTTTCACGCTGGGCAGCCACTGCATCTGCAAGCTCTTGCAGCTGACGGGTAATTTCACCACCGTGCTTGGCTACCTGAGAAAGAGACATGAAGGCGTGCTTTAGTTCCGTGTGTCCCGAAAGTCGCCCAACCTCAAGCAGCGACTCTTCAAGCGACACACCGGACTTCACGTAGTACTGCGCATGTCGCAAGAGCTCCGTGCATACGTTGTGACTGTCGCGTTCGTCCGCCATGGCAACAACGCGCTGCAAACACGGTCCGATATCGAGAGAACTGCTCACACCGATCGAAATCTGCTCAATGACGAGCGGCAAGTAAAAAAGAATATCTTCGGAGCGTAGCTTAATCTTGCGGTCGAGGATCGTAAATGGAAGCTGAAGTCCGACAAGCACGCCCATCACTACGCCCATGATGGCGTAATCGAAACCAACCGTACCGAGTCCAAACCCGAGCAGCGGAACAGTGACAAACGGAATTAACAAACGCAGACGCTGAAATTCGCGTTTGTCCTTATCGGAGAAAATACCCGCATGAAAGAACTTCTCTTCGATCGTGGGCTTCACCTTCTTGGAAGCTTTCTTCTTCGTCTCAAGCTTGAGACGCTCGAACTCTTTTCCCGAAGGATCGTTTTGCAAGCGCGCACGCTCTTCGCTCGGGGTACCTAACCCCCCGCCCGGCGTGCCCATCAAATTGCGCATGTTAGCGTAGCGCTTTGGGGCGAGCAGATAGTAAACGAAAATTCCGCCCGATACGAGGGCGAGAACTAACGCGACTAGACCTATGAGAACTCTTCCTTCCACGCTTTCTATGTCCTAATTCTCGTGACTTGTTTAACCCAGAAGATGCCCAACAACACGACCACGAAACCGAACTGCCATACCTGCCAGCCCGTCTCATCAGCCCACGCACCGGTGACCGCTTCGGGGTAGACGAAGTACAGGTACAATTCCATGCCGACCAAGATGCCGATAATCATCCAAATCGAGCCGCGCTGCATACCTACGGCGGCATTGGCCGATGAGCGGAAGTATTGTCGCTTGCGGACTTGTTTCGCTAAACGATCCAGGGTGTCAGATAAATTACCACCGACGCGCCGGCTCAAAAGCAGCGCTTGCACGAAAAGCTCGATTTCCGGATGGAATACATCCTCACCAAAAGATCCGATCGATCGATCCTCGGATACACCGAAACGCAATCGCTCAACCATCAGCTCAATCTCTGTGCGTACGAGCGATCCCCCTTCAAGGCCCTGCGCTGCTGCTTCCAATGCCGACATAGTGTTCATACCGGTCTTCAAGAGACCGACCATCGAAAGCAGAAATGAGGGGTAGTCGGCATCGAAAGCCTTAAAGCGTCGCTCGATACGGGTGTTCAATACCCAACGCATGAAGATGGGGCCGGTCAACAATGAGATTCCTTGCAATGCATAATTGAAGCGCGTCGCAACGAATGCAAATACCGCTAAACTGATCAACAATTCGAGGGCATGAAACGCAATCGGCGGTATCTTGAGCTGCGCGAATTTTAGCTTCTTGGTGAGAGTTAAGCGTGAATCTGTTACGCGCTCTACTTTGGACTCGCCAGCCGTTTTAAGCACCGTGGCGCGATCCTGCTGACGCCCAGGCGTACCTTTCTGCGTGCGCTGCGAAGAGACGATATTGCGCATATTATTGCGCAGATTTGCTCCACTGCCGCCGCCGAGAATAGGAAGATCAAGGAGAATCGCCGCTGCGACAAAGGCAGCGACCAAAAAGAGAATTAGGATGATGACTAATCCGAGACTCATGCCCAGCTCCTAACCAACATTACTGAAGGTTATCTCTTGCGGTGAATCTCCTAGGTAAATTCCGTCCTCACTCAAAAGATCATCGAATGAGCTTGACCAAGAATCAACACGCCACATCGGACGTTCGCCGGTTTTGATAAGGGTGAACATCGGTCGCACCTGGATAACACCTTCGACGAAATGGCCTACTTCGATGATCTCACCCATGCGCACTTTGCCGGTTCCCTTCTCACGGAACATCCAAACGACGCAGTCCACCGCCAAAGCGATCTGTTGGCGAATGATATCAACAGAAACAGACTTCTGAGCTCGTCCGAGCAAGCTTTCCAAGCGCACCAGCGTTTCACGTGCATTTCGAGCATGCACGGTTGTCATTCCGACGTGTCCAGTTTGCGCACTCTCAAGGAAAGCTTCGGCCGCGTACGGTGTACGCATTTCGCCCAAGATAACGCGCGTCGGTGTCATACGCAGGGTGGTCTTGATGTGCTCCTGCAGAGTCACTTCACCGATACCTTCGGTATTGGCCGGACGAGAAACAAGCGAACGGAAATACGGATGCTGGAAGTTCAATTCCGGGGTGTCCTCGACGGCAACGATCGATTCATCAGGGCCAAACTGGGTGCCAAGACACTTAATCAAGGTCGTCTTACCAGTACCGGTTTCACCAGCCACGATGAAGGTCGCTCGGCCGCTGCGCATCAAACAGGCCAGGTAGTTCACAATAAGCGGCGGTGCTACTTGATAGGTCACAAGACTTTCGAGCGAAGTCTCTAGCACTCGCGGAACGCGGATACAAAGCAAGGGGCCGCGCGCGCCGCACACGCTTTCGTGAATGGCGCAAAGACGGATACCGTTCGGGAACGATGCGTCTACCGTATGCTGCTGCGTCGACAAAGATTTTCCAAGTCTGAGCAAGAGACGATCGATAAACGAAACATATGCTGCATGATTCGGCCAGTGAATACCGGTAGTTTCGCTGACCTTACCGCGCTGCAGTACGACCGTCTGATAGTCGTACACGTGAATATCTGTCACTTCTCGATTGTCGATGAGAGGTTGAAGAACACCCCATCCCATCAAATCTTTTTGCAAGTGAATAATAACGTTGGCGCGCTCGATATCATCGAGCGCTTCACCGCGACGCTTTAAAACCTTATCGACCGCTCCTGCAATTTGAGCTTCCTGGAGCAACGCTCCGCTATCCTGCACCGATTGAAGATTGTGATCACTTCCGAGCTCACGACGAGCCTCGCGCAGAACTGTGCTCGCGAGAGGCGAGAGCCTGCTCCGACTCGGTTGACGAAGCGCTTGCGAGCTTGGTCGGCTACTGGTAGCCCCCGTAGACATCGCACGTGAGCCTGTATTCTGATTGACCGGCAAGGTCGCACCGGTGCTCTGCGGTTTCTCCGAAGTCTCGGTCGTAGCGGGAGTAGTCGGCGCCGGTAGAATCGCACTGCGATCAATGGGCCGGCTTTGCGTCGAACGAGTTGAGAATAGTCCTAAAATGGAATCTTTATCTGACTCGGTAGACATGAGCTACTCAACCTAAGAAAAAAACTGCTTAAAAGGCACGAAAAACTTCTGTGGGAGAGATGGCACCGAATTCGTGCGAAAAAATCGGCTCTTTTCTTCCTCAGAGCAATATACCCTGAGGCCCCCGTACTACAAAACTCAACCTACTACTGCGCAGCTCCGCCGGCAGCCGGCGCAACTGGAACAAGCTTGCCATTCTGCCAAGCGAATTCCTCGAGCTTGCCGTCCTTTCCGCGGATCTTTACAGTCGCGTCTGTGTTGGCAGGCCGCGCAACTTCTGCTTGCTTCCCAAGCAAATCATTGATGGTAATTGTATTTGCCCCACCGACACCCTTGCCTGGATCGTTGTCACCACGTAGCGACAAGCTCAGACTTCCGGTCGTAGTTGCTAATTGAATCTTGTTTGCATCTGCTTGCGTAATCAAAAGCGTAACGGTGCTCGGAACAGGCGCACCCGGCTTTGAAGCTGCGTCGATCTCGCGCTCAGCCGAAAGCACCTTTGCATTCTGAACGATGACGGTCACACCGGGCTGTCCGTTAATGCGGGAAGCCCAAACGACGTCGACACGCGCACCAGGGCGGGCCCAACCTTCAACGCTGCTTCGCGAGTCTACGCGAATTGCGACGGCTCGGTAGCCTTCAGGAATATTCGCAGTCAGCGCATTGGTCGGCCTGACATTCGTAATAAAGTCTCTGTAAAGCGGCTGCCCCGCTACAATCAACGAGCGGGAGTAGTTGCCTTTGATTTCTTCAAAATCCTTGATTACGCGACTCGTCACGCCAATCGCAGGGCGCGCTTCACGACGAAACATCGCCCGCTCGAGTGGAGTACCCGCATCGATCTTTTCGACCGGCACGAGCACATCAACCATTTTGATTTCAGCTTGCTTTTCGACCGTGACAACTTTAGTCACTTCCTTAGTCGGAGCTTTGTAAAGAAAGAGAAATGCGATCGCGGAAAAGAGGAGAACCGCGAATACTCCGAATAGCACCAAGACCTTGGCGCGATCAGTCTGTCTACCGGGGGTAAAGCCCCCAAATTGCCTTGACATACTCTTCCCCGAATTTACTGCAAAACACCATAAAACCTGACACCACTCGCCAACTACTCAATTAGTCGGCAGAATTTCCGAGATACTTAACCTCGGAGGCAAAACCCGGTAAGTTCGGACAAGCGTAGGCCGGGCTTTCCTAGTATACCCCTCCATCTTAGCACTGGGGGGCTAACTAGCAAAAACAACAAGGAGTTCCCCCGAAAGGGAACTCCTTGTCTAACAAGGCCAGAGACTGCTCTCAATGGGCCTAAAGCCCAAATACCTAGAGTAATTAGTTTGAGGCAGAACCAAGCTGCGTCGCAACGTTCGAGAACGTCGCCGATGCCTTCTGACCGATAGCCTTAACCGCTACGATACAGATAACAGCGATCAGAGCTACGAGAAGTGCGTATTCAACAAGGCTCGCACCTTTTTGCTTCTTATTCTTCTGGGCTTCAACCTTGTTCAAATCTTTCTGGTCCATTAATCCTCCAATTTAACGTTGATACATGCACTGCGCTAAAAGCTTAAAACTTAGCCACAGGTATAATAATGGCCCCACTATAGCAGACAGAACTTTAACTTCTAAAGCCCCTAAGTTGTTGACGAGCCAAACTATCTACTTACCGACAACTCGCCTAAGTGAGTCCTATGCAGGAACTAAGCCATATTGATTAGCTCTTCCCCTCTCCTCCTGTCACGTCTTTTCTAGTTCCGGAAAGTTCCTGTCGTGACGGGCCACTACGCCCGAGAAGCTTACCCAACCAGCCCCCTGAGGACGGGCCTTCTGCGCCGTTACTCGGAAGCTGGGGAGCCTTGGTTCCCGTGTCGATTAGCCCTATCTCACGAGCGATACGCTCCAGCACAACACGGGTTGATTTCTGCCCCATGCTGTAGAGTGTACGCCCGCTTCCCGGCCAGAGAGCCGCTTTAGGATCATTTGGAACCGGAGGCAGTCGCCATGGCAATTCACCGAGGTTATGCGCTGGTTCAAGTTCTGCCGCAATTTGAGGCACCCCGAGCAATGCACCGGAGTATGGATTAACAAGGAAAACTATTCGATCAGTTCCGCCAACGAGCGTCTTCACGAACGTTAGATATAGGTCGACCGCAGTCAATCCGAGAATGGTGTCGTCAATAACAATCAGAACCACATCCGCACTACGAAGAATCGTGCCCGTAGCTGGCCCCATGCGGCCCGCGGTATCGACGATGATGACGTCAAACAACACACGCGACAATTCGAGAATACGCTGGACCAGCGTCATGCCATCGGTATGACAAACGAGATCCATCGACTCCGCCATCCTGTCCGGCGGCATCAGCACTGAAACGTCGCTGCTGATGGGAATTAATGCGTCCTTCAAAGACTCGCGAGATATTTCTCTGCTGCCGTTCACCCAAGCACTGACAACTTTCGCCTCGACCCCGTTGACCGTCAAAGAGCGACTCAAGTCGCGCGTCTCAACGTCAAGATCCCAAAGCATCGTGCGGCGATGATACACGCTGCAAACTTCAGTAAGCGCAGCAGCAATCGAAGTTGCTCCCACTCCGCCCTTTGCGTGCGTAATCGCTACGACGCGACCCTCGCGGGTACGTCCTTCTCTACGAAATTCTGCGTGGATTGCGACCAGCTCTTGCAAGAAATCAAGTGGGCTGGCGCTATCTGGGAATACTTTTCGCACGCCAGCTGAATGCGCGGCGCGAAAAGCACCTCCGCCATAAGCCTCGTCGGTGACGAACATGACGATGTGCAACCAAGGCACGGTGGACATGGCCTGACGAGCCAAAGCAGTTCCGCGCTCACCAAGCCCTGAACCCAAAACCAGCACGTCGGCCTCGTTCACGCGATCCATAAAATCGCGTTCGCTTACCAGCTTGACCTTAAGGTCAAGCATTTCCATATCGCTCTGATTAAAGGCCTCTATACGCTTAGCGCAGAAAGCCTGAGCTTCAGTCGTGCTATCTACTATGAGTAGTTTCATTAAAAACTTGTTTAATTATCAGCAACTAAAGTCGTGATAAGTATAGTATAAAGGTGATGATCCTACAATGTAACTCGATTCACCGCATTTGCCGTAATCAAACAATTGCTTTCCGTTCCGAAATAGAACCAGCGTTTATTCCTCGCTAAGCGCCTTCACATCAAGCGTCCGAATCGCCGGTGGCTTATGCGAAAGCAAATCGGGGAAGAAAAGCTTCAAAAATGCGAATCCCACCCCCACGCCGATCAAAACTGCTACTACCAAAGTCACGACGTCTATCCAAATGGATCGATTAACCTTATCGACAATCTGCGAGAGACGCTTCAGTCGATTATCATCAATTCTTCCATGTGAAATGTTAACTTCCTGCGTGCTCGTAACGGAGTTCCAGCCTTCGGAAACCATGTCTTTGTATGCCAGCATGCGCTCCATGCGCACCGGTTCGTGTACGGTCTCTTCGTCGCCGTACTGAGAAGCGATATCGACAATTTCTTGATTGATAAGCTGCGTTCCCGCGTAGGCAGGATCAGTGGCACTCGCATTACTCGATTTCACTACGTAGTCTCCGCCCGAACGTACCGGCAAAGATCGTGATTGAATAACTTTAATGGGCTCCGGATCCGAAACTGGGGCGGCGGCCTTCGAGGCCGGAGCTTCATACGGGGCAGCTGCCTCTTCTTCCGTAAAAAGAGGCTCAGGCGCGCCTTCGCTGGAACCTTGATGAACGGTTGGCCCAACGTAACTGATTCCGCCAGCACGGGGAGATTGCAGGAGAGCCCCCGAACGCTGCTGGTATTGCGCGGGTAGTAGCGGCTGAAGATCGTAAAACATTTCCGCCGCCGACTGATAGCGCAGCTCGGGATTGCGGTGCATAGCGCGAGCGATAATGCGATCGACCTCGGGCGTGCATTCCTTACGAATCGAGCTGGGAGGTTTCGGGTCAGACTTCAAACGCTTCGTCATCGTTGCGTAGACGCTATCCCCTCGAAACGGAGATTCACCCGTGATCATCTCGTAGCCGAGGATTCCGATCGCATAAATATCCGAACGCCAGTCGACCTGCGAGTTCAGCATATACTCGGGACTGACATAGTCGATCGTTCCGACTACCCCGCCGTGCTCGGTGAGCTTCGGGCCATGCCCCGTTCGCGCAATTCCGAAGTCGGCGATCTTTACGATTCCATCTTTTGAAAGCAAAATATTTTCAGGCTTCAAATCGCGATGTACGATTCCCGCGTCATGAATGGCCTGCACACCAGAGCACATCTGGCTCAGTACTCGCAAAATCTCCGGCAATGGCATGGGATCCTCGCTGCGGCTTAAGCGCTCAGCAAGGTCTCCGCCACCCACATATTCCATGGTGTAGGCGACCAGATCACCATCGCGAATATACTCGTACGCTCGCACCACGTTCGGGTGCGATACGCCGTAGGACGCAAAAATTTCATTTCGAAAGCGAGCGGCGGCAATTTTATCTTGCGCCACTTCAGGGAAGAGGACTTTGATTGCGACGAGATGACCAGTAAGTTCCTTATGACGGCATGCGTACACGAGTCCCATGCTGCCTGCGCCGAGGCACTTTACAACCTCATATCGGCCACCGATGACGGTTCCCGGCTGAAGACTTATCGAATGATCATCGGCCATTCCGGAACTTCTGCTACTAAGATTCATTACCCCACGCTGTTAGACAACTTCTCTGACGAGCGTTATGACCGAAACTCTTACGCTTCTTCACCTACCGCAATGATACAAACGTGGAATTTTCGATTTCCGAACTTGATGATATCGCCATGCTCAACGGCGCCCTTATCACCAGACAACTGCTCTTCCTCGGTTGAACCAAAACGCTGAATCTTGGTGCCGAATTCCGACAACTGATCGAGCACTTGAATCTCACCGCTCGAGCTCACGCGCATGATCGCGTGCATAGGCGATACGGAATCATCCTTAACGACAAGACAGTTCGAGCCCGGCGCTGCTTGCGACGTGATCATCACGCGCCCGCTGCGCAGCTCGTACACATCTCCGTTCGGATTTGAATCGAATGAAATGAGGAAGCCCACGATTTTGGTTTCCTTCTGCCAGGTGATGCCCGGCTTTGAAGACTGTACCGGCGCTGCGGCTGCGGGGGCCACCGGCTTGAAGTCCCCGGTGTCGCTCGCGCTACGCTGCCCTGCCGGCGCATACGTGCTAGCAGGAAGCGGGGATCCGGCTGCCTCAAACGCTGCCGAAGGCTTCGCGCCAGGCGTCGTGTATCCCTGCTCCAGTTCCTGCGCGATGCGCGCACGAACCTGGCCGGTGATCTCCGGAGTCAGCATCACGGTCCTATTGCGTGCGCGTGACGAGCTCTCGTTGGAAAATTCCGTCTCCTTCTGCGCAGGCGGATCGAAATTTAAGTTCTTCTCATTATCCATGTGCGTTCTCCCTTTCTAAATCAGTCCCGGTTTAATGACTCATTGAAAATGCCATCAAGAGCATGGTCACCAGAGCTGACAAACCTGACAGCAAAACCACTAACAATATAATGCGGGCCAAGCTCTTGTTGGCGTCCTGCGAACCCGCATGAGCCAATTTTAAGCGCTGCTTCTTAGCCTGCTCTTCGTATCCGGCTGGCGGCTCCTGACGCAGTTGACCATTGAGCGGAATGATCGCCAGCGTAATGTTATCGAAGCCACCTCTCGACTTGGCGGTTTCCACCATCTTGACGCAAGCACGTTGCGGGGTGCTTTGCGAAACGATGTTGGCCATCTCGCCTTCTGATACCAAACTGTATAACCCGTCGGTGCACAAGAGCAGGTAATCCATTGCCTCGCCTGGCGGAGTTTCCCAGATCCAATATCTTTGCACTTCAACTTCAAGTCCGGGCTCTGAACCGATTGCGCGTGTGAGGATGTGCGCCTGTGGGTGTGACAAAGCTTCTTCGGGCTTAATCTGCCCCTTGTCGACGAGTTCTTGAACGTAGGTGTGATCGGTAGTGAGCTGCTGAATTGCCCCATCGCGGATGAGGTAAATGCGGGAGTCGCCGACATGCCCAATGACGAGCTCGGAGCCACTGAAGAGTCCACCAACGATGGTGGTTCCCATCTGCGAAAACGCCTGGTTCTGCCGACGCAGCACGATAACGCGATTGGCTTCAAGAATTGCGCCGCGCAAAGCGACTTCAGGTGGACGCGAAGGAAGATTTTCTAGGTCGCGGCGAATAGCGTCGATGGCCAATTGCGCAGCCAGCTCTCCGCCGGTAGCACCGCCCATGCCGTCGCACACGAGCCAGGCTAAACCCGACTGCGATTCGATTACCGCATAGCGATCTTCGTTTAGCTCGCGCTCGCATCCGGTATCGGTAATGGCCGCCGGAACGTTCGAAGCCTCGCCCTCGTCCGCCACTCCAAATTCTTTTTTGTCAGAACCTTCAAGCAACATGCTACAGACCCAAAAAATTTCGTGTCGGTAGTAGCGGACAGGCCAAGGAATGCCCTAGCGGCATTGCCAGGAACTTGAAAGGGAGCCACGGATGGCAAAGAAAAACCGCGCGCAAATAAACTTTTTTGAGCCCCGCAACCAACTTAGGGAGACTGCTGAAACTATCGCGCCTTCAGACGAGACCTGCTCCCTAACCCTAATCCCTACTTCCGATGTTCAGTGCATCGGCAGGAAAATGAGTTATCTATACATAATACTACATAAGTGAGATTCACTAAATGAAGCCTAAGTTGCAGATATTACTAGAACAACTTTCTAACCAGGAAGCCTATCGCAAAAATTTATGCCAGTGTTACTAGTTACTTAGCGCTGTTTTGCTAATGCCTTGATTTGGAACAGGCAATCGGGCCTATCTGGGCGCAATCGGGACTCATACCCATGTTTTGACATCCAATTGGAAAGCTCGACCCAGCCCTCGCTATTGACCTCAAACTCCCCAGCCTTGTCGCCTCGATGTTCTCGTAAGGGGAACCCTGCCCCGACCCACTTACGCTTAATATTCTCAAAACGCCCGCCAACCACGTTGCGCAGCTTGGAGAGGGACTCGATATCGACCCAGCCTGCCCCCGCTGAGTTTTCGTCGGCAACAGCAGGCGCTGCAGACAACTTACCGCGCCTCAGCTGCTTGAGTATCTCAAATACAAAAATATCCCGTCGTGCGGCGAAGGCTTCATGTAAATACAGCTCGAACGTAGCAAGAGTCTGCTCAAGGAGGCTATCAGAGAAATGTTGCTCCTTAAGGCGCTCGCTCAATTGAGATCCTGAAGTTTTAGTTTCCGAGTCTGACATTTCTCTTCCTTTCGCACGTACTCGTTGCTGTTCGAAACTATCACGGATTATTCAACCGGGCGAATCACAAAATACGGTCGCCCAATCGCATACAGCCGCGGCTCCATTAGGGCGCTGACAAGAGCGACCTAATTTCCGCAAATAGTTTGGCTCGCCCCACCGGTTTCGTGAGGTACTTGGTCGCTCCGGCCGCATTAACCTCGTCAGCCAACGCGTCCGCAGTGTGACCGCTTACGACAATTACCGGCAGCTCGCCGCCGAACTTTCTGCGTAGCGTTCGCACAAGGTCGAGGCCGCTTCCAGTTCCCAATTGAATATCGGTTATCACGATACGCGGACGCCCGCGCTCTTCGATCATTCGCTCGGCTTCTGCTACGGACGCTGCCGAGGCATATTTCAGGCTAAGCGCTTCGGCGACACGTGAATAAAAAGTGGTCACCTGGGCATTGTCGTCAACCAGCAAGGCCCACTGCCCCGCCTCTATGTGCATGCTCCCGGAACTGCGCGCGACCGGCAATGTCAGTTCAATGCTGTTGCTGAACTGAGCAGGCGGCGGAACCACCCGCAGGCTGCCCGCACTCTGTTCCGCCAACTTCGCTATGGTCAGAAAGTACTGCGCCTCCCGTTGTTCGGAAGTTTGCTCCACCCGAGAATCCAGACCGCCAATAGCAGAGACTTCGGCATCAGGTTTGCCGCTGTCACTAATAAGAATCGAGACCATATCGTTTCGCACATTCGCTTCCACACGGGTACGCGCGCCCTGCGCCATCTTGCTTGCACGGATTCGCAGCAAAAGCCGGAGCCCCGTCTCTAAAAACTCGCGGCTGGCAATGCGAACTGCGGTTCCGACGGGCACGAAATTCTGGATCTCAAAAACGTCGCCGCGTCGATGCTCACGATATCGAGCGTACACGCGCAACTCTTCTATCAGAACCTCAACATCGACCTGATCACTGCGATCGACATCTCCCAATCGGAGTAGCTCACGTTGCAGCTTGATATCAGAAACACCGGCGGAGAGATTTCGCGCCAAAACTTCCAAGAGTTCGACTCGCTTCGCTGCCGGACTCTCTTTGGAATCGGAGAGCGCGCCGGCAATAGATTCGCATTGTATGGAGATATCCTGGGCAATGTTATTCACGAGATGCACCATTTGCCCAAGCTCCTGCTCGCGTTCCGCAACGGAATTCTGAGCGTCGAGCAGGATATCGGAGGAAAGGAAGCGGCTGCGGGTCGCTGCCAGCGAACTGCGCACCAAGGTCGAAGCACAAACGACCGAGCGGAAAATCCGATCCATTCCGATCAAACGTATGCGCGAACGTACCGGCAAGACAAAAATGAGATTCTCCTCGTTCTCGTCAAGTATCGCGCGCGTGCGAAGAAAAATTAGACGCTTGGGCGGCACGCCGAACCAGTCAGCGAGGGCCGGCAAAAACTGGCCCCCCAAATCAGTCAGCTGCAATACGCCCTCATCCAAGTTGAGGCTGCTTATTTTCGCATCGAGACCGCGAGAAAAAACCGAATCAACGGTGCTGGGAGAAATCGCACCCCGACTAATAAGGTGCGCCGGCTTTGTGCCGCATATGAGCAAAATTCGATCGCAGTCCCCCAGATCGAGAAGCTGGAATCCTAGCAGTTTGACGAGCGGCATCGTCGCAAGGCCACCTTCAATAGAGCGCTTCAAGAACAGCAACGTGGCCCGCAAAACCAGCGCGTGATTACTAAGTGCAGCCGAAGCAAGGGCGGCAG
>JAFLCA010000290.1 GCA_017302875.1 Deltaproteobacteria bacterium
CATGCCCTATCTTGCCCATCGCCAAAGCGGGAAAGACCTTATTGAAGTGCCAACTGAAGAAGTCAGAGTCGGCGATCGAATAGTAATTTTTCCTCATGAGCTTTGCCCGGTTGATGGTGTCGTCGTCGAAGGCGAGGGGACCATGGACGAGTCCTTTTTGACCGGGGAGCCATTTCTGATTGCGAAGACCACGGGCTCAGACGTGATTTCTGGTGCTATCAATGGCGAGTCGGCGTTAACGATTCAGGCTTCACGGGTAGCGGTTGATTCGCGCTACGCAAAGATCATGAAGGTCATGCAGGAGGCCGATCAGAATCGTCCTGCGATGCGCCGACTCGGGGATATGCTCGGCGCATACTATACTCCGCTTGCTCTGGTAGTCGCCGGGCTCGCATATCTCATCAGCGGCGATCCCAGTCGCTTCCTGGCGGTCCTTGTGGTCGCGACTCCCTGTCCACTCTTGCTCGCGATCCCAATCTCGATCATCGGTTCCATTTCCTTGGCCGCCAAACGTGGCATCGTGGTGAAGCGTCCAGCGGCATTGGAGCAGTTATCGTCTTGTCGCAGTATAATCTTCGATAAGACTGGCACGCTTACCTACGGCAAGCCGGAACTCACGGAGATTCTCCCCGCTGCCGGTTTTACGAGTGCAGAGGTGCTTGCCTTTGCTGCGAGCGTTGAGCGTTACTCAAAGCATCCGCTCTCTTCGGCTATCTTGCAGAAGGCGCATCAGCAAGGATTGAGCTTCATCTCAGCCTCTGAGATTAGCGAGAAGCCTGGCCGCGGATTACAGGGAATCGTTTCCGGAAGGTCAATTGAGATTACGAGTCGCAGTAAGTTTCTCAAGCGACATGTCGACGCGGAGAATAGTCTACCCGCGCAAACTGCCGGTCTCGAATGTGTCGTCTTGGTGGATGACGTGTTTGCGGGTCTTTGCAAGTTTCGTGATTCGCCGCGGCTCGACTCGAAATCCTTTGTCGATCATCTTGCTCCCAAGCATAGCTTCAAGTCTGTGATGCTGGTTTCCGGGGATCGCGAGTCGGAAGTTCGCTACCTGGCCGAGCGCGTCGGTATTACCCAGGTGTATGCGAACCAAAGTCCCGAGGACAAGGTCGCCATCGTACGGCGCGAAAGTGAGAAGGGCGGGACGTTGTTCATTGGCGATGGAATCAATGATGCGCCGGCTATTGCTGCAGCGACGGTTGGAATTGCGTTTGGGCAAGGCAGCGAAATTCTCACAGAGGCTGCGGACGCGGTTATCATGGAAACAGATTTAAGTAAGGTCGATGAATTGTTTCATATAGCACACCGCATGCGTCGAATTGCCCTCCAGAGCGCGATTGGCGGAATGGCGCTCAGTATCGTGGGAATGGGATTTGCGGTTAGCGGACACTTAAGTCCGGTTGCTGGAGCAATCGCTCAGGAAGTAATCGATTTACTTGCTGTGCTCAATGCAATTCGAGTTGCCGTCCCGCCGTCAGAGTTGACAGATTTTTCTTCGGTGTCTCAAGCAAGATTTTGAGATTTCAAACTCGCGCTTGCGAGTGTTTTTTATTAGTGCGCTGGAACTTTAAATCTAGTCGCATTACTCTTTTCCTTGAGAAGGAAGAGAGTTTGGCACCTGTACAAGCAGAACCTATTTTGAGCGTCGCTCCCAGTGGTGTAGCCAAGCTTCCTGGGCGCGTGATTGCTGCGCTGCTAGCATTTGCGTTTGTAGCTACTATTCCTTTTCTGGGGCTTTCCGAGTTTTCAACGCGCGGAGAGGCCCGTGAAGCAATCGTGGCGCAACAGATGCAAGTCTCTGGGGATTGGATTCTGCCCCTCGCTTACAATGAGCTTTTACCCTCGAAACCTCCGCTCTTCCATTGGCTGGTAGCGATTTGCTCGGCTCCCTTCGGCGAAGTCAATGAGTTTGCCGCCCGTTTGCCCTCCGCGCTTTGCGCGATTTTTGTATTGGCGCTTTTCCTTTTCTGTCTGCGCACTACGTTCGATTCGAAACAGGCCACTTTGTTTGCCACGGTTTTGCTCCTTTCCTTCGAGTGGGCGCGCGCCAGTGTGTCAGCACGAGTAGACATGGTGCATGCCTCCTTTCTCGCATGCGGATTGCTGGTATCGTTCATAGCTCTTGAGCGCCCGCGTCTGGGGCTATGGCTTTTTGCCACGGTATTGTTTGCTCTTGCAGCGCTCGGGAAAGGCCCAGTCGCCATCGCTTTGCCAGCAGCCATACTTTCGATTTGGGCCATCCGAACCTCTGATGAGCGTTGCAAACAACTTCTAAGGATTGCTGCTTGCTTAGGCGGAGCTCTTTTACTCACCCTGCTCTGGTATGGTGAGGCATACGTTAAGGCTCCTCAAGCATTCGTCGAGCGGTTTTGGTCTGAGAATGTCGCCCGCTTCGCCGGAACGATGTCTGACACCCCACACGATCACTCGGCGCTTTATTTGCTAACAATGTTCTTTCTCGGGTTACTCCCGTGGTCCGGCTATCTTCTCTGGCTGCAGCGGAAGAATTGGAGAAGTACCTGGCGCGAATGTAGGTCAAACTGGCCGCTGACGCCTCCAATCGTGCGTTTCTCTGTTTATGCGGTCACCATAGTTTTTCTGTTCTACTGTATCCCTAGTAGCAAGAGAGGTGTGTACCTGCTCGCTGCCTATCCGTTTGCTGCGCTCATTTTTACGGCTCTTTTGCAAAGTAAAATTTCAGAACTCGCAGTGCGAAGATGTCTGTGTATTGGAGTACTCGCGCTCATGCTGTTCCAGGGAGTGATCGGCCCAGTCTTTGTGGCGCCTCGCGGAAGTGAGCGTCCCTTAGCCGAAGTTCTTTCGAAGGAGCGCCATGGAACGCAGCGCATTTACTCTTTCGGATTTGAATTCTACGGCGCAGCTTTTTATTCGAAGTCGCTCTTTCTTCGTTTGGAAGATGCCTTTGCACCGCAGCGGCGGGTGCCCAGAGCTGGTGACTTGATCGTTTGCTT
>JAFLCA010000291.1 GCA_017302875.1 Deltaproteobacteria bacterium
CCAGAACAGAAGACGCACGGCGAATTGCAAAACTTTCCAATGCCTCTCCTCCGGACAACATCAGTACGATGATGGCACCGGCCAAATATTCTTGGAGGAGAAGCGCCGTACAAATGGAAATGCCAGCAAGGAAATCCGCACCGAACTCTCCAGCCCAAGCCTTCTTTGCAAGCGACAGAAGAAGCGGAATGCCGCCAAGTAGAATTACGGCAATCAGCAGAAACGCGGAATTTGAGTAGGCAAAGCCGTAGTGACTGACAAGATACCCAACGATCCCGACGAGAGCGCCCAGTGCAATGAAAATCTGCTGGCGCGAAGCTTCAGAGGCTTTTGGAATAGGGCTTGGAGATCTGCTCATACTATCTCCAGCGAGTGGCGAGAACGCCTTATATAGGAGGCATCCTTATATTTTGCCATTAAAACTCGGGATTCCGTATGCTTTGTCATGGAGTTCGCTTAGGTGCGCCTCTGCATCGGATGGCAGGTAGACGCCTCCGCTGCCGGAGAATCTCGCCGTCATCACCTGCTCGTACAGATCAAACGCTTCGCGCGCTTGCGGCGTTCCGGGAAATTCTACGATGCAAGCTTCGAGGTACATTTCCGGAAGCTCATCAATCAGAAAGAGCGATAACTGACTGTACCCTAATCCCAGCAAATAGAGCGTGCGGGCGCGATCTGCGGACTTAAGACCAGGTTGAGCCAACACCGCATGCAGAAGTGCCGTACTGCGCAGCAATCCGACAGAGTCCACCTGCTGAGAGAAATAGTCGCCGGAAAGCGAAGCCTTGAGAATGCGCTCGGCAGTCGAAAGGTCCTTGGCGGAAGGCTTTTCTTCAGCCCACTTCTTTAAGGAGGCCGTCCATTGGCCCACCTCGCCGGCTTCAGCGCGCGGCAACTGCAACTTAGAACTCAGGGCACTTAGGTTGACATACGTATCAGCAGGCTTGCCCACGGAGCGAACCTCAACCACTAACCAGCGCCGCAAAAGGGCCATTTTCAGATAGTCCGATTGCGAAGTCGTCAGAGCCTTGGCAAGCGTTCTACGCGCTTCCTCCAACTGCCTGGTTGCCAGATAGAAATCGACCTTTTGAATTTCGGACAAGCCTTGAGGCACGGTACCACTATCGGCAAAGGCCGCAGTGGCGTTGTAGGTAACGTGGCAGTTCACGCAATAATTCGACAGCGTTCGTAAGCGCCAGAAGGCGTAGTCTTTCTTATTTTCGTTAAAGCGATTCGTCGCGTCCTTCAGCATCTCAGTAACAAGCTTGAGGGAGGTCAAAAACCCGGGCTCGTTCTTATAGGGCGACCGTACCTCCGCAAGACCATGAAAGTTCCGCAAAAGTGCCTCCAAATTGGCGGATATGGCTGCGGAGTTTTGGGGATTACTAAAGGAAGAGGCGTTCCGCATATAGACTTGCAACTCCTTGAAATTCTCGTACGCCTTATCCATCGAAGGGCGCAGGCCCTCAGCCCCCGCGCGGATCGGAAAAAATGCTAGCACAGCCAAAAGCAGCTGCGCTGCAAATCTATTCTGGCTTGAGAAACTTTTCATAAGGCTCGGTTCTCCCGAAGATGGGTATGCGGCTGCAAGGTCTTAACGTTCAACTAGGATCGCAGTTCTTCCCCGAGAACCCTACAGGCATCAGTAGTGGTAAATATTCCTACCAATTTCTGATCATGTGCAACCAGCGCGCAACCATAATGTTCGGCTGCCATACGCGTCACCACTTCATCAAGCGGTGTCTCCGGAGAAACTACGTACGGCTCAGGTGTATAGACTTCCTCAATATCAAACTCGCGCTGCTGATCCTTAGACCACGCTGTAGCGAACTGAATATCCCGGTCAGAGATGACACCAATAAGCGCACCCCCTGATTGCACCGGCAAATGGCGAATAGCATATTTTCGCATCATATCCCGTGCAACTTTGACGTTCTGATCAAGGCCGATAGAATGCGGACAAATAGTCATATAATTTTGGATTGCTTTGGACATACTTACTCCTCCTGTGCTTTTAAGTTGGTATAACTTCCTGCATTAGATACTCGCTGATAGCCTATTTGTTTCAGTTGCGCTTGCGCGAAACCTGCACGACGCCCGCTCGCGCAGTACAACACTATCTCTCTGCTCTTGTCCGGCTCTACGCGCGGCACCACCGTCGATACCTCTGTGTGCGGAACATTAAGGGCGTTGCTAATATGACCATCAGCAAACTCCTCGGGAGAGCGCACATCGAGCAAAAGCGCGCCTGAATGCACTTTTGCTACACTAGTTTGCGGAAATACAACTTCGACCGGCTCCGCTCGTGCCGCAGACAAGCTTCCCGTCGCTTGGGGTGGCGCGGTTGGAGGTTGAGCGCAGGCCGAAAGAAGAAACACCCCCGCGAGCATGAGCCCCCGGCGCCCGTAGTTCGAAAAACAACTTGAGATAGGCTTACACATCTCTTTTCCTCCAGCTCATTCTCTTACTTGTGACTACACCTGCCACCTCAAGAGAGCAAGAAAACAGAATTCTCATTCGCGACACGCGCTCTGCTTCCCCAAGGCGCGTTATCCGCTCGGTGTTACCCACGTTGTTCTTGAGTATTTCGATCAAGTACTCCAGGCCAGCGCACCCCCTCATCTCCACATATTTTTCGTTTTACGTATTTAATTGCGACTCTCGCTATGCCACACTTAATAGATAAACATGTCTATTAAGATGCCATGACGGCATTGATTGAAAACAAAACGTAAGGTGCTTCTATGACAACATCGACACTCAAGAATGCGCTGCTTCTTCTAGCAGGAGCAGCTTTCTTCGCTGCCAGCGGGGTCTCGGCCCAGCCGCTCAAGCAGATGATCTCCCCTGTCTCGCATCCAACCAACTTCGAGGATCCGCGCC
>JAFLCA010000292.1 GCA_017302875.1 Deltaproteobacteria bacterium
AAAACGTCTAGCGCCCCACCTATTAGAGATTGTCACGCTTGGACTGGAACGAAAGTTCGAGGGCGAGGCGCTGGCGACTTTTACAAAGAACTATTTGGACATCGCCGACCTCGCCGTCAGACAACTCGGAAGCGAAAAGGCGGTCGAGGATCCAATCAAGCAACTGCACCGCTGCATGCGGGATCTTTTTGCTCTCGAATGTGATGCAGGAGTTCTGTCTCAAATCACCCAGTTAGTCAGAACCGCGCCTGAATACACGGTGCAGGACGCCATGGCAAACCTCTTCGATGCCGTTACTCACTTAGCGTACTTCCAAAAAATGCGTGGGCCGGATGCGGCGGTAGAAAATGTAGCGGCACGAATGCTAGCCTCCGATTACAACCAGGACACCCTGCCGTTCGTGACGGTCGGCAAGATGGATCCGCGCGCACTTACCATGCACGAAGAGGTTCAGCGCTTCACCTGGCGTCTTGTCCAACCAGCCAAGGGCTTCAGCGCCTGGACCGCAGAAGCTCGCAAAATTCCAGGAGAGGATCATTGCGCCTTGGTCGAGTTCGGACTCGATCTAGCTCACGAGGTCGGCTACCTCAATTCAAGTGGAATTGAGAAATTTCCGGGCAACGGGTTCTACCTTAATGGCTTGAAAATCGAAGCTGCCCTGGTCGCTGATCGCACACACCACGACCCCTACCATCTGTACCGTGATGCCTGGTGGTTCGCGCAACATCTAGAAGACTGGGCCGATACTCGCTACCTCATGACGCGAGGCTTCATCGCCATCAGCGGCCCCAATGACGCGCGATTCAAATTGCCGGCTCCTAAGATTGGCAGAAGCAACGAAGTAGTCGAAGAACACTACACGACGATTATCTTCAACGATCATTTTCATAATCCTGCTTGTCACGTCGCCTGCGCAGTACCAACACGAATATTTGACCGCATACTTAAGGGAACATATGTGCCGGCTGCGGACTATGACGGCTTTGACCCTAAACGGCCGGACATCACAAAACTTGAGCTCACGTATGAAGATTTGAAGCGGGTCTGCCAGGAAGCGGGAGCAAATCTAATCGATCTGGGCTGGCCCTCTAATATCGCCGGTCTCTGTAACGCCTATCCACCAAAGTCTGCGCCTTTTCATCAGTGGGAAAGCTCAGCCAGCACACGAATAGTAGATCGTGCAGGGCATCTGCATAAGACCACAGTGCTCGGAGGATACAGTGCAGATATGAGCCCAGCGCACGACCGCGCCTTGCAACCCTTGCGAGATCTCCACACACGAGTGCTGAACTTCGGGAATGCCTGTCTGGACTGCCTCGACGGACTGATCATGCTTGAAGCACTACACCAGAAGGGGCAGACGCTGGCCCGCCCCGATAGCATTGGCCAACTCTTAGACCTGCCCGAACTCGGAACTGAGTCCGACCAATCGACCCGGGAAAAGACACTGGAGTTGCGCAGCAATTCGCCTGAGGCCGAGGCGGCGGCGCTACTTGGTCCTTACTCAGCTCGTCGGCTTTCTGAAATTTACCGCTGGCACCGCGCCAGCGCGCAACCTGGAGTGCCTCTCTCGCGCATCCCCATTTTTAGAATCGGCGACGCTATGAGACTTTGGCCGGGAGGATTTAAGTTGGAGATCGATCCGGCAACATTGATCCTCACGACCCCGCATTTTAAGGTTCAGCTTCCATTGGACGGCGACGGATCCGGGGAAGAAGAGCTTGCACTCTGGCAAGAGTACGTCATGCCCTACGCGGAGGGCCCCTATGCATTCCGTTTCTGGGGTAGATCCTCGCGCTGATGCAGTGATAAGAATGTAATGTAAGGAGAAACTCGATGCTCACTCTCGTAAATACTCCCGAAACCCCAACCGTGGAACCCGACACCGCACCAGGAGTTGATCCAGGTACCGCGCCTAGTATTGATCCCAATCCGGGACAGCCTGCGCCGCAGCGTGTTCCACAGCCCAAGCCCGACCGCGACACCTGTCCGGACACGGCGCCCTGCCCTTACAAGGGGTCCGCTCCACCCAACAATACAGTGGGAACGCACCTTCTTGCGATTGAAGGCGCGGCAGATCTTACGGGGGTTACTTTTTCGACGACTGTCGAAGCAGCCTAAAGCGATACCTACGAGGAGGTTAGCAGCGGAAAAATTCGCTGCCAGACTGTTGCTGCCGAAATGTCCTCACCTGCCTGCACCAGGTCTTCAGCGGGAAGACCGAAGGCCTCAGCAATAGCGGCGACGCGCTTTTGGCGATCATTTCTCCGCAACTGATCCATTTTTGTCACGATGACAAGCAAGCTGCGCCCAGAACGCAGAGCAAGATCTCGCACGGCCAACTCGTCCTCAGCGGGATCTCGACGACAGTCAGCAAGAAGACACACCACCTGGAGCTGCGGGCGAGAGCTTATGTACTCGACCGTTAAGCCGCTGAGTGATTCACGCATCTCTTTTGAGAACTTAGCGTATCCGAACCCTGGCAAATCGATCAAATGAATATCGTGCTTGGACTTATCGGCTGGATTAATAACGCGCAGCGCAAAAATGTTGAGTTGCTGAGTACGCCCCGGCGTTGCACTCGTGCGCGCCAATTTATCCTGTTGAGCAAGACGATTCAAAAGTGTGGACTTCCCCACGTTCGAGCGTCCGATGAACGCCACCTCAGGGGCCGAACTCTCCGGCAACCCGCTCAAATCGACAGCACCAGCGACAAATGCAGCTGAAGCCACGCTGGTTTCCGCAGGTCT
>JAFLCA010000293.1 GCA_017302875.1 Deltaproteobacteria bacterium
TCCCGTTACAGATAAAAGCGCTTGTTCTTTCGCTCTGAGCGCTTTTAGCGCTCAGGCGGCGTACTAGATCTTTTTATTCAACCAAGGTGGCCTTATTGTGCCTCGCATTTACTTGGACTTCGCAATAAGTTGGGTTTAGGATCCTTTGTGATTGGTTTGCTGTTCTCACTCAGACTCCAGCTTTCAACGTAAGGAGAATTTCCATGAACACACATTGGTATCTTGTTGGGCATCGAGCTGGCGCGCGAATTTTTGAGCAGGAGGGTATCAAGCCTGAGTTGCGAGTGGTACGGCGGTTCGATAACCCAGACGGCCTTTTGAAGACCAACGAACTGGTCTCCGATAGGCAAGGCAGATCCGATAGTGCCGGGATGCCTGGGCATAATCCGGTTGGGGACAGCAACACCCCGCGTGAGCATGTCCTTGAAAACTTTTCCCATCAGCTGGGGCAGTTTCTTGAACAAGAGGCGGCGCGCGGCGCTTTTGCGTCGTTAGTTCTGGTGGCTGAACCGCATGTCTTGGGCAGCTTAAAGAAGCAAATTGGAAAATCAACGACGCCGCGTTTGCGTGAGGCACTCGCTAAAGATCTTGTGCGCGTTTCCGATCATGAAATGTCGGCGCATCTTAAGTCTGTTATGTGCGTCAGAGAAGCAATCTCAGGCTAAACTTTGGCGGCTCCAAAGAATGAGAGCTCCTTCGATATGAGGCGTTAGCGATCTGGGCGGTGCATTTCCATTTCCAACTTTGCTTGTTTCAGCATTGCGATAATAAGAATGCTCACGATTACGAGTAAAAACCACGAACTCATAATTTGCAGTTTCACCGCACTCCATCCGGCGTGTTGGTGCGGATAGCGCCATGCGCCAAGCGCTGTTCCAAAGTTCTCTGCCAGCCAGATAAAGAAGGCTATCAGCAGGAAGCTCAAGCTCATCGGCATGTGTCGAATGTTTCCGTTGGTATTGAAGTACACGACGGTGCGGCGGAAGCCGAGCAGGAGTAGCGGAATAATCAAGAGCCGCAAATCGAGGAGATACACGTTTGAATAAAAATTGCCGTAGATTGCCACGGTGTAACCGGCGTTCACCGGGATAGAGGGCCAGTGCTCAAATTTTAGTTCGAAGTTTCTCCACGCCTGACATAGGTAGCTCGCGACGCTTGCATACATGAACCCGCTATACAGCGGCACTCCAAAAACCTTGGAGTAGCCGGGCTCTGGATAGGCCCACGATCCGTGGTGGACTTTGTAAATCTCCATCGCAATTCCCATAAAATGGAAAATGCAGATGACGTACAATTCATTTCTGGACTCCATTTTGCTGGAGTACATAAACCATTGCATCAGTAAGCAAGCGATTAGCAGCACGTCATATCGAGGAATCCCCGGAACGGAGACGAAACGGGTGATCGCCAGCATTCCGAATATGAAAACCGGAAAAATGCAGGAAATAGCTTCCTTGTAACCGAAGGCCAGAAACTCACGCACAAATGCGGCTATTCCTGACTCGGATGGTCGGCGCTGTAGATCCCTGAGGATCCGACGATGGGCCGATAGCACTAATTCCTTAAGCATACCTAGTAATTCGGCGGCTTAAGGTCTTTCCTTAATAAATCGGGTGTCCCAAGGGCGGGCAGTCCGCATCGCCAGCAGTATAGCGTCTCCGACGAGCGGTGCGATAAGATAGCGTTTGCCTTTGGCGCTTGTTACGCTGCTGCCCACTAACTCGGCGGTCTTAAGGATTCCTAGCGCGAAACTATCATCCTGGTGCCATCTCGCGCCCGCCAGGATAAATCCAGTTCCTGAACTGCTTAATCCAAAAACAACAGGCCCTGAATCAATATCAGCCTGCCCCCCCTCGGAGGGTAAGAATTCGTTTAGTCCGGCGAATCCGAGAGGAAGCCTGCGAGCGAGATGTCGGACGGTCAGCTGATACTGTTGCGCGGCTAATTCCTCATCAATGAAGGGCAGATAGAAAGAGTTCCATCCTAATCCTGATCCGCGAGGTGATCCCGTACCGCGGCCAGTTGAATTGACGTAGAAGGGAATCAAGCCTGTGGATTGCTCACAGACCTTCGACAGAGTTGCTTGCTTCCATCGAGCGAGCAGGTCGCTAAAACAATCTCCGTGCAGCCGACTAAAAATTGCCAATGAAGCCATTACCACCATGTTGTCGGCGGTGAAAATGGTATTGGGAAAAGTTTCAAGGTAGTGCGAAGGGGCTGCTTCTGCGCGGCGTGCGAGAGCCTGACTAACTCTAACAAAGAGTTCTTCGTGCCGGTTTTCTCCCAGCATCGCAAGAGCACTCAACATGAAATTGAGGTGCCCGAGGTATCCAATCTGACCGTAGGGGCTGTCTAAACTATCAAGTGCCTCAACCGCCCATGCGCGTTGCTCGAAATTTCGAAGCGCTGGCGAAAGCATATGCTCCACAAGCGAAAGGATATTCTTCCCCGCAGCTGTTCTTGTCTCGGGGTACTCAAACGCCAGATTCGTCGTAGCAGCACTCACCATAGAAAGGGTCACGATGGCCCATTCTTCTTTGAATTCATCCGGGATTAGCCAAGGCATTTTCTGTGGCCCGAAGGTTTCTGCAGTTGCTTCATTCGTTAGAAATCGAAGCCGCGCAATAAGTTCGGTGCGAGCGCTCTGTT
>JAFLCA010000294.1 GCA_017302875.1 Deltaproteobacteria bacterium
GGCGGACATCTGTTGATACTCGCCCTCGAGCTTTGCGAGTTCCGCACGCATGCTCTGCGTTGAAACGTCGTCGAAGCCCGCCGAACTTGATGAAAGGGAGCGCTCAGCCTCTTTGTATAAGTTCTCGGCCTCAATGCGCTTTGCGGTCGCGTCGGTCAGCATTTTATTGAGCTGAGACATCTTTTGCGCGGTGATGTTCTCATCTTTGTTCAGCGCGACGATCGAATTAGCCTCGGCGTAGTCTGCCATCTCGCGCTCTAGGTCAGAAACCTTCTCTCGCAATTCTTCAGCCTGGCCACGCAAAAACTGCAAACCGCGCGCCTGCTGTTCGATGCGACTGTTGCGCACCCAGTCAATATAGGCGAGCGCATGCTTGTTCGCGATCAAAGCCGAAAGCGCAGGATTAGTAGTCGTTGCGTTTATGACGACCAGCGACGTGCGACGCACCGGCTTGACTTCGAGCGTATCGAGGTAGCCTTTAATGGTGGAAATAGGAGACTTATAGCCGGCCAAGGAATCCATCGGCACTTGAATCTCTTCAGACCCAGACCCAAACCAACGTGAGAAGAACCCACCGGATGACTTTTGTGCGAGAGCATCTCGGATCGCTGTATCTTCCAGCGCTTTATCAGCAAGAGAATAGCTCATAATCTCTTCGATTTGAGTCTCGAAGTAGTTAGCTTCCTTGCTCTTCTGCTGCAGCATGTCCTCGATCTTCGTGGCACTCAAAACCGGCTCGTAAGTGCTAATGCGAATCTTTGCTCCGGCGCTATACTGCGGAGTAGCCGTGAAAGCGTAAATGAGCGAAATCAGCACCGAGAGGGCGACGATACCTCCAATAATCGTGCGGTACTTGAAGACCACGCGCCAATATTCTCGCAACTGCACTTCAGGACGAAATCCGTAGCCGTACTCGCTATCCGCACGCAGCTCCTGCAACACTGGTAGGTGCTGCGGTAACGGGCGAACGTGAGGAGAAGGATCGTGATCTGCCATGAATGCCCCTGCCTTAATGACCTAGACTAACGCCGGCACCGACGTTGAAGATGCGAGTAATACTTTCAAAGGTATCTTGCGTAAGCCGACGCCCGGAATCCGAGGGAACGCGCACGATGTCCCCATTTCGCAATCGAACGTCGCGCTCTTCACCCGAGGCAATTTTGCCCAAATCGAGCACGAGATGGGCCTTTTGATCGATGCCCACTTCGCGTTCAACTTCGACTTCGTCAACTTTTGCACCATAGGTAATTCCACCCGCTGCAGCGATCGCGCCCAGCATGGTCATCTGTTGGCCGAGGTCATACTGGCCAACTTTCTGCACTTCCCCCTCAACCATCACCTTGCCGCCTTCCGGCACGATAACCATATCGCCGCCCCGAACAGGAATCTCAAGCGGGATGCCGCCGTTCGTTCCCATCACCTGATCGAGATACACCTGAATACCGCTTTCCTTGAGCTGTGCAGCGGGCTGTGTGGCCAGCGCGAGCTTGGCGCGCGATTCGACATCATTTGTGGAGGAAATGCCGGAAAGCTCTGCCGGAATGAAAGAAATATAATTCCCGGCTTTCTCGTTAACTCCGCCGGCTTCGCTGATTAACTCGAGGATGCTGTTCGACCCCTTCTTCAAAGGATAGGTTCCTGGGCGAGAAACAGCTCCCATCACAGCGACTTTCTGGCTGCCGTACATGCTTATGAAGACGGTCAACTCGGGCTGCTTTACGTATCCCGAAAGTCGCTTACGCACCTCATCGTGAAATTCCGACTCTGTTAGACCAGCCGCTTTGACAGCTCCCAACAGCGGCAAGGAAACAAAGCCGGACTCACGAACACGCGCAGTCACGTTCAACTCAGGAACATCAAAAACATTGATCTCAAGCTCGTCACGCGGACCGATGCGGTACGTGTCATCGGGCCCTGTGCTCTCCGAACGACGCTTAATTAGATTAACCAGTCGGTTTTGATTAATCGTGTCGGCTTCAAAGAAAAGCGCGCGATCTTCCTCGACTGAGAGAACTGGCACGCCCTTGCTTTGGGCATCGGAAATTACTTGAGATCTCGGCTTGGTGGTGCCGCGGGACGAGCAGCCACTCACACAGATAACTGCGAGAATTAGAAACAAGATTTTTGCTGTCTTCATATACAGAAGGCTCTAACTAAGGTAGCGAATTTCTGAGGCTATTATCTGATCCGGGCAGGCAATCTTAAGCCCCTTTCGTAGAATGACAGTATATATAGGACACTGCTGCGCTAACAAGGTTTCATCTTTCTTAGCTCTTTCTATAACCGGCTGATCTTGGGTCAGAAAAGCGTCGATAGTACCCGCTCGCAGCGCAGCCAAAGCGGCGCTGGAATCCTTAAAAGATCGCAAACTCAAGACCTCCGCCCCCGCCGTTATAGTATGCGAAGCCCCCGACCGCAGCCGACGCAGAGAAATCTCCCGGCCCGCCTTTAGATCCAAAAATGCGTATTCCCCGGCCGAAACCACGTTCGTACCTTCCCCCAAATCCCTGCCGAAAATTTGGCTGGCTCGACGCGCCAAAATGGGACAGCGACTAATTTCAGTAAGCGGAGCGCTGGAGGCCGTCTCAAGATGTAGTCGCACCCACTGCAAAGAACGCCCTCCGCTCGTCT
>JAFLCA010000295.1 GCA_017302875.1 Deltaproteobacteria bacterium
CCGATCGTGTTGGTATTCGTCTGTCGCCGACCGGGCCATTTAATGACATGCACGATTCTAATCCGCAGGCCACCTTCGGGTATCTCTTGCGCGAATTGAGTAAGCTCAACTTAAGCTATGTGCATATTATTGAGCGTCAGCGTGGCGACGCGAAGCACGGTGAGCAGCCATTGCCACTTTCCTTCTACCGCGAAACGTACAAGGGGAATTTGGTGCTCAACGGTGGTTTTGATTTGCAACGTGGCAATGAAGTCATCGCAGAGGGCTTGGCTGAAGCGGTGGCGTTCGGGCAACTCTTTATTTCTAACCCGGATCTTCCGGTTCGCTTCAAGACAGGGGCGGCGCTGAATGAAGCGGACGTCTCGACGTTCTACGGCGGCGCGGAGAAGGGCTACACGGATTATCCAGCACTGTCGGCCTAGCGTACACGGACGATGTTGAAGGTATCGTCTTTCTCGTCGAAAACGATTTTTGCCTGACCGCGTTCAAGCTGCTTTACGACCATGGCGACTTTCTCTTCAAGAGAGTAGTCGGCATGGCCGTAATCAGTTCCTTCGCGCAGGACAAAATACTCTATGAGGCCGCGCAGAGCTTCGTTACTTAGTTCGGTATGCGGAATGTCAACCACGGCGGTTCGCTTTCGTTTTCGGCGTTGCGTTCTCAAGTGTTATGCAGCGACCTTCGCCGAGGCAGACCAGCACCACGCTGATGTCTTTTTCCGGTAGATCGCAGAAATGGGCCGCGGCGCGGCGATACATTTCAAGCTGAGCGCGGCGACGCTCAAGCAGCGCTTCTGCTCCATCTTTGCAGGAGTTTTCTTCAATATCAAATTCAAATACGCGTGCCGCGACTACTTTTCCTTTTTTGATGCTTAGTTCTAGGCGCGGAAAGACGCCAGCTACGGTGGTACCTTCGTGTCGGAATGCGAAGGGCAAGGCGCGCTGCAATGTAGATTCCAATTGCGGATCGTTTGCTTGAAAGGCCTGGCGAATTTCAGGCTTCTTGAGAGTTGAAGCAAACTCACCTACGAGCGAGTGCATCGTTGGATTCTCGTCCAGTTCTAGATGCGTTTGGGCTGCGAGTTCTTCGACGGTCGGGACGTCCTCGCCCAGCCATTCGATCGATCGGATCAGTCTGCGAAGGACAGAGCTGCGAAGGGAGCTCTCGTCGCTTTCAAGCTGCATCAGCGCGGCGAGATCTACGCTATGTCCCGTTGTACTGCGGGAAACCTCTTGTACTACCCCACGCCGGGTTCCGCTTGTCGATGCGGCAAGAGTCGGTACGGCGGCAGGCGCCTGTATGGTGCGGGTGCCAGCTTCATTTGCCGGTCGCAGCGCTTGCCACGAATCTTTCTCTCCATGGCTAAACAGAATTTCCTCCGTTGCAGCGCTGGGTGCGAGGGTTTCGCGGAGAAGGGAAGCAAAGCTTAGGGATTTCGAAGCAGCAGAATCGACCAGCATATAGAGCTGAGAGCGAGCGCGCGTCAGCGCCACATACAAGACACTCAAGGCTTCCTCGACCTCACGCCCTTTGGCCTGCTCATGCATTTCAGCCAAACGCGGCTCAAGGTTTCGAACGTATTGATCTGCGTAACGACTCACCAAGGTTGGGGCGGCGACTGGATCGGGTTGCAGCCTCAGTAATGATGACGGCAGGGATTTCGGTACTCGACCATTTAGTTCGGGCAGCACCACAGCATCGAACTCCAAACCCTTGGATTTGTGAATCGTCATGACGCGCACGTGCGAAGCGGCCGGATTCTCAACCGGAGTCATCTTAACCCAGGTTATAAAGTCGTTGAGTCGATTCGCGCGAGAATAGTTGTAGGCGTATGCCAGTTCCACAAGTTGACGTAACCGTCGACGATCATGTGCGGGCGCTTCTTTGCTCAAAAGGACTACCCATCCACGTATGACTTCTCCAAGGCCTTCAACTTCGATCTCACTGCGCAGTCTTAGGCTGAGAGCTTCTAGCTCGGTCCTGCTGGCGTAATCTTGGAGGCCGAGCGACTTGCCAAGCGCGGAGTTATGGATCAGATAGGCGGAAATTGTATCTCCCGGGTGTTCTGCAAGTCGAAGGGTCGAGAGCACTAAGCCTACATACCAGGAGTCGGTGAGCGGATTGCCGCCTTCGCCGCTGGCGCGCACGTGGCGATCCCACAACTTCCCCAGCATTCTCGAGACAGCATCATTGCCGCGCAAGAGAACCGCTATGCTTGCTTGTGGATTCTTGGAATGAAGTTCGCAGACTAAATCTGCCGCCGCTGCCAAGATGTCATCTGAGATATCACTGTCCTCAGAGACGGCGGCGACCGCGCGAAGTTCCACGTAGCCTGGAAGTTCCGTTAATGCCGTGGTGTGCTCTTGAAAACGAGATTTCCATGCCTCTACAACTGCGGGATACTCGACAAGACTTTGCGCCTGCGCAAGGGAGCTAAAGACTTTGTTGACGGTTTGTATAATCGGTAGGGCGGATCGCCTGCTTTCGTCTCGGCGTTCGGCTGTTCGCTGCAGTACGGAAAAACTTTCCTCGAGTGTTTCGAATATCTGAGCTGCTCCGCCACGCCAGCCATAAATTTCTTGCTTCGTATCGCCGACGCAGAAGAAAGATTGCTCGCCC
>JAFLCA010000296.1 GCA_017302875.1 Deltaproteobacteria bacterium
AAGTTGACTTAGTACCAGGCGAATCGCTTCTCCGGCAGAAACCTTAACCTCTTGTGCAGGCGAGAAAGCCTGGAGTTTGCTGAGCTCTTCACGTAGGGCAGAGCATGAAGAAATTATCAGCATGTCCCCACGGACATGGGGATTAAGGGGGGCTGTGCCAAAAAGAGCAAGGATGACACGGGAAATCTGCGCGGCCCACGCGGCGAGTGGTCGCGGAGCGCCGGTTAGCTCGCCCAAAATGTCGTGCAATGCGTTTCGTGCCAGCGTCGGAATATGACTCTTGTTATTGCCCTCGGGTAGAGCGCTAAATATTTCGCTTTGTAGATGCTCGCTTTGATAGTAGTCCAAGCTGCTGAGTAATTCAGACGTCCCTTTTGCTCCGGTCTTGAGTGCTCCCGATTTGAGAATTGCGGCTTGAACGTGCGGGTGACGAACAAGGGTGGCGAAGGCGGCAAAGGTGCGGCTTTGAAGATAGTCCGCCGTGCGTTTTAAAAAAGTAATCGGGGCTGCTAACTCGACGGGAAAGCCGGACGCGTCAACGAGCGGCAGATTGTTCTCAGTTAAGGCTTCCAGGATATAGGGTTTCGCCTCTTTCGAGCAGGCGCCAATACTGATGAATTCGGGGGGCAGTGATCCCTTCAAGTCGGCGATGCCAGCGAGGACCGCCTTGGCTTGCTCTGCCGGGTTACGGGCAAAATCAATCTGCGATGCCTCGAGTGGAATTTCATAGTCTGCCCAGGCCTGCGGAGCGACGCAGCCGAGTTCATCGAATTGCTTCACGAAGGAAGGCGACTCCGGCGGACCCTGAATCAAGGCTGTGCAGTGTCCGGGATTCTGCAAAAGCATTTTTCTGGTAATGAGCGGAAGATCGCTGGTTCCAATTAAAACTATCTCTCCCGAATAATTGCAGCGACCCTCTTCCAGAGCGCTCAAACGTTCTGCGTGTAAATCGGCAAGAGAATGCGCGGTCAAGGAGGCTGCGAATGAGTTGTGTAGTTCGCTCAGGATTTCCCAGCGCTGATCAGGGAAAAGCTCATTGTGGACTTCGCAATGTCGCGCGACGTCCGCGAATCGAAGCGCGCCTGCGGATATATCCGCGTACAGCTTGTCAAAGCGTTGAGCCACCAAGAACCAGGCGTGAAGGTTTTGCTTTTCAGGAGCACGAGGAAGGAGCTGTTGTAAACTTTCTCGATCACTGTTCTCGAGTGCCTGAAGCCAGGCCATGTGCCTTTCGAAGGCGTAAGCCATGCGATTGCTACAGGTATAGAACTCCTCGGGCAGGGCCCCGCTGGTAATGATGCCGGGCGGAATAAGTACTTTTTTATTATGCTCGGCGCGCCTTACGAGTAGCTCGGTTAGGCGACGTACTGCGCGGCCGCCGGGGAGAACCACGCGAAAGTAGCGTAGGTCGATTGTGTCGTTCCCGGCCGCATGCTCGATCAGCCAGTCGGCTGCCTGAGGAAGGCAAGGCTTGCTCCAGTCGAGAAATATGCGTTGAACTGCCATGCGTTAGTTTCGAAAAGCGCTGATTTTCTTACTTTCTACTATAAATCGCCGCGCTGCAATTGGAAGTCCTTCTTTCGCGTTGCGGGCAGAAGTGCTGAAATATTAGCTAATCCTATGAGCATTACTTTTCTTATTCTGCTGTGCCTTGTGTTCGCCTTCCAGGTCTTCTGCTACCTGAAGCCGCGTCGCACAGAGAGCTCCGAAATCCGCTTTGGTCTCGAGGCTCTAGAGAAGGAGATCGAGCGCAGCGAACGTGGCCTGCGCGAGGAGATTGCCTTGTCACGCCAGCATAGTCTCGGCCAGGCGCGCCAAGACCGCGAAGAACTTTCGGCGGTTCTGACGCGATTTAATGATCTGATTGTGCGCAGCATCGAGACCCTTTCTGCTAATCAGAAAGTGCAGCTCGAGAAGCTTATGGAGATGAATGAGCGTAAACTCGAGCAGATGCGCACGACGGTAGACGAGAAGCTGCAAGGAACCTTGGAAAAGCGCCTCGGCGAGTCATTTAAGTTGGTCTCTGAACGCCTGGAGCTGGTGCATAAGGGGCTAGGGGAGATGCAGGGGTTGGCTGTTGGAGTAGGAGATCTTAAGCGAGTTCTCACCAATGTGAAAACCCGCGGCTCCTGGGGTGAAGTGCAGCTTGAGGCGCTCCTCAGCGAGCTTCTTACTCCCTCTCAGTACGACAAGAACGTCAAGACCAACAGCAAGAGTGATGCGCTAGTTGAGTTCGCCATCCGTCTTCCGGGGCGTGGAGCTTCAGACTCGCAGGTGTATCTGCCGGTCGATTCAAAGTATCCGATTGAGGACTACCAACGTTTACTCGACGCGATGGATAAAGCCGACGCTGAAGCGATTGAAGAAGCGCGATTGAATTTGGAGCGCCGAATCAAGGGCTGCGCCAAAGATATCAATAGCAAATACATTAATCCTCCTGAGACCACCGACTTCGGCATTATGTTTCTGCCAACTGAGGGGTTGTATGCAGAGGTGGTTCGACGTGCTGGTCTGATGGAGTCCCTACAGCGCGACTATATAGTTGTGCTGAGCGGGCCGGCAACCTTCGTTGCCTTTTTGAACAG
>JAFLCA010000003.1 GCA_017302875.1 Deltaproteobacteria bacterium
AGAGACCCAGTACAAGATCAGCCAGACGTCATTGGAGTCTTTGGCGGGCTTGCTCTAGTCTGAAAAGAGTAGAGGATAGCGAGGGGCAGCTTCCGAAAGGAAGCTGCCCCTTTTCCTTTGATGGTCCCCAAATTCTTTGAATGTTCGATGGATCGATGGGCAGCGCTCATTCTAGCTCTTAGTACACTGCTGGCTTGTTCACCTGCGCTTGCGGATTCAATCCAGTTAGAAGAGGTCCGTGGATTCGAATCATGGAAGGCCGTGTAGATGCGGAGAGCGTACGCAGGTTCTTTGGGCTACCCGAACCGATGCGCCGGAGGATTTCTTCGGTACGGAGCATAATTGCTGCCCTCATCCTCGATTTTCCCTAGCTTCACTAAACGGGCACGGATCGCACCAACAGTGCGATCAAAGTGTTGCGCCAATTCTTGTATGTTGCGGCCACTATCATACTCGGCTGCCAGGGTGGTCTCATCAGAGACGCTCCACGGTTTCCCCACATTTCCAGGTAGGCTGCGTCTACGAACTTCCTGTTCTACAGACTGTTGTAATGCCTTAACGGCCAGGGCCAAAGCACGAACGACCTGGGCCTGTTGATACGGACTTTCTGCCGGGAAACATTCTCCCGTCGTGGGATTAACTCCGTCTGCAAGAGCTTGAACTATGATTAAGGCGTGTGATGCATCCATACATTCCTCCGTAAAAAGGTGTCTGGATGTATCGCTTGCGCGGGCGGAAAAGTTGCTATTGAGGAGATCTCTATTTTTCCCGAATGCCGCACGGCGTTGTATACACCGGTCCTGAGAATCCACGCATTGCCACTACGCTTCTTGCCGCAAGCTGAACACACCCGCTGCCTCCATTCTTAGGAGTTGTGGTCGGTGAGGGCGAAGGCGAAGGCGAAGGGGACGGAGATGGAGAGGGCGAGGGGCTCGGCGAAGGAGTTGGTGTCGGAGTCGGTTTTGGCGTGCATTTGCAGTCAACGTCCTGACAACGCTCAGCAGTAGCCTGATTTGGGGGGCCGCCGTTACATTCCAACTTGTAGGTTGGTTCCTCTCCGGTGCGCTCGGGAGAACAATTTGAATTGGGATTTAGTTCCTCACATTTAGCTTTGATTTCAGCATCTTCATTGGCCCTAGTGCATGGGTACATGTCCGCCGGTAGGAGTCCCGGATAGTATCCAGGGGCAGCGCAAATATAGGGAGTTGTATTACTTGGATCACCCGGCGCTCCACATGCTTTAGCTTTGGTACAAATGTTTGTTGAAGTGCCCGTCGAGGAAGCCAAGTCATCGCTGACTGCTTCGCTGGTACTTAGCAAAATCCCAAGTGCGAGCCCAGCGTCGTCGTCGCTGAGCTTCCCGGCCAGATAGGCATCCTCAACTTCTTGCTGGGTAAAACTTGGCCCGCTCTGCGCATACAACGTGGATGCGCTAAGGGTCAAAACAGAGAAGAGCGAGAAACAGATTTGAGATCTCAAGCGCATGAAAAACCCTCTAATTAAACCAAAACTCCTTGGAGTCTCCTTTGTTATGCCGGCAGGTCGGAATTTTGTGCCATCCGCGGCGCAGAATAACCTTGCAGTGCCTCACCCTTCCGGACAAAACTGGCTCTATCATGTCGAAATCAGACACTAAAGCTGTCGGGCCAGAGCATACAAAAGAGCGTCTCGTTTGCTTCGCGGTGGCTTGCGGAACTCTTTGCAGCCTTCTTTTGTCCTCGACCCTTTGGACCTCTTATCGTCTTTACGCAGTTGTCCCGATATTCGAATCGCTTGGAGCAGTTGCACAGGGGCTCGGCAGTGTGCCGCTGTTTTTCCTCACGTTCTTGTTGGTGGCGCTGCTTTTTGCTGGCCCAAAGCGCGTATTACTTGGGAGCTACATTTTTGCAGCGCTCCTGTTTGGAGTTCTTGATCAGAACAGGTTTCAACCTTGGTTCTTTCACAGCATACTTTTTTTCTTTGCCCTTGCTGCCTCACAGCGTCGCATGGATCTGTGTCGTCTCATCATAGCAGGTACCTATGTATGGAGCGGTCTTCAGAAGTTTAACTTCGTATTTGTCTCGGAACTATTTCCGTGGTTGGTGAGTCCCTTCATCGATGCTTCCAGCAATGCGCAGTTGCTCGCACCTTTCGCGATGTTAGTTCCGATTGTTGAAACTTCGATCGGCCTGTTGTTGTTTTTCGGAGCTACCCGTAGAGGAGCCGCATTCGCGGCGATCCTTATGCACCTTGGCATCCTGCTTAGTATTGGACCGCTCGGCCATAACTGGAATGTGGTGGTGTGGCCATGGAATCTTGAAATGTGTGTCCTGTGTTACGTCCTCTTCATTTCACGTTCTGCTACGCATTCTCAACACAAAAGCCTGATTCCTTCGACGTTCGCCGGGCTGGTCGTTAGTTGTTTTGTGTTGCTCTTGCCAGCATTGAACTTTGTGGGCTTATGGGATGCCTATCTTTCGTTTGCCCTGTATTCAGGAAATACCTCGCAGGCGTCATTGGGATTCGGAAGGGGGACCGCGGAGAAGCTCCCTTATTGGCTCACGAACGCAGCATCCGTAGCCGACACCGACCAGCTGCTAGTGGATTTCAGGGATTGGGCGATAGCCGAGACGGGAGTGCCTCCATATCCTGAACCTCGTGTGATGCGCCAATCGGCACGTGCTCTGTGCAGCCGCCTGCAGCATCCAAAGGACCTTTTCTATATTGAGACCGCTCGACCCGATCCGCGAACTGGTGAGAGAACTATCCGTACCTATTCCTGCGCAGATCTGGAAAATGAAAAGCGCTAAGACTTCGTGGTAGCTCGCTCCACCAATCGATGTTGCAGAAGCACGCGGAACACTTTTAGCACTGGCTCGTGCAGATTCCCCATCTGCAGGGGCTTGTGCATTTTTCGGGTGGCCGTTTCACAGTCGCGAATCAGCAAGATGGCCTTGCGTCGCAGTCCGTGATCCATGGCGGGGACGTCTCTTATAAAAGCCGCTGCCGTTTCCAGACCCAAGGCGGAAATGAAATCCGCGCGACTTGTGCTGAAAGATTTGACTCGTTTGCCGGCGAACCTCAGAAAAGCCGGGATGAACTCCTGCGGAATCGCGCTCAAAACTGCGAGATCATGCGACACGTCCTGCAAAACGCCCTCAGGAACCAATTCCCGCGCCAGTTCCGCACCCAATCGTATTCTCATGTCCGTCAAGCTCTGTTGCGCTTCCCATGAGAGATCCCAACCAAGCATTTTTCCGGGAGCAGCCCTTATCGTATCCCATTCCATCTCGGCGCTGAGTTCGCCTGTCCAGTTCACTTGCGGGGCCGTTTTCGGTGGCTGTGGGCGACGCTCTTCGGGGAACGAGATCTGCGGCACAGGCACATATGAGGAGGCCTCAATTGTCACCTTGATGTCCTGAAGCGTAAGCAATGCCTCGCGGGCTGAAGTATTCCGTTCCGAGATCCAAAGAACCGTCTCAAAGATTACTTTCGCTTCCTGCGATTTGCCGAGCCGTTGAAAGCCATCGCCGCAGAAAAGCAGCGTTTCGATAAGCTGATGTACGTTACGCTCAGAGAGGCCGAATTCCTCTCGATTAAATTCTGCGCCGGAAATCGTGCGGTGGTGCGCACTGGAGATGTCATTGGCGATTTTAAATACTTGGAGCGCGCAAATGCCGCAGTCCGCAGCTCGTTCAAAGGCTGCAAGCTTCTCGCGCTCACCAGTGTCTTTGTTTTCCGCGATCAGTCCTCGAGCGATAGAATATTCGGCCGCTTCTCTCAACGCCCAGAGGGCACGATCTCGAAAAGCCGGTTTGCCTTTGACTAACTTCGAAGAAACACTTGTCCCCTGAATTTCGAAGCTTTCACTAAGATGTCGGAATAGGATTTCTTGAGTCTCGTTTCGACAAAGCTCACTTTCGAGATCTGAAAGGCGCGACAGCCGATTGCGACTAAGGCGAGCAAACGTCGACACTACCTCGTGCGGTGCGGCAGAAATGTTGCAAGCCAGTTTTGCTATTGCATACGCGCGCTCAGGATTTTGCGCGCGTTCCTGCAGCAAAGCTTGAACCTCGAGTGCTCGTGAAAGAATGTTGCTCACATTCTTCGGAACTTGCAGACGAATTAAATCCGCGCCCGCAGTGAGCGCCGCATCCAGCCCGGGGCCGCGCCACACGCCGAGCGTCCTCAAAATTTCTCGTGAGAGATCGTGGGCCTCAGTGCGACGATCACTTTGTTCGAGCCTGTCGCGAGCCATGTTGCAGCGATCCCAGACTGCTTGCAGAACCTTTAACGTCTCATCGGAGGCGGGCGCTGGACTGGGACTAGGAACTGCTTGGTGGGCAGGTCTGAAGCTCGGGCGATGGTGGGCAGCTTCTCCCTGAGGGCCTAAATTCATGAAAACACTCTCTTAAGTACAAACGAGAAACTGTTTTATATCATAGACTTATTTGAAAAAAGGAAGCAAAATGCAGGCGACCACGGATTAGAGTTAAGAACTGCTCTTTTGGGGGTTGGCATTATTATGACTGATACATCTGGCGTCACTGATACTTGGGCTCGTCCTGTATCGAAATCTTCAACTGCTGCGCTTTTGGCGACCGAGCATCAAAAGATGCCGTCCTGGGAGTCGACTCCGGCCAAGACTGCCCGGCCCGGGGATTTGTTCCGTCATGTTGACCATGAGCCCGCCACGAAGGTTCCTCTCGAGCAGGGCGGAGAACGTAAGGGGCTCTTCGGACGCTTCTAAGTTATTGGATCATTGAGTTAAATTGAGGGCCATCGAGCCCTCTTTTTTTTGCCGCGCTTTGACCCCTTGCCAGAGTGGGGGATTTCATTTCAATATTTCGTCCCGCAAACCTCTTATTTCAGGGCGCTTTCGTTGACATTTCGCTGCCTTGAATGCTAATAAATGGCCCTCGATAGTTCGAAGATTTGCTAGTTTTCTTGTGACTTTAAGGTAGTTGAAGAAGTCAGGAGAAGCTAGAAGATGCAAGGCTTAGTCCCCTGGTAAAGCAATCATCTCGGCAATTTCTTCTACGTACGCTGCCTAGGCTTTTTCTCGATAACCGAAAATGGTTATCCGTCCGCAGAAGCCTGAACCAGGGAATGCAGCATACATAACTAAAACGACAACGGTCACGTATTTGAACGTGCGCTGAAGAAGTGAAGCGTTCAAAGGTCGTGATTGTTTGATTGTCTCGAGATGAATTTCGTTTCGGAAGTTTTTTCGGCTGGATTTTTTTCAGCTAATGATGATCGGAGTGTAAGGGCACATGCCAACAATTAATCAGCTCGTTCGTAATCGTAGACAGCAACCGCGCGTGAAGAGCAAATCCCCGGCATTGGTCGGCTGTCCTCAACGTCGCGGCGTTTGCACGCGCGTGTATACACAAACCCCGAAGAAGCCGAATTCAGCGCTTCGTAAGGTGGCTCGTGTTCGCTTGACGACCGGCATGGAAGTGACCAGCTACATCCCCGGCGTAGGCCACAATCTTCAAGAGCACTCCGTCGTTCTTATTCGCGGCGGCCGTGTGAAGGATCTTCCCGGAGTTCGTTACCACATTATTCGCGGCAAGCTCGAAGCGCACGGCGTGCAAGATCGTAAGCAGAGCCGTTCGAAGTACGGAGCAAAGAGGCCTAAATAAAACTTTGCGTTAGGCAAAGTTTTATCCCGCCATAGCTTGCGAGTTCACGAACAAGCAGAGGCGGATGGAAGACGAAAAAGTTTTTAGAGAGTTGAGATTATGTCGAGAAAAAAAAGAGACTTTACGCGCGAAGTTCTTCCTGACCCGAAGTTTGGTGATCAGGTTGTCATGAAGTTTGTTTGCGTTTTGATGCGCAGCGGAAAGAAGGGCGTCGCAGAGCGCGCTCTTTACGGTGCATTTGATCAGATCGCAGAGAAGACGAAGGAAGATCCGCTCGGCGTTTTCCAGAAGGCTCTCGGCAATATCCGTCCGGTTGTTGAAGTTCGTTCACGCCGCGTCGGTGGTGCGAACTACCAAGTTCCGACTGAAGTTCGCGCAGAGCGCGCCCAGTCTTTGGCTCTTCGTTGGTTGGTGCAGGCCGCCAATGAGCGTGGCGAGCGTCAGCTCTCCGATCGTATCGCTAATGAGCTCTTGGATGCTGCGCAGAATCGTGGCGGAGCAGTAAAGAAGCGTGAAGATACGCACCGTATGGCTGAAGCGAACAAGGCGTTCGCGCACTTCCGCTGGTAAGCAGTTTTATACGCCACCGAGTAATTAGGGTGGTCTGATTTGAAAAAGAGGATTTTGTAACGTGGCTAAATTAGATCTAAGCAGAGTTCGCAATATCGGCATCATGGCCCACATCGATGCTGGTAAGACGACTACCACTGAACGCATTTTGTACTACACCGGTATCAACTATAAGATCGGTGAAGTGCATGACGGTGCCGCGACCATGGACTACATGGAGCTCGAGCAAGAGCGTGGTATCACCATTACTTCCGCTGCCACGACCTGTCACTGGAAGGGTTCAAATTCAGATCGTCCTGACCACACCATCAACATCATCGATACGCCAGGCCACGTAGACTTCACTATCGAAGTTGAGCGCAGCTTGCGTGTTCTTGACGGCGCGTGCGCTGTATTCGACGGCGTGAACGGCGTTGAGCCACAGTCCGAGACTGTATGGCGCCAAGGCAACAAGTTCGGCGTTCCGCGTATTTGCTTTGTTAACAAGATGGATCGCACCGGCGCTGACTTTAATATGTCAGTTGGAACCATCCGTGATCGTCTCGGCGCAAATGCGATTCCGATTCAGTTCCCGATTGGCGCAGAGAGCAAGTATCAAGGTTTGATCGATCTCGTTGAGATGAAGGCAATCTACTATCTCGATGAGTCGAAGGGCGCCAAGTTCGAAGTTCGTGATATCCCGGCTGACTTGGCTGATGATGCGCAAAAAGCTCGCGAATTCCTCCTCGAAGCCGTCGCCGACACGGACGAAGGCATCATGGAAAAATACCTTGGTGGTACGGCCATCTCGGTTCCTGAATTGAAAGCTGCCATCCGCAAGGCCACCATTGCGATGAAGATGTTCCCGGTAATTTGCGGAAGCGCCTTCAAAAACAAGGGTGTTCAGCCTTTGCTCGATGCAGTTCTCGACTATTTGCCGTCGCCTCTCGATATTCCTCCGATGAAGGGCTCGGTCCCTGGAGCAAAGAAGGAAGACGAAGGCACGATTGAGTGCGGCCCGAATCCAGATGGAAACATCGTCGCCTTGGCATTTAAGATTTTGACGGATCCTTTCGTCGGCGTGTTGACGTTCGTTCGCGTGTACTCGGGTACCATTACTCCGGGTATCACTTTGATGAACTCTACTCGCGACAAGAAAGAGCGTATCGGCCGCATCATGCGCGTTCATGCCGATAAGCGCGAAGAAGTAAAAGAATTGCAAGCTGGTGATATCGGCGCAGTCGTTGGTGTTAAAGAAGTTATCACCGGCGACACGCTTTGTGATCCTGATCATCCGGTGGTGTTGGAAAGCATTCATGCTCCAGCTCCGGTTATCAGCATCGCTATCGAGCCGAAGACCAAGGCTGACGAGTCGAAGATGGGTATGAGCTTGATGAAGCTCGCCAAGGAAGACCCGTCGTTGAAGGTGAGTGTCGACCAGGAATCAGGCCAGACCTTGATCGCCGGAATGGGTGAGTTGCACCTCGACATCATTAAGCAGCGCTTGTTCCGCGAGTTCGGCGTTGATACCACGGTCGGTAAGCCGCAAGTGGCATACCGTGAAACGATTCTCGGCAAAGTTGAGAATGAGACCAAGTACGCCAAGCAGACTGGTGGTCGCGGTCAGTATGGTCACGTTCTTTTGCGTGTTGAACCGCTCGAGCCTGGTAAGGGAGTCGAGTTCGTTGACGAAGTGAAGGGTGGTGTTATTCCGCGTGAATACATTCCTGCTATCGAAGACGGTGTGCGTGAAGCTCTCGAAGGCGGTATCTTGGCCGGATTCCCGGTGATCGACTTGAAGGTTGCCGTATTTTACGGAAGCTACCATGAAGTCGACTCGAGCGAGATGGCGTTTAAGATCGCCGGCTCGATGTGCGTTAAAGAAGCCTGCCGCAAAGCGAAGATCCAGTTGCTTGAGCCAATCATGGCCGTAGAAGTGATTTCCCCTGATGATTTCGTAAGCACAATTGTCGGTGATTTGAACCGTCGTCGTGCCCGCATCATGGGAATGGAGCCAAGAATTGGAGCAGCTCAGGCTATTAAAGCTGAGGTGCCACTCTCGGAAATGTTCGGATACTCCACGGATTTGCGATCGAACTCGCAGGGACGTGCGGTGTTCACCATGGAATACCATCACTATGCTCCGGTACCGAAGCATATTGAAGAGAGCTTGGCAGTAAAGGCTTAAGAGGAAATCGTAGACAACGAGAACTCTTCCTCGGACAGGAAGAGTTAATTGGTAATTTTTTTACTTAACTGTAATTGGAGCGACATATGTCCAAGGAGAAATTCGACAGAAGTAAGCCTCACGTGAACGTGGGAACCATTGGTCACGTTGACCATGGTAAAACAACTCTTACTGCTGCTCTCGTTAGCACGCAGGCAGCTCGCAAGATGGCAACCGCCAAGAGCTACCAGGACATCGCCAAGGGCGGAACGGTTCGCGACTCGTCGAAGACCGTAACGATCGCCAGCGCGCACGTTGAGTACGAGACGGTAAATCGTCACTACGCTCACGTAGACTGCCCAGGTCACGCTGACTACGTAAAGAACATGATCACGGGTGCTGCACAGATGGACGGAGCAATCCTCGTCGTGAGCGCAGCCGACGGTCCGATGCCGCAAACGCGCGAGCACATCTTGCTTGCTCGTCAGGTAGGCGTTCCGAAGATCGTCGTCTTCTTGAACAAAGTTGACGTCGTTGACGACAAAGAACTCCTCGATCTCGTTGAGATGGAAGTTCGTGACCTGCTCAAGGAATATGATTTCCCAGGCGACGAGACTCCGATCATCAAGGGCAGCGCATTGAAGGCTCTCCAAGGTGAGAACAGCGAAATCGGCACGGGCGCTATCGATAAGCTCCTCGCAACTGTTGACGAGTACGTCCCAGTTCCGCAGCGCGATATCGACAAGCCGTTCTTGATGCCTGTTGAAGACGTATTCTCGATCGAAGGTCGTGGTACGGTAGCAACTGGTCGTATCGAGCGCGGTATCATCAAGGTCGGTGAAGAAATCGAAATCGTAGGTCTTAAGGACACGCAGAAGACGGTTTGCACGGGCGTTGAAATGTTCCGCAAGCTTTTGGATCAAGGTCAAGCAGGTGACAACGTTGGTTGCTTGCTCCGTGGTTTGAAGCGTGAAGAAGTTGAGCGCGGCCAAGTTCTTGCGAAGCCGGGTTCAATCAAGCCGCACAAGAAGTTCAAGGCAGAAGCTTACGTCTTGAAGAAGGAAGAAGGTGGACGTCATAAGCCTTTCTTCACGGGTTACCGTCCTCAGTTCTATTTCAGAACCACGGACGTTACGGGTTCCATCAAGCTCCCAGACGGAGTCGAGATGGCGATGCCGGGTGACCGTATTCATCTCGAAGTTGAACTCTACCAGCCAATCGCGATGGAGAAGCAAGTTCGCTTCGCTATCCGTGAAGGTGGCAGAACCGTTGGTTCCGGAGTTGTGACCGAGATTATTGAGTAAGCTTAGGAAGGGTCTGCGTGACAGACCCGCTGGTCCGGATTTCGAGATGTTTCGAAATCCGGACTAAAATTTCAGGAATGCGAGCGCAAGTTCAGAATTCCAATTTTGCTCTGAGGTGAGTCAATGCTAGGTGGTCAACTCATAAGAATCCGATTGAAAGGCTACGATCATAAGCTGTTGGATGCGGCTGTGTCGGAGATCGTTTCGACGGTTCGTCGTACTGGTGGTCGTGTTGCTGGACCGATTCCGCTTCCGACCCGGATTGAGCGTTTCACGGTAAACCGCTCGCCGTATGTGGATAAGAAGTCTCGTGAACAATTCGAGATTCGTACCCACAAGCGTCTGCTCGACATTCTCGAGCCGACCCAACAGACGATCGATGAGCTTGGGAAGCTCGAGCTGTCGACCGGAATCGACGTTGAGCTGAAGTTACAATAAACGGCATTAACAGAACTTCCGACAAGAGTTTTGAAGAAGGCGAAAAATGAGCACGGAAAAATTATATCCGGAAGGCTTGCTAGGGAAGAAGCTTGGAATGAGTCACATATTCACCGCCGAAGGCGTGTGTGTTCCTGTGACGGTAGTACAAGCCGGCCCTTGCTACGTTTTGGATGTGAAGAAGAAGGATCAACACGGGTACTCAGCAGTACAGCTTGGCTTTGAGCCCAAGAAAGTGCAGCGCTTGAACAAGGCCGATCTCGGCCAGTTGAAGAAAGCTGGCAAGGGTGCCTTCTATCACGTCAAAGAAGTACGTTGCGACGTGGATGCGCTTGGCTGGTCGAATCCAGGACAAGAGCTCAAGGTCAGCGAAGTGTTCCAGAACGGAGAACTCGTTGATATCTCGGGCGTGTCGATTGGACGCGGCTTCCAAGGTGTCGTGAAGCGTCACGGCATGAAGGGTCAGCCGTCAACGCGTGGTACGCACGAAGTGCGCCGTCACGTTGGTGCCGTCGGTTGCCGTAAATTTCCGGGACACATCTTCAAGAACAAGCGCATGCCTGGTCACATGGGTAACGAGAACGTGACCCTGCAGAATGTGCAAGTCGTTGGAGTTAAGCCTGAAGAGAATGTCATTCTCTTGAGAGGCGGCATCCCAGGAGCCACCGGCTCGTTGGTGGTCATTCGCAAGGCGATTAAGTTTTACAAAGCCAAGAAGGCTGCCTAATTAGTTTGAAGGGGAAAAACGTGGAAGCGTTAACTTGGAAAGTTCTTAACATGCAGGGGAAAGAGGTCGGCACGATCGATCTTGATCCTGAGGTGTTCGCAGCCCCGCTCAAGAAGAATCTTGTGCATGAGACCGTTCGTTGGCAGCTCAACAAGCGCCGCGCGGGTACTCATTCGGCGAAAACTCGCACGATGAAGGAAGGCGGAAAGAAGAAGCCGTGGAAGCAGAAGGGAACGGGCCGCGCTCGCGCAGGTTCCAGCGTTTCTCCTCTATGGGTCGGTGGTGCCAGCATTCATGGTCCGCTCCCGCACAAGTATATCAGCCGTCTCCCGAAGCGTACGCGCCGCCAAGCATTGGCTGCCGTGTTGAGCTCGAAGGCCAAGCAGAAGCAGTTGGTGGTATTGGATACCCTTACCATTGCCTCGGGTAAGACCAAGGACATGGTTACCATGTTGGAGAAGATCGGTGTTGCCGGAAAGAAGGCCGCACTGGTGCTTTCTCAGAGCGATGCCAATGTGCAGCGTTCCGGCCGAAACGTGAAAGGGCTCCTGCACGCGGATGTCGGTGGAATCAATGTGTATGACCTTATGCGTCACACCTTTTTGATCAGCACGAAGGAAGCGATTTTAGGCTTACAGGCTCGCGTTAAGGGAACTGAAGAGTAGGAGCCGCTAAGGCTTCGTATTGCGAGCGTTGTCTCAGCAATCCTTAACGAAGTTGATAGTTTTATTTAGGTGAAAACCATGGCCGAAGAGAAAAAAGAAAAGAAAGCCCGCGCGACGAAGAGCAAGGGTGAATCAAAGACCGGATCGAAGATGAAGAAGTCTCAAGATCAGGTAGTAGCGAATGTCGCTGATTACGGCCTCATTCTCTCTCCGATGATCACTGAAAAGACTTCCTTGGTCGGTGGCGCTGGAAACCGCGTGGTTTTCAAGGTTGATCCGCGTGCGACGAAGACCGAGATCAAGGCCGCTGTTGAGCGCGTCTTCAAAGTGACTGTTGAGGACATCAACACCGTTAACTATCTCGGCAAGGCGAAGCGTACTTCTCGTTCAGAAGGACGACGTCCTTCCTGGAAGAAGGCGTATGTAACGCTGCAAGAAGGCCAGTCAATCAACGTGATCGAAGGACTGTAATAGTTTTTGTTGGTAACGCTTTATGGCAACAAAGAAATTTAATTCATACACCCCAAGTCGCCGCTACTACTCCGTAGCTGACTTCTCTGAGCTTTCGAAGAAGGCCCCTGAGAAGAGCCTGATGAAGGGTAAGCGCAATACGGGTGGTCGTAACGTGTACGGCCGCAACACCAACATCAATATGGGTGGTGGACACAAGCGCAGCTACCGCGAAATCGATTTCCGTCGCGACAAGCACGGTATCGCCGGAACGGTGACCGCTCTTGAGTACGATCCAAACCGTACTGCTCGTATCGCATTGGTGCAGTATGTCGATGGCGAGAAGCGCTACATGGTTGCTCCGCAAGGCCTCAAGGCTGGAGACACGGTGATGTCGGGACCGCAGGCTGAGATCAAGCCCGGAAATGCATTGCCTCTCAAGCTAATCCCAGTCGGTCTTCCGGTTTACAACGTAGAGTGCAAGCCGGGTCGTGGTGGACAGCTTGTTCGTTCTGCCGGCAACTCGGCTCAGTTCGTCGCGAAGGAAGGTGACTACGCATTGCTTCGTATGCCTTCAAGCGAAATGCGCAAGATTTTGTTGGAGTGCTTTGCAACGATCGGCGAAGTCAGCAACCCTGACCACGCCAACATCGAAATTGGTAAAGCAGGCCGCAGCCGCTGGATGAACCGTCGCCCGCACAACCGCGGTGTGACCAAGAATCCTGTCGACCATCCGATGGGTGGTGGTCAAGGTAAGACTTCCGGTGGTCGTCATCCTTGTAGCCGCACGGGTCAGAAGGCCAAGGGTCTCAAGACCAGGAACAACAAGCGTACGAATAAGTTCATCGTACGTCGTCGTGGTAAGGCTCAGGTTGGTGCGTAAGCAAAAGATTTAAGAGTGGAGGATTAATTCCATGCCAAGGTCAGTTAAAAAAGGTCCGTTTGTTGACGAGCATTTGATGAAGTGGGTAACCCGCGCACGTAATGGTGCACATAAGGGAGTTATCAAGACTTGGTCACGTCGTTCAACCATCCTTCCTGAGATGATCGGTCTCACGTTTGCGGTGCACAACGGCAAGAAATTCAACGCTGTGTTCGTTACTGAGAACATGGTCGGACATAAGCTTGGTGAGTTTTCTCCGACAAGAACGTTCTTCGGTCACTCCACCAAGGTGGCTGCAGCCCCAGCTCCGGGAGCGCAGGGATAATGGCCCGCTCCTCGAAGGGGAGCGAGCAAGAGATCTATAGAAGGATAGAGATATGAAACAGACGCCTGAACAATACGTAGCCAAAGCCACCTTGCGGCATGTACGCATCGCTCCGCGCAAAGCTCGGTTGATGTTGAACATGATCAAGGGCAAGCAGGTCGAACCCGCTTTGCAGATTCTCCAATTCAGCCCTAAGAAGTCGGCTCAACTCACGATCAAGTTGCTGAAGTCGGCCATCGCCAATGCCCGCGAAGTCGCAGGCGCTGACGTTGATAAGCTTTGGGTGACCGGCGGTTGCGTAGATATGGGCCGTCGTTTGAAGCGCATTATGCCGCGCGCCCAGGGCCGTGCCATGGGTATTGAGAAGGATTCTTCGCATATCACCATTTATCTTGGTGAGCGTAAGTAGCTATTTGGGCCCTAAAAGCCCAGGTATTTGATTTGAATACGAATTTTAGTTAAACTGTCGGGCCCTCTAAGAGGGGCCAGGATATAGAAGGAACTAGGTAAATGGGTCAGAAAATTCATCCGCGCGGATTTCGAATCGGGATCACTGAGACCTGGCAGTCACGTTGGTACGCAACGCGTGATTTCGCCCGTTACATCGGCGAGGACATCAAGATTCGTAAGTTCGTGAAGAGCAAGCTGCAAGCAGCAGGCATCTCGCGTGTTGAAATCGAGCGCGCCGCCGCTCGCGTGAAGATCAATATCTTCTCGGCAAAGCCCGGCTTGGTTATCGGAAAGAAGGGAAAGGATATCGAGGATCTGCGCAGAGACCTTCGTAACCTGGTAAAGCGCGAAGTCAGCTTGAACATCATCGAAGCCCGCAAGGCTGATATGGATGCGCAGCTCGTAGCAGAAAATATTTCCTTCCAGCTTGAGAAGCGCGTCAATTTCCGTCGCGCGATGAAGGAATCTGTCGGTCGTGCACAGCGCATGGGCGCAGAGGGAATTAAGGTGCAAGTCGGCGGACGTTTGAACGGTGCTGAAATTGCGCGCGTTGAAAAGTATCGTGAAGGCCGCGTTCCTCTCCACACGTTGCGTGCGGAGATCGATTACGGTTTTGCAGAAGCTCGCACCACGTACGGTGTTATCGGCGTGAAAGTGTGGATCTTCAAGGGCGAGAAGTTTGCTCCGAGCGAACAGCAGACGATGGAAGCTTTGCAGCTTTGATCGGTAGAAATTTTTAGTGGTGAGTTGATTGATCCGCCTTTGCGTAAAGCTCCGGCGGGATAAACTCAGCGAATAGCTGAGGAAAGTTAGATAGAGGCAAAGAGTTTATGTTATCGCCAAAGAAAACCAAGTATCGCAAGCAAATGAAGCAGGTTCGCCACCTCAAGGGAACCGAGACGCGTGGTACTTCGCTGGAATTCGGTGACTACGGACTGAAGGTCATTGAAGCGGGTTGGATCACAAACCGCCAGCTCGAGGCCGGACGTCAAGCATTGACCCGTCACGCGAAGCGCGGTGGAAAGATTTGGACGAAGGTGTTTCCTGACAAGCCGCTTACCAAGAAGCCGGCAGAAACTCGAATGGGTTCCGGAAAGGGAAACGTTGAATTGTGGGTTTGCGAAGTTCGCGCTGGCCGCATTCTCTTCGAGATGACCGGTATTACTCCTGATGTCGCAGAAGGCGCCTTGTTGCGTGCTGCGTCGAAGTTGCCGCTCAAGACGAAGATCGTCAAGCGTTCTGAATTCCTTTTGTAATTATCCGGCTAGGTGAGTGTTATGAAGCGCAAAGAGTTTTTGAATGAAGTGAAGGGACTTTCTACGGAAGATCTTACCGCTCGTGCACGCACGATGTCGGAAGAGCTCCTCAAGTTGCGTTTTCGCAACGCGTCCGGCCAGCTTACGCAAGGTCACCGCATTGGTGAATTGAAGCGTAACATTGCCCGCATCAACACGATGATGGCTTCCAAGAAGGCGGAGGCCAGCGCGAAGTAGAGTTTAGAAAGGGGACGCATCGCCGCGCTTTGCTCGGAATACGACCCTTCAAAGATTGCCTGAGCAGTTTTCTCAGGCTCTGATTTTTAGTACGGGAATAGTTTATGACAGAGAAACAGAAGCATACCGGAGAGCGTGGACTTCGTAAGTGGCGTGAAGGCGTCGTCGTCAGCAACAAAATGACGAAGACGGTTATCGTCGCGGTTGTTCGCCAGGTGAAGCATGAGGCTTACGGAAAATACATCCGCAAGACCAGCACGCACTTTGCCCATGACGAGAAGAACGAGTGCCAGATTGGCGATCGTGTTCGCATCGTCGAGACGCGCCCGATGAGCAAAAACAAGCGCTGGAAGGTAGAAGCCGTGCTTGCGAAGGCCGATGTCGCTGCTGCTGTTTAGTAACGGGTAGGCAATTAGAGTTTAAAGGTTAGGAACATGATTCAGCTTAAATCAACACTCGAAGTCGCGGATAACTCCGGTGCAAAACGAGTCGTTTGCGTAAAGGTGCTCGGTGGATCGCGTCGTCGTTATGCGACGGTCGGTGATATTATCGTTGTTGCAGTTAAGGAAGCGATTCCTAACTCGAAGATTGCCAAGGGCTCGGTGCACAAGGCTGTCGTCGTTCGCACTCGCAAGGAAGTGGGTCGTGATGACGGATCGTACATCAAGTTTGATGACAACAGCGCAGTGTTGATTAATGCAACGCTTGAGCCGGTTGGAACACGTATTTTCGGACCTGTTGCTCGTGAACTTCGCGCAAAGAAGTTTATGAAGATTATTTCGTTGGCACCCGAGGTGCTTTAAAGAATTTCGTTAGAGGAAGAGGAGTATATGGAATCGGCTCGTCCAAAGCATACGTTGAAGAAAGGGGACCTCGTCATGGTTATTGCCGGTGGCAATGCCAAGAAGCGTCCAAATATCGGAAAGACGGGCAAGATCGTCCGATTTGTCGGTGCTGAGCGCGCCGTCGTTGAGGGGGTGAATTTCATGACCCGTCATCAACGTCAGACCGGCCCGAACAAGCCGTCTGGAAAGATTTCGACTGAGGCTTCGATTCATATTTCGAACCTCATGTTCTACGTCGAGAAAATTAAGCTTCCTGTTCGTCTCAAGCATAAGACGCTTGCTGACGGTAAGAAGGTGCGCGGGTACCTCGACAAGAAGACGAAAGAGTTTGTTCAGATCTGAAATATAAAAGCGGAGTAACGAAGTCCGGCAAAATCCGGAACTTCGAGGAGCTATACAATGAATCGTTTGCAAGAAAAGTATAACAAAGAAGTCGTTCCAGCGCTGATGAAGGAGTTCAAGTACTCCTCGCCAATGCAGGTACCAAAACTTTCCAAGATCGTGCTTAACGCCGGTGTGGGTGAAGTAGTGGTTAACAGCAAAGCCATCGAATACGCCGTGTATTCGATGACGCAAATCAGCGGTCAGAAGCCGATGGTTACCCGTTCCAAGAAGTCGATCGCCGCTTTCAAGTTGCGCGCGAACCTTCCCATTGGATGCATGGTCACGCTGCGCAAAGAGCGTATGTACGATTTCCTTGATCGTCTTGTTTCTGTTGCTCTCCCTCGTGTGCGCGACTTCCGTGGAACACCTCCCAAGGGTTTCGATGGTCGCGGTAACTACACGCTCGGTTTGAAAGAGCAGATTGTGTTCCCAGAAATCGAGATGGAAAAACTCGACAAAATTCGCGGAATGGACATCACGTTCGTTACGACTGCTAAGAATGATGCGGAGGGTAAAGCCCTTCTGCAGCACCTTGGTATGCCGTTCCGCACGCCTGGATCGGTTGAGAAATAATTCGGCGACGAACTAGATTAAAGGAAAGAGGAGAAAGGTAAGCGTGGCAAAAAAATCTCTGGTTATTAAGAACCTAGCGACCCCCAAGTTTAAGGTGCGTGCGTATACGCGTTGTCAGGCCTGTGGCCGTCCGCGTGCTGTGTACCGCAAGTTCATGTTGTGCAGAATTTGTTTCCGCGATTTCGCGCACAAGGGCCTTATCCCTGGTGTCGTGAAAGCGAGCTGGTAGCAGTCGAAAGAGATTAAAGACGATAGAGAATAATTTATGAAAACCGATTCAATTGCAGACTTGTTAACCAGAATTCGCAATGCACAACGCGCCGGCCACAAGACCGTGCGAGTGCAGAAGTCCAACCAAGGTGCGCGAGTCCTCGAAGTTTTGAAGACTGAGGGCTTCATTGACCACGTTGAGACCAAGCTGGATGCGGACGACAAGTTCGAAGAGTTTGAAGTGTTCCTCAAGTATTATAGCAGCGGTCAGCCGGCTATTAACGGTTTGCGCCGTGTCAGCCGTCCCGGCAAGCGCGTGTACTCGGGCACTACTGAAATCCCGCGTGTAGAGCAGGGGTTGGGAATTTCGATTGTATCCACCTCACAAGGTGTTATGTCGGATCGTGAAGCACGTCGCCGTAAGATCGGTGGGGAAGTGCTTGCAGTTATAAGTTAATCAAAAGAGCGCGAAGTTTATGTCACGTATTGGAAAACAACCAGTAACTGTTCCTGCCGGTGTGAAAGCGTCGGTGAGCAATGGCGTCGTTCATGTCGAGGGGCCCAAGGGCAAACTTGACTACACTCTCGGTGCCGGTGTTCAAGCTGCCATTCAGGACGGCAAAGTCGTAGTCAGCATCGTTGGAAGCGATAATCAGACCCGCGCAAACTTCGGTACTGCGCGCGCCCGTATCAACAACATGGTTGAGGGCGTCACCAAGGGTTGGAAGCGTTCGCTTGAACTCTTCGGCGTTGGTTACAACGCAAAGATTCAAGGCCAAGCGCTCACGCTTGCAGTCGGATTTTCTCATGAAGTGAAGATGGACTTGCCTAAGGAAGTGAAGTGCAACGTCGTCAAGAACACCATCGAGCTCGAGTCAGCCGATCGTGAACTTGTCGGAACTGTTGCTGCGCGCATCCGTAAAGTACAGCCTCCCGAGCCGTATCTCGGTAAAGGAATCAAGTTCACGGAAGAGAAAGTTCGTCGCAAGGCCGGTAAGACCGGTAAGAAGGCATAATTTACCGCAGGTAAATTACGAGCTAAGGAGAATTTATGGCAATCAAGTCGAAAAAAGTAAAAACCTCTTCACGCGATCGCGTCAAGCATCGTATTCGCAAGCGCATTACCGGCAGCGAGGCTCGCCCGCGTTTGACGGTTTTCAAGAGCGTGCAGCATACCTATGCGCAGCTTGTGGATGATATCACTGGCGTTACGTTGTTGAGCGCTTCGACCCTTGATAAGGATGTCGTTGCCCGCATCAGCTCCATCAATGTCGAAGAAGCTCCAAGCAAAGCAAAGAGCAAGAAGAGTGTAGCGGCAGCCCGCGCTGTCGGTCTCGTTTTGGCTGAGCGCTGCAAGAGCAAGAATATTTCCGCAGTAGTTTTCGATAGAAACGGGTTCGTATATCACGGCCGTATTAGCGCCGTGGCAGACGGAGCTCGCGAAGGCGGATTACAGTTTTAGAATTAGGTAGAACCGAACATGGCGCTTAAGAATAAAGTAGAAGTTCGTCGCATTCCTGCTGATCAGTGCGGAGAGCTCAAAGACAAAACAGTATTCATCAATCGCGTAGCGAAAGTAGTGAAGGGCGGACGCCGCTTCAGCTTCAGCGCGCTTGTGGTTACCGGTGACGGCCGTGGCCACATTGGATTCGGATTGGGTAAGGCCGGTGAGGTTCCTGACGCTATCCGCAAGGCTTCTGAGCAAGCCCGCAAGAGCATCGTTAAGGTTCCGCTTCGCGGCACCACGATTCCTCATGATGCCTTGGGCAAAGCCGGAGCATCTTCCGTAATTCTTAAGTCGGCCCCTCCTGGAACGGGAGTTATCGCCGGTTCCGTGGTGCGCTCGGTTGTTGAGGCCATCGGAATTAAAGACATCAAGACCAAGTGCATCGGTTCGAGCAACCCGCACAACGTGCTTTCTGCAACTCTCGAAGGCCTCCTTCAGATGAAAGAGCCAGAAGTTGTTGCATCAATGCGCGGAAGCGATATCGAGCACATCGGGTATAAGACAGTTAACGCGTAGTTAGAGTTGAATGCGGTTATGGCAACCAAGAAGAAACAAGAAACCACTGGCAAGAAGATCGTTGTGCGTCAAACGCGCAGCAAGATTGGCCGTAACAAGGAAGTGCGTAACACCTTGTGCGCTCTTGGATTGGGCAATATTGGCGACACCTGCGAGCATGTTGCGAGCCCGAGCGTGCTTGGAATGATTCGTCGCGTGCACAGCATCGTTGAAGTTATTTCCTAAGGGAAGCGTTCAGCGCTGTGGCCGGACTTGATATTTAGTACCCAGATCACTGGATCGTAAAAAGAGAGAAAGACTATGGAATTATCAAAACTTGCTCCTCGACATGGAGCTCGCAAATCCCGACGACGCGTAGGACGCGGTGAATCGTCTGGTGTGGGTAAGACCTCAGGTAAGGGTGGTAAGGGACAAACTGCTCGTTCCGGCGGACATGTTCGCCCCGGATTCGAAGGCGGTCAGATGCCTTTGTACCGTCGCTTGCCGAAGTTCGGCTTCACCTCCCGCACCAAGGTGCTGGGATTGAACCAGTATCATGTAATTAACCTTTCCAAGCTTGATAAGTTTGAAAATGGTTCGACCGTTGACGCCGATGCCATATTGGCAAAGCGTTACGGCAACAATAACCGCAACAAGGCTGGCATCAAGGTATTGGGGACCGGAGAGTTGACCAAGAAGCTGCACGTTAAAGTGCACGCCATTTCAGCTTCCGCGAAGGCCAAGATTGAATCACTCGGCGGCAGTGTCGAACTTCTTCAATCGAAGCAGGAAGTAGCGGCGCAAACGAAAGAAGCCGGTAAGAAAGGATCAAAGTAAGTTTTTACCACCGAGTCCACCGAGATTGCCGAGAGAACAATTGCGTTTTCTTAGTGGTCTCGGTGGACTCGGTGGTCTAGTTTAGAGCTCAAGCATTTCGCACCTGGAGTGGGGGAACTTTTCAAATGATCGGTGGTCTTGGTGACGTAGGTAAGATTCCTGAATTGCGGAAACGTATTTTCTTCACCTTGGCAATGCTGGCGGTGTACCGCCTCGGTGTGTATGTTTCAACCCCCGGTATCGACGTTGAATCCCTGCGCAGACTTTTTGATTCCGGCGACGGCGGTTTATTCGGCCTCGTTAACATGTTCTCCGGAGGCGCGCTCGAACACTTCTCGATCTTCACGCTTGGTATTACTCCCTACATCAGCGTCTCGATTATTTTACAAGTTCTCACTCCGACGATTCCCGCACTGGCGCAGCTCAAGAAAGAGGGCGAGGCCGGACAGAGAATCATTACTCGCTATACCCGCTATGGCACCATTTTGCTCGGATTGTTCCAGAGCTTGATGATTGCGTACGGTTTGGAAGGGCAAGGGCTTGTGCACTCGCCTGGTTGGACGTTCCGCATCACCACCATGATTACGTTGACAGCCGGTACCGCATTCATCATGTGGTTGGGCGAGCAGATCACCGAGAAGGGCATCGGAAACGGTATCAGCATAATCATCTTTGCCGGCATCGTTGCTCGCATGCCGCAGGTACTGGTTGAGACATTGGCACTTGCGCGAACGGGTGAAATCGCCCCGCTGACTGTTCTCTTCTTGTTCGCCTTCAGCGTGTTGACCACTGCAGCTATCGTATTCGTGGAGCGTTCACATAGAAAGATTCCGATCCAGTATCCACGTCGCATGGTCGGCAAGCATATGGCGCAGGCTCAGACGCAGTACATGCCGCTGAAGGTCAATATGGCCGGCGTTATTCCTCCAATTTTTGCCTCGGCATTCCTTGTAGTGCCGGCTACGATTGCTTCGTTTTCAAAGAATGAAGTCGTGCAGGATTTCGTGCAGTACATGCACCCTGGCAGTTGGATTTACACCATCGTGTTTGTCACCTTAATTATTCTGTTCAGCTTCTTCTATACGGCTGTTATCTTCAATCCGCCGGAAGTCGCCGAGAACCTTAAGAAGAACGGTGGATTCGTTCCGACCGTTCGTCCGGGCAAGCAGACTGCAGATTTCTTCTATGACGTTTTGAATCGCATGACGATTTGGGGTGCCCTCTACATAGCCGCAGTTTGTATTGTTCCGCAGCTTGTCTACTTGCAGCTTGGAGCCAATTCCTTCGCGCACGTATTCGGTGGAACTGCAATTTTGATCGTCGTCGGCGTGACTCTGGACACTGCGTCGCAAATCGAATCGCATGTCGTCGCGAAAAATTATGAAGCCTTTATGAGCCGCAGTACAAAGGTACGGGGCGGGTTGGGATCGATGAGTCATATGCGGTCACGTCTGCTTCGCCGTTAAGGAGAAGTTCATGCGTATCATTTTGCTCGGACCTCCGGGCGCTGGAAAAGGGACTCAAGCATTGTTGCTGGCGCGTGACGGAAACATCTGTCACATCTCGACCGGCGATATCATGCGTAAGGCAGTGGCCTCTGGCTCTGCACTTGGCCAAAAGGTAAAAGCGATTCTTGACGCCGGTGAACTCGTGCCCGACGAAATTGTGATCGCGGTAATTCGTGATCGCTTGTCGCAGCGTGATTGCGACGCAGGATTTTTGTTGGACGGATTTCCACGCACGGTCGATCAGGCCAAGGCCTTGACCGCTTTGCTCGGAGAAATGAAGAAGCCGATCACGCATGTGATAGAGCTCAAAGTGCCGGATCATGTGCTTATTGAACGCGTAAAAAAACGCGGTGAAGCCGGGTCGGGGAGAAGCGACGATACCGAGGAGGTGTTGGCTCGCCGTCTCGAAGTCTACTGGAAGCAGACGGCTCCAGTGACCAGTTATTACCGCGAAATTGGAAAAGTTATCGAGGTGGACGGACTTGGCACAGTCGAGGAAGTCCATGCGGCCATTATGAAAGTGGCGCAGGGTACGGCTTCAGTGAAGAAGTAACCACTTGATATTATTGTAAATTTGCAGTCCTCTGGTTTTTTAGGGTAGGTTTTTGGGGAGTGAGGTACGGAGCGCTGGCTGCGGCTCTGTATAATTTAATCAGCCGGTCAAGGGTGATTCAATTAATATCTCGCTCAACATATTGAGATTGTTTTTGAAACCGGTTAATATCCGGCGCTCTCAAAAGGGACCGATTTGGAGCTGTTTCTGCCAGGTTAGCGACATTTTCCGCTGACCGTATCTACGGAAACCGCGCTTCCGAGAGCACCATCGACGATTAGTGAGTCGTTGGGCAGTAAAGCTTTTTGCTTTACTGCTTTGCAGCGTTATTGTCACTGAACTTTGCCGCGAGCATTGGTCACGACGATACTCACCGGAGATTTTTGTTTACCCGTTTTTGATTGATCAGGAGTTTACTTTGAAAGTTCGAGCATCAGCAAAACCCATCTGCGCTTACTGCAAAGTCATCCGCCGTAAAGGAAAGGTGTATGTCATCTGCAGTCGTACTCCTAAGCATAAACAGCGGCAAGGATAATTTACAGTAAGAATAATTTTCGAGAATTAAGGAACGCATCATGCCACGTATCGCCGGAGTTGATTTACCAAGGAATAAAAGAATAGTCGTAGGACTAGGCTATTTGTACGGCATCGGACGCTCTGGCGCCGAGAAGATCCTCACGGAAGCCAAAGTTGATTTCAATTCGCGCACTGACAATCTCACGGAAGATGAAGTAGCGCGCATTCGCGGCATCATTGAAGCACGCTTGAAGGTAGAAGGTGATCTTCGCCGTGAAGTGCAGATGTCGATCAAGCGTTTGATGGACATGGGTTGCTATCGCGGACTTCGTCATCGCAAAGGCTTGCCAGCTCGTGGACAGCGTACTCGTACCAACGCGCGCACCAGAAAGGGTCCGCGTAAGGCAGCAATCGCCGGTAAGAAGCAGGCTACCAAGAAGTAATTAGATCTCAATTCAGCTAAGGGAGAAACGTTTTGAATACTGAAGCAACAACAGAAAAGAAACCGGCGGTTCGTAAGAAGAAAGTCAAAAAGAACGTGCCGGTTGGTATTGCCTTCGTGCATGCAACTTTTAACAACACCATTGTAACGATCACGGATCCTTCGGGCGCTGTAGTGGCGTGGTCGAGCTCCGGTTCGAACGGTTTCAAGGGTTCGCGTAAGTCGACTCCGTTTGCTGCGCAGGTTGCCGGTGAAAATGCCGCTCGTAAGGCTAAGGAGTACGGCGTGCGTACGGTTACCGTTTACGTGAAGGGCCCGGGCTCAGGTCGTGAATCTGCGTTGCGCGCCTTGCATCAAGCTGGTTTGAACATCACCTTGATCAAAGACACCACCCCGATTCCGCACAACGGATGCCGCCCCCGAAAGAGCCGACGCGTTTAGTTTTTGAAGAAGAGAGAAAATAGGTCTTATGGCAAAGTATTGTGGTCCAGTTTGTCGTCTATGCCGCAGAGAGGGTGAGAAACTCTTTTTGAAGGGCGAGCGTTGTTACACCAACAAATGTGCGATTGAGCGCCGTGAAGGTGCCCCTGGTCAGCACGGTAAGGGACGCCAGGCGTTCTCTGACTTTAAAGTGCAGTTCCGCGAAAAGCAGAAGGTAAAGAGAATTTTCGGCATGCTCGAGAAGAGCTTCCGCAAGGTGTACGAGAAGGCCTCGACGTCGAAGGGTGTTACGGGTACTGAGTTGCTCGTTAACCTTGAGCGCCGTTTGGACAATATCGTCTATCGCCTCGGCTTCGGTGCTTCGCGCCGTTTGTCGCGTCAGTTGGTAAGCCATGGTCTCGTACAGATCAACGGTCGTCCGGTTAACATTCCGTCCTACCAAGTAAAGGTCGGTGATGTGGTGGAAATCCGCGAGCGCAATAAGAAAGACATGGGCATTGCCGCTTCGATGTTGGCTGCAGAAAGCCGCGTCATTCCTGAGTGGCTCGCTCTCGATAAGAACGCAGTGAAGGGAACGGTTAACGCCTTGCCGTCACGCGCTCAATTGTCGCAGAGTGTCAACGAGCAGCTGATCGTCGAGTTGTACTCGAAGTAATCGTTTTTTGAAGTAAATTTTCAGTAGTTTCCTCAAGAGAGAATGGCATGAAAAAAGTTAGCCTCAGAGACCTGATCAAACCGAAGAGAATCGAAGTAGAAGGTGCAACTCCTGACGATCGTTACGGCAAGTTTATCGCTGAGCCGCTTGAGCGCGGATTCGGTGTTACGATTGGTAACAGCTTGCGCCGTATTTTGTTGTCGTCCTTGCAGGGCGCTGCAATTACCTCGATCTCCGTAGAAGGGGTGATGCATGAGTTCTCGACGATCCCCGGCGTCATTGAAGACGTTACGGAAATTGTTCTTAACTTGAAGGAAATTGTCCCAAGACTCGAAGACAAGGAAGAAGCCCGTCTGCGCGTCGAAGCAACCGGCCCTTGCGAAGTGAAGGCTGGAATGCTGACCGGAGATCCTTCCGTTGTGATCTTGAACCCTGAAGCGCATATCGCAACGTTGTCCGAAGGGGCAACGCTTAAGATGGACGTCACGGTGAGAGTCGGTCGCGGTTACGTTTCCGCCGACAAGAACAAGACTGAAGATGCCCCGATGGGAACTATCTTTATCGATTCCATGTTCTCGCCGATCCGCAAGGTGAACCACTTGGTCACCAACGCGCGTGTTGGTCAGCGCACGGACTACGACAGCTTGCTCATGGAAATCTGGACGAATGGCAGCATTGATCCTCGTTCGGCTGTTGCCCAGGCAGCCCATATTCTTCTCGATCAACTTGGCCTCTTCGTAGGTGAAGGTCTGATCGTTGAGAAGGAAGAGCCGGTTATTTCCGAGCCGAAGAAGAAGCTCAACGAGAACCTCTTCCGTCGTATCGAAGAAATCGAACTCAGCGTACGCAGTGCGAACTGCCTCGAGAACGCCGACATCAAGTACATCGGCGAGCTCGTGCAGAAGACGGAAGCAGAAATGCTTCGTACGAAGAATTTCGGCCGTAAGTCCCTCAACGAGATCAAGGAGATCTTGGGCGAGATGGGTCTTTCTTTGGGCATGAAGCTCGAAGATTTCCCGGCGCGAAAAGAGCTCGAGCAGTTGAAGGAACAGGTAGATCATTAGTTTGTAGTAGTACCCGCGGGTCAGAGAGGAGAGCTTGTTCTCTCCTTTTGGGCCCCAGGGCAGGGATCTTGATACCTGCTTAGCGGCAGTGGGTCCCAAAAGGAGAGAAAGTTTTATGCGTCACGGTAATGCGTTTGGTAAATTTCAGAAGTCCCGCTCTCATCAGCGCGCGATGTTCCGTAATATGGCTACGTCCTTGTTCTTGAATGAGCGTTGCGAGACGACTGTTCAGAAGGCCAAGGAGTTGCAGCGTATTGCTGAGAAGCTCATCACCCTTGGACGCAAGGACACGCTCGCTTCTCGTCGTATTGCCTTGACCTACATCATGGACAAAGGCGTAGTACATAAGCTTTTCACTGACATTGGCCCGCGCTTTAAGAGCCGCGCTGGTGGATACACCCGTGTTGTTCGTACTCGTCATCGTCATGGTGATGCTGCAGAGCTCGCGATGATTTCTCTGCTTGCAGCGGACGAAGCTCCGAAGAAAGCCAAGAAGACGGAAAAGAAAACGGCTTCCAAAAAGAGTGAAGCTAAGACCGAAGCGAAAGAAGCCTAGGTTATAAAGTTTGCAGTGAAAATCGAGACTTTGGTCTCGATTTTCATTTGATGCCTGAGTATCTTTGCATTCCGCGCACTATTCATTTCGAAGGGAGCTATCATCATGGCAATGTTAAGCGGCAAGAAAATTCTGGTTTGTGGCGTCGCGAACGAGCGCAGTATTGCGTGGGGAATCGCGGAAGCGCTGCACCGCGAGGGAGCCGAGCTGGCATTTACCTATGTAAATGAAGCGATTGAAAAACGCGTACGACCGCTCGCGGAATCTCTCAACTGCAAGACAGTTCTTCCTTGTGATGTGCAGTCGGATGCCGATCTCGATAACCTTTTCAGCGAGCTTGAATCCCGTTGGGGAACACTTGATGGCATCGTGCACTCGCTTGCCTTTGCTGAACGAGAAGATCTTGGCCGTCCGTTCTCGAAGACCTCTCGCGAGGGATTCCGATTGGCGTTGGATGTTTCTGCGTATTCCTTGATCGCGATGGCAGGCCGTGCGGAAGCGCTCATGAAGAATGGCGGATCGATTTTGACCATGACGTATTTGGGGTCCCAGCGCGTCGTGTCGAACTACAACATCATGGGCGTGGCGAAAGCTGCGCTTGAGTCCAGCGTTCGTTATTTGGCAGCTGATTTGGGCGCAAAACATATTCGCGTTAATGCTATCTCTGCCGGACCGATTAAGACGTTGGCTGCTTCAGGCATCCCGCACTTCAGAGAATTGTTAGCCTCCTTTGCTGAGCGCGCGCCTCTCAAACGTAACGTCAGTCAGGAAGATGTGGCCCAGGCCTCACTGTTCTACCTAAGCCCCATGAGCAATGGCATCAGCGGGGAGATTACCTACGTCGACTGCGGCTTCAACATTTTGGGCGTCTAATTCAGGCCTCCATGTCACTTGAAGAGCTACTTCGCCATGCTCAACAAGCGCTGGATGCCATCGGCACGCCAGGCGATGAGTTTCTGGAGAAGATAGCTGCCTACAGCGCTGCTTTCGAGGCTTGGGCATCCAAGAACTCGGAAGTCTTGAGTGGTACGCGCAAGCCTGAGAATGAAGATACCTTTCGAACCTTAGCTGCCGCCCATGCGAAGCTGATGGAGCATGCCGAGGCCTTAAAGCGAAAAACGGGCAAAGATCTGAGTGATTTGCGGAAGAAGGGCAAAGGCATCATGGCCTATACCGATATTCTGCCGAAACGTATTAGTATATCCGGGACCAAGAAAGGATAGGGGGCCTTGGATATGTTGCAGCGTTTTGCTCTGTTCGTAATAGCCGCCACTCTTAGTTCGTGCGGATATACCTTCCAAGGTTCAGGCAGCGTGCTGCCGCCTGACGTAAAGGTGATAGCGATCCCATTGGCGCAGAATGCTTCGTCGGAGTCTGGAATGACGAACGTGGTGACCGAAGCGATGCAAGATCAATTCGAGCGTTACGGAGTTGTTCAAGTCGTTGACGATCCGAACGAGGCTGATGCCGTGCTCAAAGTGCGCATCGTGAAAGTCACCCGCAATCAACGCACCAGCACATCTAAAACTGATACCCAGTTGCAACTCGACACGGTGCTTACCATGGCGGCGGAACTTCGTCGCGTGACGGGGCAAGTATTGTGGCGTGATAATAATATTTCAGTAACCAAGGCCTTTGGAACCACGAGCGGCGTGGTTGTTACCACTTCTCCCGACTTCGCGTCAGGCACCTTGGGCGCGTCGGATTTAAATAACTTGGATGACCGAGAAATTTCCCGTGGTCAGGAACAGGACGCCTTGCGCTCGCTGGCTCAGGAAGCGGCGCAGCAGGTATATAACAGCGCAGTAGCGCCGGACTTCTAGACGCGCACTCTATCGCTATTCAGTAAAAATCATAATGTCGTGTGCTGTTCGCAGCTGTGGCAGCGCATCTCGATGTATTAGAAAATTGAAATATTGCTGATTTGGCAAAGCGATCGAAGCAGACCGATAGAGGCTGCAAATTTGCTGAAGCGGCGGCTCAGTTAACGCCTCAGGCCATAAACTCAAAATATCACGGACACGGCTGTCGCAGATCGGCATATCAGCCAGCTTGCGCTCAGAAATAAAGTTCCAGCCCCAGAATACGACCGAGGGTTGAAACTCAACCACCAAGAGCGGATCAAATAAATTAGTCTTTGCGGTGTGCGGGCGATGCGCGAGATCGGCATTCAGCAACCCGCTCAGATCAAGAATTTTAAATTCAGGTAGATGCACACCAAGTCTCAAGTAATCGGACTGAGCGATGGAAAGGCTTGTCGGCAGAGCTTTCCGCAGAGCGCTTGCGACTATCGTGTCGATGGCACCGTCGCTTGAATCCCAGGCATAGGACTGTAAGGTTGGCGCTTGCCATCCGCAGGCCGCAGCATGTGCACTGCAAAAATTTGATCGTTGCGAAGCGCTCTGCCCGAGGGAGAAAACGAGAGCGAGTAAAATCACTGCAGCACAAGATTGTAAGAACTTGCCTCGCAGCCAAGACCAGGACAGCCCAATGCCATAGGTAAGAAGCAGGCAAGGGCCGGTCAGTAAGCGCCAGCCCATGAATTGAGGATCTCCGCCTGCGAGCACCGCCAGGCTAAGCAGTCCAAGCGAGGGCAGCAGCAAATATCGCAACCAGTGTCTATGTGCAGTGGAGCTCCATAAACTGGGTATGAACGTGAGACAGAGGAGAGCTGCTCCACCGAGAAACACTAAGTAGTACGGCCAGACAAAGTCGCCTGGCGTCAAAGCTTCCTGCACTTGCTCGCGCGTCAGCTCCGCTGCTTGCCCACCCGGAACCTGATAACGCAGGCCGGTTGGTGTATATCCTGCGCCTGGCCCCTCGAGCAGATAGCTCAACCCGTCGCTTAAGGCGCGGTTGCTAAGACCAGCAGTTTTTACATAAACCGGATTGGGAAAGAAGCTGCCGTAACGCTTCAGGTGCCAGGCTGAAAACAACACGATCATTAAACTGAGCAGGGCGGTGCTTAAAAGAACAATGCGACGCTGCTCGCGAAGGCCCGGAGCTGACAAGCCTAGACAGGCATGAAGAGTGAGTAGCATGGTCAGAACTATGCAAACGAGCAGCCCCTCCGGCCGTGCCAAGGCTAACGACAGCATCCCGAGTGCACCCAGCACGGCTCCTTTAGCCCGGCTACTCATGAGCGTGGCAAATGAAAAGGATGCGCACACCAATGTCAGCGCCAGCGTGCCGACATCCATCATCGAATGTGCCCAATAAGAGAAGAGGGGCGAGAGGGCCGCTGCGAGGCAGATAGCTAATCCGCCACTCCACAGCGCTCTTTTATCGTCTCTACTGGATGAGGCCGTTCTACGAAAATGAAGGAAAGACAGCAGGAGGATGCAAAGGGACGAGGTGCCAATACTCAGAGCCCAGGCGGTTGTGACGGGGTCAGCGCGTACTATGAAAAATAAAAGGATGAGGAGGCCTTGATGCAAAAAGCTCGTGAAACCATCAGTGCCAAGTTCGCCTAAGTTCCACTCAAGTTGTCCCTGTTCGACGAAGTGCTGGGCGTAACGCATGTATACAAAGGCGTCATCTGCCGCAACTCGAATACTGTGATGTAAATTCCAAACCCAACATCCAAGCAGCAAGGTCAGGAGTAGTATGCAGGGAAGTATCTTTCGGTGCAGGGGAGTGCTGACCGGGGGAAGAGATTTCGCCATACTCCCACACATGAGAATCACAAATAAGAAAGGGACGCCCAGCGTCCCTTCTTACTGAAAATTTCAAAAGCCGGAAATACTACTTCGCGGTCTTCTTCGCGACGAAGAGCGCAAGACGGCTAACTTTACGGCTGGCATTGCGGCCATGGTACACCTTCTTGTTAGCGGCTTTCGCGATCAGCTTTTCAGCTTTCTTAAGAGCCTCATTTGCCTTGGTCTTGTCGCCGCCTTCTGCAGCAACACGGGCATCCTTGATGGCAGCGCGTACAGCACTACGCACTTCACGGTTTCTATCACGTCGTTTGAGGCTCTGACGATTACGCTTAATAGCAGACTTTAAATTGGCCATGTAACAGTTCAACTCCGAGAATTTGTGAAGGGCGGAATGTACCAAGAATACCGCCAAATTACAAGCTTTGGGGGCTAAATGGCTTAGCTTTCTTCCGTCGCCTTTTTAGGGAAAAAGCCCTCATTCCAGGCCTTTGTAGCCCCTGTTTGGCCCTGATAGTGTCCGCTACCCCGCTCGCCATAGGCGACCTCTGGGGGCGATTCCATGCCCATAAACACCAATTGGGCGCAGCGCATACCGGCGCTTAGGATACGGGGGTAGGGCCCTAAATTCTGCAATTCGAGAGTAACCTGGCCTTGGAAATTACAGTCAATCCAACCGCTAAGGCTATGGTTCAACCAAAGCCGACCAAGCGAGCTCTTTAGCTTCAAGTCGCAGACTACGTCGCGCGGCATCTTCAAATACTCGCGAGTGGTAGCTAGCAGGACCTCACCCGGAAACAGCGTGATCTGGTCTGCCTTGATTTCCTCAGGCTGACGAGTCGGGCAGATCCAATGATTGCCCAGTGTTACATCGTAGCTGGCGGGGTTAATCTGTTCGGGGTTGAAGGGAAGAATTCCGCCTTTTTCTCCAAAGACGCGAATCCAGTGGTCTGGTTTAATCATATTGAGAATTGCTATAACGAAGCTGCATTTAAAAAGCAACGATGTCACTGCCCGAAGATTCTGCACACCTATTTCGAAATGTCCTCCTCGTTGAGGACGATCCCAGTCATGCCCTGCTTATAAAGCGAGCCCTTAAGGGGCTCGTGAGCATGGTTACGCACTTGGATAACTTGGCCTCCGGCTTGGACGCCGCCACTAAGCTTAAGCCTGATCTCATTATCACGGATTTGCATCTGCCTGACTCGCTGGTGGCGGGGCAGCACAAGCTCGACCACGTACGGCGTTTTCATGATTTGCCAGGTGCAGTGCCGGTCATCGTTTTGACCTCTTCAACGTCTCTCGATGACGCCGTGGAGGCCATGCGCTTAGGGGCACGCGACTTTATCGTTAAAAATTTTGAAGGGGACTTTAAAGCCGCTATCGGCATGGCTCTTTCGAGGCTCACTGCAGCTCTGCTTCTCGAGGCCGAGAAGCTGCGTTTGCAACGTGAGACCGCAGCGCTGCGCATGGCGATCAGCGGCAGTAAAGATGGATTTGCGATTATCGATGCGGCGGGACAGATCATTTACAGCAACAAGAGCTTCGCCTCTTTCGCGGCTTTCTGCGGCGCAAGCGAGAATAACATTTGGTCAATTTTCACGCCGCGCCTAAATAAACACGAACAGGTTCGTGAGACTTTCGAGCAAAACCTTAAAGCCCTCAACGTGGGTGGTGTGTTTCACACGGAACTCACCTTTGTGAACGAGAAAGCGGTTGCCTTTGATTTGAGCTTATCAGGTATTAGCCCGGCCGGATCTAGTGAAGCCGGAGAAACACAGAGCGCAGTGTGGGTGAAAGACATCAGCGAAGAAAAGCGGCGCGAGAAGTTTCAGCGCGAAATTCTTTCCACGACAACGCATGATTTGAAAGGCCCATTGGGCGCTATCATGATCTCGACCGAGCTGCTCGGAGACATGGTCGACAAGGAGCATCACAAGAAAGAAAATGACTTGATTGTGCGGATCGCCTCGTCAGCGCAGGGTGCGATAAACCTAATCGATGAGTTCTTGAGTGCGCGCCGTATTCAAGAAGGCAATTTCATCCTGCGTCCAACCCTTCAGAATTTAAACGAGCTGGCACAGGAGGCAGTCGATAACACGACCCCACTGGCTGTGGCGCGAAACATAACAATGCGCCTTGTCGCGGAAGAGAAAGACGCGAGTGCGACGGTCGATAAGATGGGGATTCTGAGGGTGTTAGGGAATCTCTTGAGTAACGCGATCAAGTTCACGCCGAAGGGTGGTCATATCTCGGTTGAGGTGAAGGCATACGGGGACGAAGTGCATGTGCGGGTCAGTGATACCGGCGCGGGGCTAGAGCCGGCCGAAGTTCAGAGAATTTTTGAACGATTTTCGCGGCTCGATAAGCATCAGGAGATCGCAGGAACTGGGCTGGGCCTGTTCGTAGTTAAGAGCATCGTAAATGCGCACGGAGGAAAGGTCGAGGTCAGTAGCCAGGTCGGCGCGGGCACTACCTTTGACGTGACCTTTCCGCGTACCCCACCAGTCAATGAGCGCGGTGAGCTGTTCTGCCTGGACTTCGCTTAATCGCGCTTAAAAGCCGAAATTCGGGCCCTTTGTGGGGCATTGACTCCGAGGCCCAAACGCGGGAGATTTTTTGAGCATTTCCGTTTTATTTGAGGATACCTATGTCAGTTCTAAAGCGTTTGGCCCTTGCTGTGTGCGTCCTTTCATTGAGCGCATGCCCGCGCGGTGAGACTAAGACACTCGGGCAAGTTTACGACGGCTCCAAACAACGCTTCGTGGCTGTTCAAAACGCTGCTGTTCCGCAGGACGTTGCCCAGCCTCTCAAAGATATTAACGCTCGCTTGGAGCAGATTTCTGGGCAGGAAGGGGTGCAGGCTTCGCAGACAGCGTCAGAGCTCGCTGGACTCCTGGCTCCTTTAACTGTACGTGCTGGCTATACCGCACGTCCGGGCATGGGTGAAGTAATCACGGAGTATCGCATGCTTTCGCAGGAAGGCGCTGCCGTGAAGAATCCAACGGTGAAGTTGCTCGCGGCGCGCACCTATTCACTGCTCGCGAGTGAGCTCGAGACCACTAAGTTCTCCGTTCAATAATTTTTCTTACCGTACGGTGGTGAAAGACGCAGCTACGGGGGACGGAGCAGTCCTACGATTCGAGCTTGCGTTCAAGGCGCTTGAGGTCAAGCGCTTCAGCCAGTGTGACCAGGGTGTTTAACCCTGTGCATTCGGATTGTTGAAGCTGTAGTACCGCCGAGCGACTCAGATGCATTATGAGCATGCAATTTTTTTCTCTGGTGACGTAGAGATCTGCCGAAGTTCCACGAATGTCGATCGACTCCTTATTCACATACTCCAAAGCCGGCGCTTCGAGATCGGCAAATGGTTTAATCAGCCCGAATTTTAACATCGATACAAATTTTGGGTGGGGCACGAGCACGCGCGATTTAATTTCACTTCCGCTGGGAGCGGTGAAATTGCGCTGAGCTTCAGCATACTCTGGGGTACGCATGCCGCTGATTGGCCCGCCTTTGAAGCCTTCTTCGGAGGGGGAGATCCAGTTCTGTAAATTCATATAGCCGTCGCCCGGAATGAAGACAGCTGCGAAATTGGAGTCAGCTTTCATGTAGCGCGGGCCATACAGATTGTCCTCGCGCTTGGTGCTTTCAAATCGAGCCATCTCCGGGGAAAGATCGAGATCGGTCAGCGGATCGGCATGAGCAGGCAAGCCCGGCAGAACCGCAAGGCCGGCTGCCAGCGCTAGGGTATATATGCGAGGAAACGTAGCCACACGGCACCTTTAAGAAAAAGACTCTATAGAGGTTATGCTAGCGTAGAAGCGAGATGTCGCACAGGGTAGAGGCGATCGAGAAAATAGCCCAATTCCCTTACTTCTGTACCTGCTCGGCTGCGGCGCCATCCTCGGGCTCGTCGTCGACACGGGTAGTACGCAGGCGTTTGCGGAGCCGTCCTAAACGGGTAGCCGGGCCCTTGCTGCGTTCAATACAGAATTTTTCCATAGCCTCGATCAAGGCGGCATCTCCGCCTTTTGAGAACGTGCGCGCGAGTTCAGCCGAACGTCGCAATGTCGCCAGCGCTTTTGGAATTTCGCGTTTGGCGGTTTCAAACTGAGTGGCCTGACGGAAGATAGTAGCGGCTTTGTCCAAGCTCGACATCATAATCGCGACAAGTGCTTCGTTGCGGTCCTTGGCCTGGAGCACCGCGTCTGAGATTGGATCGCCCTTGGTCGCCATTACGATGGCTGCTTCAATCGAGTCACTGGTGAAGGGCTTACAGAGGTAGCCGCGTGCGCCGAGAATCAAAAGATCGAAGACGTCATCGACATTAGGAGACGAGGACGAGGGGATAGCAATCGTTTGGCTGTCTGCTTCCAAAACCTTCTGGAGGAATTCACGAGCAGGCATGGTTGTTTTCTTCGCTTCGAAGAAAATATGCGTAAAGCGCCTGCCCTGTAATTTTTCGATGCCGGCCATATGGTTCGGAACATCGCTGATCCCGCCGTAGCCGAGCGCCTTAATGGCCGTGCGGAGATTATTCCGATCGTTAGGATCGGATTCGACTATAAGAACTGATGCTTTGCTGCGTTCTGCAGCGCTCATACTGAGCTGGGTATCATCGCCTATCATTTTTCCCTATGTCTCCGAAGGCCTGTTTCCCCGTTGATTTGGCTAGATGAGATATCGGCTACTGTTGGAAATTGCTTGAATAATTGAGCTTCCCTACGGAACTTTACTGAAATCCGCTGTTTGAGAGGCTAAGTGGGTGAAATGCCTGCGCTAATCCAACAGTCAGAAGGTTCCGCAGTGCTCCGCGAAAATCTGATTTTGCAAGGCGGCCAGCCGCGCACCTAAACTTGGGTAACTTTCGCCCAGCGCGGCGCCATGTTCTTTGCCGCTTTGCGACAGGCGGGCCAATAGACTGACCGAGGATTGGATGTCGAAGCCGCTGGAATTCAACAGTTTGAGCGCGAAACGATCAGCCTCGATCTCGCGTTGAATCTGATTTTCAACGTGCCCTGCATTACCGGTAAAAGCGAAGCGCGCGTCACGACCGTTCTGCGGAGAGTTATGCCCGAGCATGATATGCCCCAGCTCGTGCGCGACGACGAACGCTAGCTCTGAATTACTCGACAGCATTCCCAGTAGGCCGCGCGACAGAACAATCTCATTAACCTGCGTTACGTATGCATTGGGAGAGGCGTCTCCGGTTATCATAATCGCAGGAGTAACCCCAAAATACGCGCTGATATCATCGCCGGCAAAGTCATGCATGATGCCTTTCACCTGAGCAGTTAGCTCACGAGGAGCCAATTTCAACTGGGTTTCGGCAGCGCTCGGTTTGCGAACGGTAGACGGATTGCATGTTAAAAATTCTTCCGCGCTGGCTTCTGAAGTGGAGAAAGTAAAAGCAACTATGAGCGCGATCAGGGATAATACTCGAAGAGCAGTGAACGACGGGGACGGGAGTTTTGAGTGCAGCAACCTAAAACCCTTTACCTGCAAAACGTGCGACTCTACTATTTAGAATCAAAACCTTTCTTATACGATTCTATCATAGATACCTGCGCGTGTTTACAAACCCCAGCGCGCTCTCTAAACTATCAGAATCCTGGAACTGCTGACGTCGTTGTGGCACCGAATGAACATTCGTGTCGGGCGCGGCGGCGGTCGAATTTCAGGGTGTTTCTCAAGGAAAAGTCGTGAGTCGTAAAAGACGTAAAGAAATACGCTCAGAAATGACCCGCATCGTATCGCGGCTTGATCCACGTTGGTTGCAGGCAGCGTCGCGTGAGCTGTGCGGAAACTTGACCAAAATTATAGAAGAAGAACTGAACGACGATGTCGAGCACGTCTTGGCGTGGATGTCGTATTTCCCTGGAGAAGTCGATTTGTCGAGCTTCATCAATCAACAGCTCGACAAACGTCGCATTTATCTGCCGCGCATGCTTCCAGATCGTTCGATGACTTTTATTTCAATCGGCAAGGATTGGCTTAATTCCATGCAATCCAGTGAGCTTGGAATTTTGGAGCCTGGCAGCGCCTCGGGTGAAACCTTCGATCTTTCTTGGGCGCGAGAGACCGTTGTTATTGCTCCGGGTCTGGCTTTTGATCGCGAAGGAGGACGGCTTGGGCGCGGGGCTGGGTACTACGACCGCTTCTTTGCGCGAGGCCCCATGATGCAGTCGACCAAGATTGGCGTGTGCTGGTCTCTTCAGATGGGCGAGGAAGTTCCGGTCGAGTCACATGACGTTATCATGGACTGGGTTTGTCACGAGCGCGGCTACGTGAAGAGTAATTTTTCCTTCGAGGATGATTTCGATGAGTAAGCCTGGGAAATCAGAGGCCTCGACGGCGAGCGCTGACACCATCAAAATTCTATGTCTGGGGGACGTCGTGGGCCGGCCGGGCCGCCGTGCACTGACAAAATGCGTGCGCGGTTTGCGCCAGAAGCATGCGCTCAACCTAGTGATTGCCAACGGCGAGAATGCTTCCGGGGGACTCGGCTTTGATGCTGAAAGTGCCAGGGAAATCCAAGAAGCCGGAGTTGATTTGATAACGTTGGGCGACCATACCTGGCAGCGCAGTGGAATAGGGGACTTCTTGTCTCGCAACAAACACTGGTGTGTCAGGCCGGCTAATTATCCAAGTGGGGCGCCTGGCAGCGGCTGGTTGGTACACCAGCTTGGCTCACTTACGATTGGGCTCTTCAATGTGTTGGGGCGCGTATATATGACTTCGCCCCTCGATTGTCCTTTTCGTGCTGCCGATGAAATTCTAAATGGCCCGCTCGCCAATTGTCACATCAAGATCTGTGACGCGCACGCAGGCGCAACGTCAGAGAAGGTGGCATTGGGGAGATACTTGGATGGACGCGCTTCACTTGTCTTCGGAACGCATACCCATGTGCAAACTGCCGATGAACAGATCCTGCCAGGCGGCACTGCCTTTATTAGCGATGTGGGAATGTGCGGAGCTCGCAATAGCGTAATCGGTATGGCGACCGATGTTGCGTTGGCAAGATTTCTTACTGGAATGCATCATTCCTACCGAATCGGCACCGGAGCCGCTCAGTTAAATGGGGTAGTGACGACTTTCGATGCAAAGAGCGGCAAAGCTCTCGCTATCGAGCGAGTTCAAGAAATTGTTCCCGTTGAAGAGACCTAAGCCGCTTTCCCTGGCTTATGGAGATCGTCGATGGCGCGCAGAAAGTCTTTAATATCGAAAGGCTTTTGAATGTAGCAGTCCGCGTGCGCAGATGATGAAGCATCAGCTGCCATGCGTTTGTCAGCTGACAACATGATGACAGGTAAATTTGCAGTAGTGGGATTCGCGCGCAGCTGTTCAAGCACCTCAGTGCCCGACATATCTGGCATTAACATATCAAGAATTAGAATATCAGGAGAGTTTTCCCTGAGCTTTTCCAGGCAAAGCTTGCCACTCTCGACGACTTCTACGCTGTGCCCGTAGTGCGATAGATACTCGGTAACGAGCATGCGCACGACAGGGTCGTCGTCGACAATTAAAATTCTCTGAGCAGGGTGGATTCCCATACCTAGGGAAGATCGTCCTAAGAGGCTCAAGCCTTTAGAGTCTGGAGCTGTTCTTTTCGGTACCGATAGCCCTAAGAGGTCGGTATTACAGCTCGCTAGAGCGAATAATGCCCTTAGAAAGGGGGGAATTCTGGGCCCCGGACACTACCGCCGGATGCAATGCGTCACGAATTGCATGCGCGAGAGTGTTAATGTCGAAGGGCTTTGGAATGACTCCGCAACGCTCTGCGCTAGTCTCTGGAGTAACCCCATAGCCTGTCATCACCAGCGTCTTTACATTGCTGTCTGCCGAGCGCAGCTTCGAAACTAAATCCAAGCCATGCATGCGCGGCATGATCATGTCGACCAGCACGAGGTCGAATTGATGATTCACGCACGTCTCAAGAGCTTCTTCCCCGTTGCTGCAAATCGTGACTTCATATCCCAAGTGATTGAGCATGGAGGCGACAAGATCGCGAACGCTCTTCTCATCTTCGACCACGAGAATCTTCTCACGATGTCCGTTGTTATTGGCATGCGGCAGGTTGTTCTCTGCGCCAACGTTTCGCTCTTTACCCTTGTCCTGTGCCGGGATCTCGCGCACCGGGAAGTAGAGCGAGACCGTCGTCCCGCGCTCTGGATAACTTTCCATCGTCAGGAATCCATCATGTGCGCGAACAATCGCGTGCACCATGGAGAGTCCAAGTCCGGCGTGACCGCTGCTGGATTTGGTCGTGAAGAGCGGATCAAAAGCTTTAGAGAGCGTCTCCGGACTCATGCCGCAGCCGTTGTCTTTCACGCGCAGACGCGCGAAGTGTCCGGGGCGCGCTCCGACATGCACATCAGAGACGCCTTCCTCCATTTCTTCCGTATCGAGGGTAATCTCTATCGAGCCCGATTTGCCCTGGTAGGAATCACGGGAGTTCATCACCAAGTTCGTGACCACTTGCATCATCAGATTGGTATCGCATTCGACGCCAAGCGGTTTCTCAGGAACTTTGAACGAAATCTCGTAGTTTTCTCCAGCGATCTTTTTGAGCAGCTCGAGACGGGAGGAGAGTAGGGTACCGAAGTCCTCGATCTTCATATGACTTGGGCCACCGGCGGTGAAATCCAAGAGATTTCGCACCAACTCACCGGCTTTCGTCGCAGCCGCCAAAATATCGTTGAGAGCTTTCTCTTTACGCGCGGCGTCTTTGGCTACGCGAGCATAGCTCGAGAGCCCAATGATTGCCGTTAGCGTGTTGTTAAACGAGTGAGCGATATTGCTAACCAAATTTCCAAGTGAGGAGAGCTTCTGGCTCTGCAGAAGGTGTGATTCAACAGCTCTGCGCTCAGTAATGTCCTTCATGGTAACGATGACACTGTCTGGGCCGTCTTTGAGCGAGGATCCCTCGAGTTCTTCCGGCTTCAGTGAGGCGATCTCGAAGAAACGCAACTTATCAGGAAGCTGGTTTAACTTAAGCTCAGTAACCTTCGGCCCACGCGTGAAAGTATCTTCAATAAGCTGTAGCAAATGCTTGCAAATGGCGGGCGTCATGCCCACTGACTCAATGTTCTTTCCGAGCACTTCATTGTGAGAAATGCCGGCGTAGGACTTGAAGCGGCGATTCATAAACGTAATCGTGCCGTTTCTGTTAAGTGCGCAAATGCCTTGATCAGGTCTAACTCCAGGACCCGATGCCCCCGGAGGAATCGGCATATTTCCCGAACTGCTCGTAACGCGTGTTGGCGCTGATTCAGGGGCAACCGTCATGCTGCGGAAATTCTCCCCTGACTGTCTGCGCCAGAAGTCACTGGCAAGTCCTGAGAACGTTTTTGCATTGGCGTTCGCCAACGATTGCAGCCCAATAATTTCACGGCTATCGGAGCTAACGCGGCGGGCGAGTTTCCATCCAAGGAAACTAGGCAAGGCGATACACAAGCCGAACATGGTAAGAAGATTAGTGAAGCTGGCCTCGAGCCCGCCGCCAATTGCTGGCATGCCGCCGCGTAGGCGCACTGACATTGAGCCAAGCATTGCAACTGTGGAAGCGATGGCGAAGAAGTGAATGAGTAGGCTAGAAAGCGCCACATGACGCGGACGATGCGTGATCGCACCCCAAATTTCGGTGTTGAGCAGAAGGGCGCCAGCGATCATAGAGAAGAGCGTCTCAGCCGTAGCTGTGAAGATCAAAGCCGAGCCGTTAAAGTGCTCGGGGTTATAGGAGGTCCCGCTCATCAGATAGCCAAGGGGCGCGTAGACGACGGCCCATAGAGCAAGCGTCACTGCGAAGCTCGGAACGCGCGGATAACGAGTCCCCACAAATCCGATTGCGACACAGAGAGAAAGCAAGCGTAAGCCGTAGAAGTGTTCGCCGGAGAAAAGCATTTCCGGAACGACACCAACTGCCGCTGAAGCTAAAGCACCGGGAACACCCAATGCGCCTGCGCTGCAGAATAGGAATATGTTCCCAGCTGGCACCGAATGATCGAGCAGTAGTAAATAGGAGAGGGAGTTGGTAACGAGAGCCGCGATACCCAGAACGACGGCTGAAGTAATTTGCTTATCGAAGTAACGAACAGTAGGCACAGTTTTTACCCCGTCTTAAAAATCTGCGAGCGTTTTTTCTCTACTGACTCTGATGAACAGAGTGCGCGCAGAGGAGTGCTCATAGTTTTTACAACTGACTAGCCAATGAGACTTTTTAGGTGCTGTAGGGCAAAGAACGACGAGGCGGCGCCTACTTCCCCACGGCGCGGAAACTTTTTGCCCCTTTGCCCTCTAAAATCTTATACAGATTCAAGGGCTTGAAGGATTCGCACGCAAAAAAAGCGTTACTCTGGCTCTATAGATGCTTGTCGACTCTCTGGCGTAGCGACTTGAACGCAAAAATAAAGCAGGGTTTTGAAACTTTATTTTAGAACGCAGTGTGAAATTCGTTTTGTTGGGCGAATGCTCGGTGATAAACTAATTTCTTCTCAAACCTCCAGGTTTTCAAATCCATTTCACCCGCAACTCTGTCTTAAGGTACGACCCCGGTTAGGTGGGGGTACTCGCGCTATTTTTTGGGTATAGTCCGGCTCGAAAATAGTATGATATAGACATATTGCATTGTTTTTCTGCAGACGGACTATTTTCGGGCCGATAGCTTTTCTCAGAGCACGCTTGGCCAGATTTTAGGTTAACCATTAAAGGGTAGGTCCATGTTTAATAAGAAACTTTTAGCACTATTTGGTCTGACGTTTATCTCGGGCAGCGTCTTCGCGCAGGACCTTTTGCCGGCCGATAATAGCTGGGTGACCTATCATACTGCTCCGCGCTACCGCGAGAGCGAGTCTCATCCGCTTCGCGTTGCCGCTTACATCGTTCATCCGATTGGTTGGGCTGCACGTGAAGTTGTTTTCCGTCCTTTGAGCTACTTCGCTTCTTCGACGGAAGTAACGCGCAGTGTCATGGGATATCGTGAGCCGTTCGACTATCGTCAGCCGGAATGTTTCTCGCCTGATGACAGCGCGCCAGATTGCCGCTCAGTGTCTCCGTTTAACTACGACAACGCCGGCTCCACTGGAGCATCGGTTGTGGGTGCGACGGATACCGCCGCTGTTGCTAGCGACACGCAACGTCAAGTTTATTTCCCTGATGTGAACTTCGACTTCAACAAGCGTAACCTCAATGACCTTGGCGTTGGCCGCGCGCACCAGCTCGCAGCTTTGCTCAAGGCAGAGCCCGGCTTGAAGGTCGTTCTCCAAGGAAATGCAGACTACAAGGGAACGGAAACCTACAATGAGAAGCTTGGTTTGGATCGTGCTGAAGCCGTCCGACAAGAGCTTGTAAGTTTGGGTGTTCCTGCTGACAGACTCTCAACCGTAACGTTCGGTGAGTCGCAGCCTGTATTGCCTGAGCAAGAAGCATGGGCCCGCGCGGTTAATCGCCGTGTTGCGGTTCAGGTTGAAGCTCCTGAAGCTGCCCACTAAAGCGTAGGCAGATAACAATAAAAAAGGGCGAAGCAAATGCTTCGCCCTTTTTTTTTATGCGCGAATTTCTATGCGCGGAAAATATACGCTCTGCTTGTTAGTCTTCCCGTGGCCGCATCATCCCTGTCGAGACATCAATTGAGGCATTCGCGTTCTTGTTTTCTTCCTCGGGCGCAGTTACCCCAAGCCACTCGAGGGCCAAGCGCACCGGGGAGCGGCGCTTGTGTTGCTGCTGCACGTTAATGAGCGTGCGAATGGTCTGTGTCTCTGTCAGTAGGAGAATCTGATCACGATCAGCCTTATCTTCCAGTTTTTCGACGCGAGCCTGCAACCAATCGCGCTGCTCTTTGAGATCTTGTAACTGCTGATCCTTCATATCAAGAATTCGTTCCTGAAGTTGCATGAGATTCTTAAGGCGCTGAATCTCGAGCTCAAGAAAAGGAGCCTGCGATGCTGCGGCCTGCTCCTGCGGCGGCGCTTCTGGCTTCGCTTGCTCGACGATAGGAGCGGGGGCGACGTTCACTACGCGTTCAACCTGCTCGGCGAGGCGAGGCTCAGCCGGTGGCTTAGGAGCAGCTACTTCAATCGGTGTCGCTTCTTTCTTAACTGAACTCTTTGGCGCAATGGTTTCGGTGCGCTCGCGCTGTGGAGTTTCTTTAAGTCCGAACAGTCCCGCCAGCTCGCCTTTGGAGAACATGCGCAGGCCGTCGGAGTCCGTCTCGAGTTGTAGGTACCCGGCCTCGGCGAAGCGACTCAACGTCGTGCGCGACATGCCCGTAATGTGAATGGCCTCGTGTTCGGAAATGAAGTCTTGAAATCCCATGCTACAGCTCCTCGATTGCTACACCGGTACTATAAGCACTTTAAAGCTAGGAGTCTGTAGCGAAAAGGGGCTAAATCGAGGGCTTATTTAAAGGCGATTTCTCTAATTTCGAGCACGCTCGTGGCCCCTGGAGTACGGACCGAGATACCGCCCAGGATGACGGTACGCGAGCCGTTTGCAAGGTTTTCGCGAGCTTGTACCAGCCGAAGCGCCGTATCTATCTCGTCTTCATGGGTCGAGGTAGGGGAACAAGGAATCGGATTTACTCCCCAATAGAGCGACATGCGCTGCAAGGTCGACGGGCTGCTGGACACTCCATACAGCGGTTGCTGAGGACGGTACTTGGCTACCAGACGCGCCGTAGTTCCCGTTTCCGTGCAGGCGATAATCGCTGCCGCGTTCATCTTAACGGCGGCGGCGCTGGCTGCATACGCAACGGCGTCAGGAACCGTGGCGCGGTCAGCGTCACGCAAGCGCAGTTTATACTCTTCGAAGGCAAAGCTTTGTTCAGCTTCGTGCGCAATCTTTCCCAAAGTCTTCACGCACTCGACCGGATGCTGTCCGATGGTTGTCTCTTCGGATAGCATCACCGCATCAGCGCCGCTCATAACTGCCGTGGCAACGTCTGAAACTTCTGCGCGAGTGGGGCGCACGGAAGTAATCATGGACTGCAACATTTGAGTAGCGACAATTACCGGGATTCCACGATAGTTCGACTGCTCAATCAAACGCTTCTGCAGCATCGGAAGCTGTTCAAGGGGAACTTCGAGTCCAAGGTCGCCGCGCGCCACCATGATGCCGTCTGAAGCATCCATGATTTCGAAGATATTGCTGAGCGCGCTTTTTCTTTCAATCTTCGAAATAATTTTGATGTCGCCGCCTTCACGTCGAATGACTTCGCGAAGCATGAGCACGTCCTGTGCGTTCTTCACAAAGGAAATGGCGACGTAATCGACCTCATTCTCGATACCCCACATCAAGTCTTTGATGTCTTTGTCGGTAGTGGCGGGCAAGTCGACGATGGAATCAGGGAATGCAATGCCGACGCGAGAGCGCAGGCGTCCGCCTTTGAGAGCTGTGCAGTGCACAACGCCTTTTTCAACCGATAGGGCCTTAAGCTCGATGATGCCGTCAGCGAGCAAGACTTGTTCTCCTGCCTTCAAGATCTCGGCAGGGTTAAGTCCTTCTACGAATATGGTCGCCGCAGTGGAGTTCGATCCGTCAGATGGACGCAGATCAACCGCTGCATTGTCCGGAAGAGCTACAAAATCTCCGTCAATTTTCGAGATGCGGATTTTTGGTCCCGAAAGATCCTGTAGCACTGCAACCGGCATGCGCAATGTCGCTGATACCTTGCGAATGGTTTTGATCTCTTCGGTATGTTCGTCCCAGCTGCCGTGAGAAAAATTCAGACGGAACACATTGGTTCCGGCAAGTATCATCTCTTTGACGACTTCAGGCGAGCGGCAGGCCGGGCCTACGGTTGCGACGATTTTAGTTTTTCGATAGCCGCGCGAGGTCTTCGGGGCAAGTAGTTCTGGAGTGCTCATCGTATTCTTTGGTTTTAACGGCTATTGCCCATCTGCGGTAAGAAAGTATTTTCATCGGCCACACGCAGGGCGCGCAAGACCTGTTCTTCGTTTATTGCTCCGGCATCGAGCAGGAGTACCAGTTCTTCCGCCAAACTTGTCATTTGCAGGCAAGGCGCGTCGGTTGAGAAGGTATACTTGATTCCGAATTCGTCGAGTGTGTTTACAATCTTTCCGTATTCAGCCAAGTCTTTCACTGCATTCGTGAGAAGGTTGGATTTAACGCACAACTCACACACCAAATCGCGTTCCTGAAGTAGCTTCAATCCACGGTCATCCTTCTTATCCCACCAGGCGCGGAAGGCGACGATGGGGTGGGCGACGCGCTGCGGATTAATCGCTTCAACGGTTTTGATAAAGGTTTCGATATCAACGTGAGGAGTTTCGCCTACGTGAATCGTTCTGCCCAGTCCTGGGCCAACCATATCGAACACTTCCTTCATTTCAGCGAGGCGCTTCGGATCTGAAAGCGGGTTCTTTGATTCGTGTCCGGCAAGATCGACGGCGATGACTTTGTTGCTCTTCTCTCGCCAAGCGCGAACCTTTTCAGCCAGCACCATGTTAGCTTCGAAGGTCATATCTCTTCCGAAGCAGAAGATGAGACCAACTTGGACTTTTCCCTTAAAGCCGATCTCTACATCTTCAACCGCAGCGCAGGCTGATTTGATTACGCGATCAACGTCGTACAATCCGGCGTGACTTCCCTTAAGGAATACAGCACCAGTACGCTTCAAAGGATTGAAGCGAAGTTCGAAGCGATTTACGGAGAAGAGGGGATTCGGAGATCCACCTTCGCCGCCTGGCCCCAATTGCGTCATGCCGCCAGTGCGGTAGGCGCGATGGATGGCGATAATAATGCTTTCGCGAACAGAGGTGGGCCCGGACTGAATGAGTTCCACCTTGTCGTACACTTCAAGGTAGGTGTCGAGGTCTTTTACGCGATCGTCCTGGATCTTCAGAATATCGATAAAGTCTTCGTACCCGGCTCCCATGCCGCGAATACCACGGTCGATGGCGATTTCCCAAAGTCGATATAGAGGAACTGCACCGCCGAGGTGCACGTGAATTTCAGTAACAGAGGCCGGCCATTTGATGTGGCGCCAGCGTTCATCATCTTGATGTTTCATAACTCGATAATTTAGTTCGATTTTATTAGCGGGAATCATCCCTTACGTGGCGCGCTTATTCAATACTCGCTCGATTAGACTAGTGTGATTCTTGGCTTGCCACCTAAGTGCTTAAATTCACTATGTTTCCCTGTCGAGCAAAAGCCCTTACCCAGCAAAATTATTTGTGAATTTAAGAACCGTAAGAAAAACCCTCTACATCATATTGAGACGAAGCGGTTTTCCGGGTCGTAAAGGTTATTCAAAACACGAGAAGCGAAATGCTCGATAGCGCCATGGCTGAGAATAAGAAGAAATCAAAGTATGTCACCAAGACCGTAAAATTCGGTGATAAGCAGTTCACGCTTTTCAGCTTAGATGGTGTGACTTGGTCGTCCCGTAAAGACGAGCTTCACATGATCTTGGAACGCCAGGAACAAGAACGAAAATCTTTCAATCAAATAATTGGTGAGCAGCCCGCCGACAAAGCTGCCGAAGACGGAGAAGCCAAAGAGAAGGACGTCGATGAGGATGGTCCCGTCGAGCTGATGGACGCAGAGGACGACGCGATTCTGCCTATCACGACTGAGCCCGCCCGCAAACCAATCAAACCGCGACTGTCCAGCTTAAAGACAGCGAAGGGGCAGCCAGAAACCTCTATGAAGATTTCAAAGAAGACTGATAAAGCACTTCCCGCGAAGAAAGCTCCACGTGCTGAAGCACAGCCCGTTGTTGCTGCACCTAAATCTCGCGTGAGTTCAAAACCTGCCAAGAAACTTGGTAAGATTAAGGCTAAGAAGCGAGCCTAAAAGCTCCGCTACTTCATCGCCGCAGCGATATATAATAAGACATCGCCGTTTATGAGCTGTTCGAAATGGAACGGCTCATTTGCTTGTGGAGCAAGTACTCCGCGAGTAATAAGGATAGTTCCATTTACCGATTCGCCTGCCTTGAAACTGCTCACATTAACCTCAGCCATGCCGACCAAGCGTCGCTTATTTGTGCCCTGGCTGACAAAAATTCTAGCCGGGCCCTTGGCAAGCCAAGTGCCGCCCAATTGTTTCTCGAAAGGAAACGGGCTTAGCTCCACTTTGTAGAGCCAGGGCTGTGGACGCTCATTACGAACTATTTGTTCCGGCGTAAGCTCCGGCGGCTGCGGGGTGGTGGCTTCAATGCTAACGGTTTTTATTTCCTCTTTATCGAAGACCACAGACCATGACAGAGAGAGTGCTCCCTGTTGAACTTTACCGCTGACCGTTTTCTCGGTAGAGGGAACGACCTCGGCACGCAAGCTATCATCCGAGCGTTCCTTTTCCTTTGAATCGAAACTAATCTTCGGCAGCCGGACATCCTCGTCCGGTTTGAAGTACAGCCAATTGGCAATTCCGAGAAGTATGGAACCAACGAGAATCGGCAAAATAAGATCCATCGAAGGAGCTTCTTTCTTAACTGATTTGAAAGCGACCGGCGGCGGAGTCACTGAGGCAGCTTCTTCTTCAGGCGCTGCAGCGACAGTCTCTGGATGCGCAGGCTCAATTACAATGTTGGGATTCGCAGGAGCCGATACTTTTGCCGGCGCTGATTGTTTTACCGGTTCCTTTGGCTTGGAAACTTGCGGAGGCGGCGCAGCTTTTTCCGGCGCTGTGCCCTCTACGGAGAGATTCAACGTCGAAGCTTTTGCGGCTTCGCGTGGCTTCTCAGCTTCTGCTTTTTCTGACTCAAGCTGGCTGTTTAGTGACAGGGACAAATCGTCAGTAGAGAATCCGGCAGGCTCTTCTAAGGGGAGATCCACCTTCGCTGGTTCTTCAGTCTTAGACTGCGCGGGAGCTGAGTGAGACTCTCCGGACGGTTCCTCAAGCGAAAGGCTTAAATCATCAAATAGGGAGGGTTGCGGTGCAGCCGGCTTCTCTGCCGCCACTTCCTCTTTTACAGGAGCGCTCTGAACGGGTTCTTCCGCAGCAGAGGAGAATTCAAAGAGCGGCTTGCTGTCTTTGAGATCGGGAACAATCGGTGCCGCAGGTGCGGCTGCCGGTTCTGCCGGAGTTGGCTCAGCAGCGGACGAAAATTCAAAGAGCGGCTTATCAGAAATCAGGTCTGGCGTTTTCTCAGTTTTAATCTCCGCTTGCGGCGGTATTTCAGGCTGATGAGCAACGATCAGATTTTCCGCTAGCACTGGCGCTTCGACTTGAAGGTCAGGCGCAGGTGGAACCGGGGCCGGTTCTGAAATTACGGGAGCAGCCGCTTCAACTGCGGGCGTTTCCGCGACGACAGGTTTCGCCGTTACTAATTCCGGAGTAGGGGGAAGCTCCTCTGTCTCCGGCACGAAGTCATGCAACTCCGCGGTCAGATCCACTGCGATATCGGGCTCCGCAGGTGGTGCGTCTTCTTCGCCTGGCAGCGCTTCCAAACTCTTTAAGAGTTCGTCATCGATTCCAGAGTCTTCAAGATCAAGGAAATAGGCTTTGTCATTAGTAGGCTCTGCAGGGCGAACGATTAGAACTTTTCCGCCTGCTTTTTTGAGCGCTGCATAGAGCGGCTTCAGATCTTCTTCCAGCTCCGAAGTCTTTATGGTCTTGGGGACGTTGCTTAGAACTTCCTGCGCTTCAGGAATACTAAGTCCCAGATCCGCGAGCAAACTGGTGCGCAGCTTTCGAAGCGTATCCGGCGACTCGTCGGCCGGACCTTCAAAGACCAGTTCAAATTCTTTGGACACTTTTCCCGCTCCCGTTACCTGTTGACCCGTAAATACCTGTACATTCTGGATATCGGCAGACTTGTTGAGCAACTTTCCTGCGACTTTTCCGATTAGTAAAAAACTTGTAAGCGCTTGAGATTATTAAGAATGATTTGCTCTATTTCGCCCCTCCAGTTGCTAGCCTTCGTAGCCTTTGAAACAGGCGGGGTTACAGCCCCTGATTTTCTGGCTCTACTCCATTCGGCGCCCAGTCCGGAAACGTTGCTAAAAGGGGATACTTTTCCGCCAGCTCTGCACAAACTTTCGGAGCGCTTGCGCACGCCCGGAATTCTCACGCGCGCGGAAAATGAGATTCTTCGTCTCGAGAAAGCAGGCATTCGTTTCTTCGTGCTCGGCGCTTCAGACTACCCGCCGGGACTCACACACTTACACGAGCCGCCTCTCCTCATTTTCTATCGAGGGGAGGATCTTTCTCTTCTAACTCAAAAAGTCTGCGTCTCAATTGTTGGTGCAAGGAAAGCCGATCAGTTCGCCTGCGACATAGCGCGAGATTTTGCTGAACAAGTTGCCACTTCCGGCGGCTGTGTTGTAAGCGGTCTTGCCTTTGGAATCGATGCCCATGCGCATCTTGGTGCCTTGCAATCAAAGCAACCACAAACAACAGTGGCCGTGCTTGGAAACGGCTTAGAATTTGGAATCTATCCTAGCGTTCACAAAAAACTTGCCGATGATATTCTAAATCAGGGAGGACTACTGCTCAGTCAGTTTCCCTCATTAATGAAACCTTTTCCTCAGAACTTTTTAGATCGCAATCGCGTCATAGCCGCACTCTCTAAAGCCACTCTCATAATTCAAGCAGCCGAAAGGAGCGGAGCCTTAGCCACAGCGCGACACGCCATGGAACTTGGACGCGATGTATTGGTGGCTCCGGGAGCAATTGGAGATCTGCGCTACACCGGCTCGAATCGTCTGATTAAACAAGGAGCCTATTTGGTCTCAGAAATAGAGGATCTCTACGCGCTAATACCTGAACTTACGCCGCACGAAAAGCCAGCGCTTGTTGAGCCCAGCTCCGAGCTAGAACTAAAAATAAAAATCGAACTCGAAAGGGGAGAAGCACTGCATTACGATCAATTGCTGAGGGAATTCGGAGACATCGCCGCAGTCTCTGCAGCCCTGGATCACATGGAGGAGTTGAAATTGCTGACCCGACTTCCAGGCAACTTCATCGCCCTAAGGCCCAGAATTTGAGCTAGAAAATACCCAAAACACTGCAAGGCTTTGAGGTTATTGAATATTAGCCCGTGCTCGACTTGATATTTTTCCAATTTCCAGCGATTATCTGCCGTCCTGTTTGTTATATGCGGTGGCTATAGCTCAGTTGGTAGAGCTCCGGATTGTGGTTCCGGCTGTCGTGGGTTCGAGCCCCATTAGCCACCCCACCCGCCTCTTTTTAAATCGTCCGGACCTTCGGTCGGGACGATTTAAAAAGGGCGAGGTGGATCTCGCCCCCTTCAGGGGGCGGACTGTTCGACCTTCCTAAAATTACCAAGAAACTTTTCTCAATTTTCCTCGATATTTCTTATGTATGTTCTACGTGTACATTTTGAAAAGCGAGACAGATCCAAAACGCTATTACATGGGTTTAACTTCAAACCTTACGCGCCGTTTCGCCGAACACAATCGCGGAGATTCCACGCACACGTCTCAATATCGCCCCTGGAAGTTGATTAATTACTTTGCATTCATCAACAAAGAAAGAGCAGAAGCCTTTGAACACTACCTCAAATCAGGAGCCGGTCGTCGCTTCCAGCTAAGGCATTTCGGCGAATAGTTCTAAAGATTCAGCAGTTCGGACCGGTTGAGACATATCTTAAAACCGGCTCGGGCAGAGCGTTCTCAAAGCGACATCTTTGAACCGCTAATTCTCTGTTCTTGCATCAATACTATTTCACGGAGCCCACTAGAAACAGCGTATTTTGAGAGCGCAGGCCTACATACTTTGGCGTGCAGGGAGAGATTTACGTTGAAAGCTATCCAGCGGCGACCTTTAACAGGTGAGACTGTGAAAATCGAAATCCGTCAATTCCTCGAAGCATTAGCCGTGCCGTCCTTTGCTCGAATCGTTGCGGAAGAATCGTTGCCCCTTTCCAGGGCGAGGTAAGAA
>JAFLCA010000030.1 GCA_017302875.1 Deltaproteobacteria bacterium
GACTGATAGGAATCAGAGGGTTTTGCGATCCGCTGAAAGGTGGCCTGAAGTACGCAGCGCCTCCACCGGGTGGCGGTTCTGAGAGAACAGTCAATACGGCTGCGGTTCGTAAGCAGCGTGTGTCCACGGTGACGCAGGTCCCTGGCAGTGAAATAGTTTTTACAATCGAATCTCCTGCATGCGCTGCATAGGGCAATGCAGGAACTAGGTCCGATTTCCAGCCTTGCACGCGGATGTCTAGTCCGTGATTTGCGCCAGGGAGAGGATTCACTTGCCAGCCGTTCAGTCCCCCGGCAAATGCCGGTGACATTGAGACGATTGTTACAGCTTCCTGCGAGCTCGGTGGAACGACCCAGTAATCGCCGTTGGCGAACTGTCCAATCTGATATGCCTTGTCGAACTCCCAGGAGACTCCCCACTGGCTTACGGTATTTGCAGTCAGGGGAGTCGGCGTGGCGGTTGCGGTCGCGGTCGGAGTTGGCTGCGGAGTTGCGGATGCGGATGCGGTTGGGCTCGGTTTGACGCACTCGGCGAGTAACGCCTTGCGATTCGCAATTTTTATTTTGAGCGAGTTAATCTTCTTTTGCTGCTTAGCAGACAGGCTTAGGCAGGCTTGCCGAGCCTTGCCGTTACGAGCCCGACATTGGCTCGTTTGACGCTTCTTGAAGGATTTCTCGATGCGGAGGCTGCTGTTCAGTTTCTTGAGTTTTACACTCTGAGCCTTCTTCCATGACGCGCTGCATGGCCCTTGCTCGGCGTGTGTCTGAGCCGCGGCTAGAGCAAGTACTAGAAATAGGAAGAGTCGCAATAAGTTCATAGGATACCGGTTGCCTACCTATTAGTAATTGCAACTTACATTCCATGCGACGCATAGCGGGCCTCAAATAAGGGACGGCAATCCAGGGTCCTTGCCTATCGTGTTGATTTACTTGGCATTTCCCTTAAAATGCCTGCGTAATTTGCGCATTTGTTTTGAAGCCCTGCGCACCCAAGCACTAAACTTGCATACCATCTAGGTAAGCCAGGGGGAGCTCATCGCCCCGCAACTTTTGGGTAACTGATGCGTAGTTTTCTCAGCCTTTTTGTAGTCATTTTTCTGATTGGCGTTGTCCTGCCCGATAGCCCGGCGTCAGCTGCTGAAGTCGCTGCGCCGCGTGTTCGCTTGATTGAGGGGCAAGTCGTGCTGGTATCGGGCATTTCGTTCAAGAAGTGCCCCAGTAAGTCCGAGGTGCGCATATTTCGCGTCGAGTCGAACGGTTCGCAACAATTAATGCAGAAGAAGGTTCTCGCGGCCGGGCTGCGAAAAATAGCGCTTCAACTGCCTCCTGGCACCTATCGCCTAAGTTGGAGAATCCCTAATCGTCGCCCCGATGTCCGCTCGAAACGCTCGCTTCCGTTTAACATTCAGGCGCAGGCTATTTCGACTCCAAGTCCCGTCGCGAGCCCAACATTATCGCCCACGCAGACCCCCACTCCGGTCAGCACCCCTAGCGCAATTCCGATTGTGCAGAAGTTGTTGCCCGGAGGTGGCTTTGACGGCGCAACCTCCGACGTCCAGTCCGTTGGCACGCCCGACGCACCGGGGTATGACGCGGAAGTTATTGCACGCTGGGCAGCAGTGCCCTATCAGGTAGTGACTACGACCTTGCGATTTGGTGTTGTTGCTTTTCATCGAAATGGAATCGAGAAAGTGCTTTTCTCGGCAAATGGCGGCGCCTGGGTGGAAAGCGTGGAGCGCAGCATCAATCCAAGTACGGGGATCAGTGAGTTTTGGGTAACCCTCGATGCGCAGGATTTTTCCGATCAGAAAGTTGAGATTCGGGCGATTGCATTTCCCAAGATCGCCGGTAAGCCTCGTATTCTTCAAGGTGTCTATCAAGCAACCCCGGGAAGCAGCCCCGCCGAAGATGGAGTATATTCTTACTATGCGTGGACGAACGCTGGGGGATCGTATTCTCGTCCGAACATGTATGTATCGGGAAATGGGAGCGATAGTTCGGGGGACGGTTCTTCTACTAGTCCCTTCCGAACTCTTGGACGTGCGGCCCAAAGTATTCAGGAAACCTTCGGCAGCGTCGATGGTGCGACTATTCTCTGCTACGCGGGAGAGTACGAATTTAGTTTGAAATGGGGCTTTACCTCGGCAACTGCTGCCGATCGCCCTCTTCTTATTAAACATGCCCCTGGAGTTACCCGAGAGCAAGTCCTGATCTCGGCGGGGCGTCCGCGGGTTGCGAAGATGCACTTGCAGAATGTAACACTTAAGACTGATGCTTCAGGGAACTTTTATCTCGGCTACAATGATCTGGTTCCGGATATTTGGTTAGAGGGCGTTAAAGTTTCCGCACTTAATGGACGCTATGCTCCCAACAGTGCCAGCGTCCTGATGAAAGCGAACGCATTTGTGACGGAAACGGAGTGGAGCGACACTCCCGATGGTCCCGTATCGGCGATTCTGGTGAGAAACACCAATATTTCCAAGATTAGGTCCGATCTTGTTTCGGGTTCCCAAGTTATTCTAAATGTGACCGGTGCTGATATCGATCCCGCTGATACCGGCGCCCATCCGGATGTGTGGCAAATATATCGTCCCAATGGGAGCCTGAATAATCACGTTATTGATGGTTTGCGTGCGGTGGATGGAATACTGGCGCAAGGCATCTTCATTGCCGCGCTTGCAGATGGTGAGAAGATTCGTAACGTCGCCCTAAGCAATATCGTAATACGAAAGGAACCCTCGGTTTTCACTTCGCAGATTAATAGACCCTGCGAACATCTTATACTCACGAATGTGACGCTCGATCAGACGCTTTACATTCGCGCGGGTGAGTTTACGAACACTAGCTTCCAGGGCAATCTGCTAAGTGCAGTGACCTTAGACCTTCAAAAAACAACGCCACAAGCTGTGGCGGCAATTGACTGGCAGCACAATCACTTCGTCGACGCCATTTCTTACGGCACCTATACCTTCGGGACCGATGTAACAACGGGGGCCGCCCCGGTCGAGAGCTGGGCAAGCGGGGATTTCCGCCCATTGTCGGGAGGCCTCCTCACAAAGCGAGTCCCCTTGCTTCATTCAAACGTCGATCAAAGCATGATGCCCCGTAATCAGCTGCTAACGGCCGTTGGAGCTTTAGAAGAGCTGCCATAGTGGCGTGTTCGCTACAAACCAACTAGCGGGTTCTAAAACATATCCAGCTAGACTATGATGTTCCGCAAGTTCAAAGGATAGCTGCGGATAGTACATGGGTCTTGATCACGAAATAGAGAGCACGCGCGGACTAACGATGCGTGGTGTTCATAAAAGCTTTGGCCGAGAGCAGGTGCTACACGATCTTTCGTTGGATCTGCGTCCCGCAGAACTGACGTTGCTATTGGGGCAAAACGGATCGGGAAAATCTACTCTCCTACGAATTGCGGCCGGCCTTAGTAGAGCCGATCAAGGCCATGTCGAGAGAGCCGAAAGAGTCGGATACGTTGGGCACCAGTCTCTGATGTATGCCGCGTTGACTGTCCGTGAAAACCTACGACTCGCAGCGGAGCTTGCGGGTGTTGGCGCTGATATAGATGCCGCGCTACAAGAGTGGAACCTGCTGAGTTGTGCCGATAAATGCCTATCTCAACTTTCCAAAGGGCAACAGTCTCGCGCGGCTTTGGCACGTGCTTTTTTGCATGATCCGAGTCTTCTGCTTCTTGATGAACCAACTTCAGCACTTGATGAAGCTTCCACGATTCTGCTCATCGAGAAACTCAAAGCATCTTCGGCAGCGATCCTGCTGGCAACACACGATGTCGCGCGGCTTGAATCGCATGCCAAACGAGCGCTGGTGCTGACCGAAGGTAGGATTTCAATAGATAGCGCAGCGGGAGATCAGACAACTCTGGAGACTGTGGTGCAACGCTATCGCGAAATTAATCGTTGAGAGAATAATGCGCGCGATCTGGTTGCTTTTAAAGAAGGACTTCGCGATTGAGCTTCGCAGCAAAGAGACCCTTGTCTTGTTTGCCGGTCTCTCTATTTTGCTCTGTTTGGTTGCCTCATTCGGAGTTGGCACGGCGGCCCTCAACGCAGAAACCACCACTCGAATTTTCCCGGCATTGTGGTGGATGATCTTCCTCTTTAGCGCGACCATTTCTCTAGGGCGTGGGTTTGAATACGAACTTGAAAACGCAGCGATGGAAGGAGTGCTTTTGAGCGGAGCTTCTCCGACTGCCATATATATTTCGAAAGTGCTTGGCTCGTTTGTCTTGACCTTTGCGTTGCAGGTTCTAACGCTGATTCTACTTGCGGGGCTGTTGGACGTAGCGGTGTGGGGTAACTTTTCGACGCTTGTCGTCATTAGCGCGCTGATTGGCTTCGGATACTGCGCGCTTGCCACCATTCTTGTCGCGCTTGCCGGTACCTCTCGTTTGCGTAGTTTTTTACTTCCACTGATTCTCTTGCCACTTCTTTTTCCCCTGCTTTTTTGCGCTTTGGAGCTCACTTCGGTGGTGCTTATCGACGGGGGTGCGCCGTGGAGTTCTGTTTGGTTTACGTTAGGGATTGTGTTAGTAACTGTATATTCGGCACTGGGAATTAATCTTTATTCCTTTGTCGTTCGAGAGTAAGCCCTCGAAGTCGTTCTTCCGCTTTTTCAATAATTGCAACGGGTTGTAAGACAAGCGCTATGGGGTTTGGAGCGTCAGTACTACATTTTCCACTGGAGGCAGGTGGGGCATTACCGCCAACGGATCGTTCCGATCTGGTAATCGAGGGGGCCGGTTTGCAAGCCGGATACACCATCGCGCCGGCTTGCATTATTTCCACTGTTGCAGAGAAGGTGCAGCTTAGTTCCATCTCGCCTGAGACCTGTGGTGCCGAGATAGATCGTCTGGCAAAGGCTGCTGCCGCCGTGGCGGAACGGCTTCAAGGAATGGTTTCTCACCACTCCAATGCCGCGAGCGCGCAATCGGGATTAACGGACTCTCTTAGTTACCTTCAGCCGAGCTCGCCGGTATATCAGGAGGTGGTTGAGCATATTACCCGCGATCATTGGTCAGCGGAATATGCGGTACAGGAAGCTTTCGATCGACATGCCGCCAGTATCGATTCTCCATTCACGCGCGATCGCGCCTACGAAGCGATCGATATCAAGAATCAGTTGATTCGCGCTCTCAATCCGCGTGCCCAAGACACGGTCGAGCAGTTCCAAAAACAGCTTGCTGCCCTTCCGGGCCCAAAGATCGTGGTAACAGAGAATCTTTCACCGGCTGAGGCTTTGCAACTCCTGAACCAGCAAGTGCGGGGCGTGGTGATCTTCAATGCCGGGCACGTCGGGCATCAGGCAATTGTGCTTAAGGATATTGGTTGTCCGGTGGTCGGCAATGTCAGTCTTTCCGGACTGATTGGGCATGGCGAAGAAATCGTCGTAGACGGTGATAAAGGCTTTGTGACCCTGCGTCCCTCCGGAGATCTGCGCGACAAGGCGCTCGCCCTAATGCGCGTGTTGGACGATCCTCTCACCGAGAAGATTGTATTGCCTGATGGCATGGCAACCACAAAGGATGGCGTAAAGATTCGAATCTGCGCCGATCTTACCAACCCTGACAGGGTCGGCGAACTAAGCGCACAGGTAGGTGAAATTGGACTCGTGCGTACCGAGTTCCTCTTCTTAAAGGCAAATGAATGGCCGAGCGAGGAAAAGCAGCTCGAAATTTTCCGGGCTATTCTGCAGGGAGCTGCTCCGCATGGTGTATCCCTAAGAACTTTCGATTTTGGTTCCGACAAAGTGAGCGAAGGTTTGGCCTGCCACGATGCGGTTGATAGCGGTATCCGCGGTATTCGCTACGCGCTGGCGATACGGCACAAGGAATTCAATACGCAGCTACGCGCGATGGTGCGAGCTGCCGCTGAAACCCAACAGGAAGTGCGCATAATATTCCCGATGGTTCTCGATGTCGGCGATATGCGTAAAGCGAAAGCAGAGCTTAATCGTGCAGTCGGGGATTTGATAGGCGAAGGCGTTATTGCTGAGCGCCCCCAAAACATTCGAGTCGGGCCGATGGTAGAAACTTCGTCCGCGGTTGAACTTATTGACCCTATTCTTAGAGAAAGTGATTTCATTAGCATTGGCACGAACGACCTCTTGAAGTCGACTTTGGACGGAGACCTCAATAAGGCAGCCGGAGCTCACTATCATCCAGCCAATCTTTCCTGCGTACGTCGCTCCATTCAAGCAGCCGAGCGGGCAGGAAAGCCCGTATATATATGCGGGGAAATGCCCTGCCACACCAAGAACGTGCCGCTTCTTATTGGTGTGGGGGCGCGTTCCTTCGTCGTTAGCGCTCAGGAGCTCGGTGCTGTAATTAACAAGGTTGGACGCTGTGAGATTCCCTCCTGTGAGGGCTTGGTCGACAAAATCATCGAATCTGGTGATGGGGACGAAGCCTATGCCATTCACGTTAACTATCTGGCGCAGCTTAACGGAGCGTGATTGCTTTCGTCCGCCGTTCAATTGGGGTAGAACATAGGCAAAGGTTCACTTACTTTTGCTATGACAGATACCCGGCTCACCTTCCCTTTTCTTAAGCATAAGAGCCTGCCGCTTATCGATTCTGTTTGTATCGCGCTCGTCGGGGCAGCCATACTCTATTCAAATTATCTGGTGTTCTTGGTGGTCCCAAATGAGCGCATCATGGGCCCCGTTCAGAGAATATTTTATTTCCACGTGGGTTCGGCGATTGCCTGTTACTGTGCTTTCGGTGTTGTTCTGATCGCGAGTCTTGCCTATCTGGCGACGCGCGATCGCCGCGCGGATGTCGTGGCGGAAGCAGCTGGTGAGGTGGGATTTGTATTTTGCACCATCGTGCTTCTGACGGGCATGATCTGGGGACATGCCGCTTGGAATACCTGGTTTCGCTGGGAGCCGCGCCTGGTTAGCTTTCTGCTGTTGTGGTTGATTTTCCTCTCCTTCACCACCTTACGTGTGTTTGGTGATCCGAAGAAAATCGCCGCACATTCGGCGGTACTTGGTATCATCGGTGCGGTTACCGTTCCCCTGGTGGTGTACTCAATTAAACTTTTGCCGCAAATGGCCCAGCTGCATCCGCAGATTTTGGAGAATCGCGGCCTTGTAGATCCGACGTATAAGCCGACGCTTTTTGTGTGCATGGGATCTTTAGTTTGCTTGCAGGCACTTTTGATTTGGTTCCGCGTTCGTATTGGCCTCTTGGAGGCACAGCGGCGCGATTAGGAAGAAAGAATATGGAAATCGTACCGAATACTTTTCCGAGCCTTTTTTGGGGATACAGCGTTATTTGGGTGCTGCTGTGCTTGTATGTGTTTTCCCTTGCGCGACGCATGCGCAATTTAGAGAAGTAACTGGCTCAGGAATAAACCGCTTACTGTTCCGCAATCTGGTTTGCGGGTCCTAGATTATACTCTTTCACCTTATTGAGCAGAGTCTTGTAGCTTACGCCTAGAATTTGAGCCGCCTTACTCTTGTTACCCATTGTTTGAGCTAGGGTGCGTGTAATCAGATCGACCTCTGCTCTGCGGGCCGCTTGACCTGCAATCTCTGAGAGCGTTCGCACTGATTCATCGAGAGCTTGAAAGTTAAGGCTGATGTTGATGCCAAGATGCTCAGGCTTTATTACCGAGTCCGCCAGAATAACCGCGCGTTCCATTACATTCTCCAACTCGCGGGCATTTCCAGGCCACGCATAAGCACGGATCATATCGCGCGCGGTGCGATCCAAATCCAAGCCGGCTTTGCCCATGCCGGAGGCAAAATGATCGATGTAATATTGTGTGAGCACTTCGATGTCCTGCGGACGCTCGCGGAGCGGCGGCAGGCTCAAAGAAATTACGGCAATTCGATAATAGAAATCTTCGCGCAGTCTGCCCTCTTTGAGCGCAGCTTCAACATTGTGATTGGTCGCAGCAATGATGCGCGGATTAATCTTAATAACTTTGTTGCTACCGACGCGCTTAATCTCACGTTCCTGTAACGCACGTAAAAGCTTCACTTGCAGAACGAGCGGCATGTCACCCACTTCGTCCAGGAGAATGGTGCCCTCGGAGGCAAATTCAAGCACGCCGATGCGGGTTTGAGTTGCGCCAGTGAAGGAGCCAGCTTCGTGCCCGAAGAATTCGCTTTCCAAAAGTTCAGCGGGCATCGCGGCGCAGTTTACAGCTACAAATTGTTTGTCATGTCTCGGGCTATTTTCGTGGATATAGCGAGCAAGCAGTTCCTTGCCGCAGCCGCTCTCGCCAAGGATAAGAACGGAAGTATCAACCTTGGCCACTTTCTTGGCTTGCTGTAGTACTTTTTGTACGGAGGCGCTCTGTCCGATGAAACTTCTATCGCGGCGCGTCCTTGTTCCAAGGGTGCGGTCAACGATGCGTTTGTGTTCAATTAGATCGCTGATGACTGAACGGATAGTATCCGGCTCGAAGGGCTTACAAATAAAATCATTCGCGCCGTACTTCATGGCCTCAACGGCGATTTCAATGGATCCGAAAGCGGTCATGATAAGAAACGGCACTGAACGCGAAACTTCACGAACCGCTTTAAGGAGTTCGATGCCATCCATACCGGGAAGTTTGAAGTCGGAGAGAACGCAGGCGTAGGTGTTGTTCTTAAGATGAGGAAGCGCTTCCTCGGCGCTGGCAAACGCGTCGACGGCATAGCCGTCATTTTGAAGAACCGAAGCTAGAACTTCGCGCAGCGTGTCGGCATCTTCTACGAGTAGAATTTTGTCCATGTACTTCCAAACTAGGCAAATCGCAGGTTTGGGCGGCCCGCGGATACAACTAATTGCATAGTGAACAACATTACCTATGAAAGTATCGTCGAGGTAATCTAATGCCTTGATAATACAGCGCTCAAAATTTGCGTAGTTAAGGCGTTGAATTGCTTGGTGGGGAAGGCCTAATCCGTGCTTCCCCTAGCGAGGAAATTAAGGCGTTTCCTAGCCGCCTGACGGCCCATCGGACCCCACTCTAGGAACCGGAATATCGAATGTTTCCGTGACTCGTCCGTAGCTGAAGCCGCCAAGCCTGCCGATGGCTTTATATTCCGAGAACAGAATGCGCCCGTCCTTATAAACGGATTCGTGCGCGTGCATGAAGAGAATTTTCCCAAAAATTACCGTGGTAGAACCGGCTGAGCCATCGCCGATCTCGACAGTTTTGTAGAGTTCGCATTCCATTTGAAATGCAGATTCCTTAACGCGTGGCGGCTTAACTTTAAGAGATGGCTCTGCCGTTAGTCCAACCACACTCATTTCGTCCACACCGTAGGGAAAGCTGGCCGCGGTATGCACAAGCGGCTCAGCGAGCCACTCATTGGCGCTATTCACGACGAACTGCTTGGTTTCTTCGATGTTTCTGAGAGTATCTTTTTTGCTGCCGTCTTCTTTGTTCGAAATTGAAATCATCACGCAAGGCGGATTACTTGAGACTCCATTGAAGAAGCTGAAAGGCGCCAGGTTAGTTACACCACCAGCGCTTATCGTACTCACGAACGCAATTGGCCGCGGAACGATTGAACCAATGATTAATTTATAAATTTCCTTGGCAGGAATCTTTGTGGGATCAAGTTCGATCGTCTTGCCGGGAGGTGCTTCAACAGTATCGCCTGGTTTCCATTGAGGGTTGGGAGATGGCATAGGGCCTTTAGATTTGGGAGAAGAGCGACTGAAATCCAAATTCGATCATGAAGGAGAAACTAGGATTCGCCATTTCTATTCGTTCAGCCCGAAGGCTGACCGGGGTACTTAACAATTACAACAGCCCGTTCGACTCCGCTTGCGCTTCGCTCAGAGCATTCGACTCGGAAGGAAGTGGCTTGCCATGAGCGAGGCCGTCAAGGCCGAGTCGAATGGCGGAGAGAGGGGGATTCGAACCCCCGATACAGATTTTGGTCCGTATAACGGTTTAGCAAACCGCCGCCTTCAGCCACTCGGCCATCTCTCCGTTTTATAAATTGCTCAAAGAGCAATTTATAAAACGTTCCGAATCCGGCGCACTCTCCCCTTTTTTGCAGAGCTACAGCTTAATCAAAACTGTACTCGCCTTACCCCGAAAGCTTTTCTGCCAAGAGAGCATCTTTGCAAAAAAAGGGGAGAGTGGCGGAAGGAGAGGGATTCGAACCCCCGGACCAGTTTCCCAGTCTCCGGTTTTCAAGACCGGTGCCATCAACCACTCGGCCATCCTTCCTAAACTGCGCATGAACGACGTTAGAGTAGCGTAATTCAGGAATTTTGCAAGAAATCCACTTCACTACGTATATGCGGGCAATTCGCCCCTAGCGCACTTTTGAGGCTGCCCCGCTTTGCTTAAATCGCTGGAATCTGATACTTAACCCTCTCTGACGCGCGCCCTTAGCTCAGCTGGATAGAGCGTCTGACTACGAATCAGAAGGTCAGGAGTTCGAATCTCTTAGGGCGCGCCATTTATTTCCCCCTCTTTCCCATTACAAAATGCAACTGAAACCCGGATTTCTTAAGGATTTGATGCAGGCATCGCTCGCTGAAGCGAAGCGCGCCGCATCGTTCGGAGAAGTCCCGGTCGGTGCTGTGGTCGCCCAAGGTAAGGAAATAATCGCCTTTGGCCGCAATGAAATGGAGCTGCGCTGCGACCCAACCGCGCATGCTGAGGTATTGGCTATTCGCCGTGCCACTCAAGTTTTGGGTAACTGGCGCCTCACGGAGAGTGTCCTTTGCGTCACTCTGGAACCATGCACCATGTGTATGGGGGCCATTCGACTGGCCCGTATTCCCGTGATTGTTTATGGAGCTCGCGACGAGCGAATGGGTGCCGCTGGCTCTCTGTATGACCTTTCTTTGGACAGCCGCTTAGGCGCAGGGCCGCGTATCATTAGCGGAATCTGCGAAAAAGAAGCTGCTGAAGTTCTAAGCGAATTCTTTCAACACCGCCGTGACGAGCGAGCAGAAACGCTGCAATAGCAGCCCCTCTCCTGCTAAGGCTTGGTCAACGTAAAGCTGCCTTCAGCGAAGGTTGTGCCCTGAAATCCAATCGCAAAAGATCCCGGAAACGTAGAAGCGCTGAAATTTCCTAAAAATGACAGATCGGATCCGGCAAAGGTTCCGGCAGGAAGCACCGTCTGAATTTCGACTTCGCCCGATTCACGCAGCGTCACATCCAAATCCCCAAGCGGAGTGCCCGGAACCACTTGGTGAATTGGGAATGTCGCATTAATTGCGGAAAATTGAATAATCGTGGGTTCCGAAAAAATCATCTGAACGATGCCAGATAAGAATTTGATAGTGGTCGTGGCTGTAGTTCCATCAAAAGAATTGGACACTTCCATGGCACCACTACCGAGCGGGGTGTTCGGTGAAAGCACGATGTCATAATTGCCGCTGTAGGTTCCCGCAATCTGCGCCCACAGAGGAGATATCGGTGGTGTCAGTGTTCCGTTGGCACACTTCTTTGCTGCACTAAGCGACGCTTTGACTAATGCGAGGGAGGCAGAAAGCGAAGTTACTTTTGCTGTCTTCTTTGCTTTCTTAGCGGCTTGAATTTTAACCTTCAGTGCTGAAATTTTGATATTGAGGGAGTCCTTTACCGCCTTGATCTTGACAGTCTTGCCACGCTTATCGAGAATTTTTGTGCCGTCACATTGATAGCCGGATCCGAGGGTCGTTACGGCAAATGCAGGGGTGCTAAAAAGAAGGCAGCACACAAAAAGGGTAGTGAATGCTTTCATATAATTTCTCTATGGTAAGATGGGGCGAGCGTTTGGCCGTAAAGCTACTTAAAAGAAACCCGGCAATCAAGAACGGAATACCCGAGGTCGCGGTGATTGCGCAGTTTTAGGGCTTCAAAGCCCCTAAACAAGCCGTTTAACTAAGAATTTGACAAGCAAACTACCTGCCACTACATTTCATGAGCCCATCAATCAGCTTGCGGAGAGGTGACCGAGTGGCTGAAGGTACTTGATTCGAAATCAAGCATAGGTGAAAGCCTATCGGGGGTTCGAATCCCCCCCTCTCCGCCACTAATTTACTAAGCAAATTAGTGGCGAGACTCGCCCTCTTTAGAGGGTGGTCCGCCATTCCACTCGGCCTCGAAGGCCTCGCTCATGGCAAGCCATTTCCTCCGAGTCGAATGCCCTGAGCGAAGCGCAAGCGGAGTCGAACGGGCTATTGAAAATACGTTCCTGGGGATTCGCCTCTCCGCCATTTCATAAAATTTTCGGACGACCCCGACTAAGCCAGGCGCGACATACCATCCGACGAGGCAAGTGCGCCTAGGTAAAATAAATGGCTAAGGGATTTATTTCCGGGTCTCCGATCGCGACCATAATGAACGCATGTCGCGCAGAAGCCAGGTGAGTTTTTCATCCGGGATGAGATAACCGCCGATGCCGTCTGTGAACAACAAGTCGCAGACGCGGCGGCTGGCAGCATCTATGGCCGCATCGCTCGTGTCGCCATCGACCGGTGCGGGTAGCACGATGGTGATGGTGTCCGGTTCCTGCGGTATGACTTCGACGCGATAGTTTCCCTCCGGCATCGAGCCAAAGTGCTCATTCAGGCCAGCAATCGGATTGTTGATCAGACGCTGTCGCAACGCCGGATCGCGGCGGATTTTAGCGTAGTGCGCGTTGAAGATGTCTTGAGAAACTTTCATGGGTGCGCCTTTCGGTAATCCTGTCGCATGGCTAGCAATTCGAGCTTCAACGCCTGCGGCATGATCCAGCAGAAAAGATCGGCACTTTGCCAGAGATCCATTTGGTTGATTACCGTGTCGGCGTCTTCCGCGTGCTCCGCCGATGGTGGAATTACGAAGTAGAGCGTGTCCCGCCGTTGCATTCGGATGTTAACTTTCACCGTGTCGGGAATCTCGACACCAAGGGTTTTAAGGGCCGCTTTCGGATCAGTTTCCATGAGACTGCGAAACTCCGGATCTCTCCAGGCTCTTTCGACCAGCGCGCGTTCGAGTGATTGATTCGCCATACTCTTTTAGTCGACTTTTACTGGTCTTGGTTGAAATAGGGATGCAGTCTCAACTTGAGCATCACAATCGGCGTGGCCATCAGGAGGGCTCCAATGATGAATGAACCCACTAGCACTTCCGTAGACAAGATCCCGTCCTGACGGGCGCCGTAAAAACACCAGGTCGAAATCGGATAAAACAGGATGAGCGCCGTTCCTAAACCGGGTGACCATCGCCCCTTGCCAAGGATGAAGGGTAAAACGTGAAAGAACGTCGCATTGATGAGCATCAACGCCGGGAGCGATAACGCAAATTCCGCACACGACCACCCCACGGCGGCACAAGAAACGCCCAAAACAACCACGACCCCATTAACGATGGCAAAATGCACCCAGGTGACTGGCAGCTTGAGCGCTGTGTTTGCCCACCCTTTCCAATCGAACATATATTCTTCAAGCACGTGAATGGCGTAAGCCAAAGTAGCGATCCAGAGAATATAAGCATGGTCCATGGCGATATGTGTCGAAGCCTGACTAATCGGGCCACGGCGGAGCTCGGCTGTCAATGCCGAAGGTGCGAGCCCGCGTTGTATTGCAAGCAGCGTTGCCCTTGTTTTGACCGATGAGACATATCTCTGTAATGTCCGGAAATTATCGCGGTGCCAATCGTGAATAAATGAGAGATTTAGCTATGTTCGCTTAGCGCTGTATAGCATCAAAACCAGTTCAGAGGTGGGTATAATCGAACGAACTGGCGGTGAATTAATCCCAGATTTTCTCGAAACTTTTGACATCCCCTACGTGTTTGGCAATCCCGGCACGACCGAGACGACTTTTCTGGCTGCCGTGGCGAAATCCAAAGCTAGCTATATTTTGGCTTTGCACGAGTCCAGCGCTGCGAGTATCGCCGCCGGGTATGCTCTCATAACCGGTAAGCCTTCCGTCGTGAGCCTGCATACCTATCCGGGGCTGGCGAATGGCATGTTCAACATGCGCAACGCACTGATTTTGGGCATGCTGAAGAATCTGGATGTCACGACCCACATCGTTACCGAGGGTTCTTCGGAAGATGCTATCGTGCAGGACATGGCGGTCGCGCTCGGATTCCAAAATGTCCATTTCTTGCCTCGCGGTGGCGGCTTGGGTTGGGCCATGCCGCTTGGCGTCGGCATCGGTCTAGCGACTGGCAAACACGCCGTCTGCTTCGTTGGCGATGGCGGCAGCCTGTTTTCGATCCATGCGATCCGAAGACAATATGCGCTTGCCAAGATCTCTTTCGTAGAAGGTGGCGGCCTCAACGACGAGATAGTCCTTGCCTGCTCCCCCGAAGACCCGCCGCCTGGCTACACTGCGCAGAGAAAGATTGACTGACAAGGCGGCCGTGATTTAGCCTCGGGGCTTTGGAAGCTTTTGCCAGCAGTCTTGTCCACAAATTAGAATCTATGAAAATCATTTCAGTTGCCGGCGACCGGGTAGCCATCCTGCTGGATGGCAAAGACAGTAATGGACAATACACCGTGATGGAGGCCACCTTGCCGCCCAAATCTGGCCCGCCGCCGCATGTGCATACGCGTGAGGACGAAGCCTTTCTGGTTCTCACCGGCGAAGTCACTTTTTACCTGGGCGACAAAACCATCTTGCTGAAAAAGGGCGAGTCCCTCTTTGCTCCGCGCAATATTCCCCACCATTTCAAAAACACTGGCACCGAGGACGCCGTGCTCCTGGAGACCGCCTCTCCGGCCGGCATTGAAGACTTCTTTGTTGAGGCAGGAAAGCCGCTGGCCAGCCGTCAGGATCGGCCGCAACCGCCGACGGCGGACGACATCAAACTCATGCGGACGATTGCCTCCAAGTATGGCCTGACCATTTTATCGCCGAAGTAAACAAGGGAGCCTGCCGGTGGTGGGCGTGAATGGTCGGCGCTACCCAGCTTGAAGAGTAAATTTATAGAGAGAATCACCTCGCTGCTTCGACGATGGCAAGGATTGCAGCTTTGTGCGGCACCACCGCAATTCCATTGTAGAGACTGGCGAAGGAAGGGAGCGATTCTCGGTCTTTGCGCACTGAACAGTATTATCGCCCTTGCCGATCCATCTCGTTGTGTACGAGCACTACGCATTGCGAGGCGAATAACACGCGCTTCCCTAAGCTGATTTTTGTGAGTCCTCGCCGCTCTAGTCCTTTAATGCTGTTCTTGGGCATCGAGAGGTGATCGCTTAATACAAACAGCGCATTCTCTTGGAACTCTACGTTGCGAACATCCTCGCCCTTACTGTCGAGAAGATAGGTCGGCGCTTTCTCTTGAAGCCCTTTCATCAGCGTATCAAAGCCGAAACCACAAATTTCTATTCCTGGCTGAATTGGCAGGACGCTGTCTTTAGTTACTTTTGCCCCACGCGTTAGCGCAGAAACGATCACTTCAAGAATCGCTCTTTCGTGAAATCCGGGGAATGACAGGCCTTCATTAGAGGAAAACTTTAAAGTTCTGGGAAAATCCGGGCTGCTATCAAGAACGACATAGACCTGCACGTTCTCCCGCATCCCATTTGAATAATAGAAAGCATTCGCCAAAGTATGAGCGATGATCTCGAAATGTTCGTCAGATCCGACTTGAGCAAATACTTTATCAGGCCTGATGCTGGCTTTTCTGGCGCGTATCACGAAAGTGCGCATGTTCTTCCCTTTCTTGCCGGCAATGCGTAGCATTACCAAGGATATTTCACGCGTAGTATCGCCAGGAAGGAGCTCCGTTGCAACGCAAAGTCACTAAAGTCAGGTCTGCCGATAACAACTTTCAACACATGGAAGTTGTTAAACGCAATCGTGAGAAGCGCCATCGCTACGGTAAATTCTTTGTAGAAGGTGTTTCGGCGATAAATCTTGCCATCAAGTATGGATGGAAGTTCGATAGTTTTATTTTCAGCAGTGCCAAGCCCCTATCAAATTGGGCGGAGCAAGTGCTGAATGATACGCGCGCGGAAAATTACTTTGACCTAACTCCGGAGCTCCTCCAGCAGCTCAGCGATAAGGAGGAAACGTCAGAGGTTCTCGCGCTTGTTTGTATGCGCAGCACGAAGCTTTCTGATGTCGCCGCCAGTCCAACGGGCTTGATTGTTGTTTTCGATCGACCTTCGAGTCCGGGGAATTTAGGAACTTTAATTCGTTCGGCCGATGCTTTTGGTGCAGATGCGATTGTGATCAGCGGGCACGCAGTCGATCCTTACGATACTCAAGTGCTGCGAGCGAGTGTGGGGACTTTCTTCGCACATCCGGTCCTTCGCGTTGAATCACACGAGGAAGTTCTGCAGTGGGTGAATCAAGCTAGAGCGGGTGGTCTTCAGTTTAAAGTGTTGGGAACCAGCGCCAAGGCTGAGCAGGTCTGTTCAGAGGCCGACCTATCGGGCCCTTGTGTGCTCTTATTAGGGAATGAAACCTCAGGGCTTTCGCGCGGCTACAAGGAAATGAGCGATATTCTCCTCAAAATCCCGATCAATGGAGTGGCTTCGTCTTTAAATGTGAGCTGTGCAGCCTCAATCCTCTTATATGAGCTCCAGCGCCAACGAAGCGCTTCAAAGTAAGCTCAAAAATTGACAGACCCTGCCGGCATCTTTACTCTAGGGGCCTCTGGAGAGATGGCCGAGTGGCTGAAGGCGCACGCTTGGAAAGCGTGTATACGGGAAACCGTATCGGGGGTTCGAATCCCCCTCTCTCCGCCACTAATTTGCTTCGCAAATTAGTGGCGAGACTCGCCCTCTTTAGAGGGCGGTCCGCCATTCGAATTGGAACTCTTCTTGTTGGGGGATTCGAACCCCGTTCAGCCTTTGGCTGAACAGATTGGAAAGGCGAATCCTAGTTTCTCCGCAGGAGAAACGCCCTCTCTCCGCCACTAATTTGCTTCGCAAATTAGTGGCGAGACTCGCCCTCTTTAGAGGGCGGTCCGCCATTTTCACCTGACATAACGAAGCACGGGGGGAGTCGAACCCCGTTCAGATCGCAACGCGCATCAATGGAGCAAGAACCCTCAGTGGATCCTTATCGGGGGATTGCCGCGCTGTGGTTTGGGTCGAGCGATTGGCAGTGGGAGCTTTCCGCTCGCAATTGTATAGGTTACGTATTTCGGTAACAGAAACTGAAGAACGACGACGGGCTTACCCCGCCCTCTGAATTAGCCGATACAGATGGGCGCCCAAGACATCAAGCTTCTGAAAGGCGACTGAGTCTGTTAGCTCTGCCAGACTCAGTATCGCCTGGCACTCCCTTAGAGACCCAAAGGCAATATGAAAGAATCTGACCTGATCTGCCTTGGTAGGCTTCCCTCTGCCTTCAGCTAGATTAAGCGCTATAGAACTGGCGGCACGAACTAACTGCTCTCTTAGCTCGCGTGGAAGCTTTAGTGTTCGCGCTACCTGGTAGAACTCTGCCGCAAGATTAAAAGTCCGAAAGGTTGTCATAGGTAATTTTCCCAAAAAAAGTTTCTACCCCTGGGTGAAATCTTTTTTTGGGAAAATTACCTATGAGACAGAACTTCAGGACTTATAATCTTGCGTTAAGCTTCTACCGTAGCGTGCGAACACTTAAACTACCCACGCACCTAAGAGAGCAATTACAGCGTGCCGCTTCCAGTGTAGCGCTTAACTTAGCTGAAGGTGCGGGAAGGGCTACCAAGGCAGATCAGAACAGATTCTTTAGCATAGCCTTAGGAAGTCTAAGGGAGTCACAGGCGATACTAGACTTGGCAGATATCTCAGACTCTAGTCCTGCTACTGAAGCTGATGTACTAGGGGCTCACATTTTTCGATTGATTCAGAGTAAGGGGCGGTAAGCCCCCGTGTTTCTTCTGATGCGGAGAGCCGACTCCGATAGCCGATTCAGATATCTGACTCAGATTCCGATGTCGGTTGGCCGTTAGCGGCTTGCCGAGCCCGTTTTCTGTCCCCGAATTACGTGACTTTTACAGCAATGACAGGGAAAGAGGAGCCCCAATGTCCCCCGCAGTTGAACCCTCGTTTGAATCTGCTTTCATCAACAATAACTCCAGCCCCTTAGCCTCTATCCTCGCAATCTCTTAAGTGCTGCCCACTATTACGCCGATACTGTCTGACGATGACAGCTAAGAAAGACAATCGCATCGTGGTCCTCGATATCTTGAGCGGGTCGAGCCATCTCGACTCTCCGATTATTGAGCGTTCCGTGCTGACTGGGCTTGCAGAGCGTAAAGCGCCCGAGCTCAAGGATCCTTCACAAGCGTGGATGGTGGGATTGCCTGCAATTGTTGCAGCGACTGGCTTTGCGATTCTCTTTCGTGAGCATTTGGAATCTCCTCCGGCGACCGCCATCACCATACTGCTGCTGCTCTCTGCCGCGGTGGTCACCTGGCAAATTGCACGGAGTCGCGAAGATGCTCTGCGCCAACAAGTAAGAGTTTTGCAGGAGCCGCTGCAAGAGTTACGCGATCTGCAATCTCTTATTCAGGCCTATCTCAGCAATTTGGATAAACGCTCGCGGCGCTACTTTCATATTGTCACGAACTCAAAGGTCACATCGTACTTCATTCTCACGCAGATAATGCAGAAGCTTCAGGAGAAGATTGATGAATTGAATGATCTTCTCCAGATTCCCTCGCGTGAGAATATTGTAATTGCGCATCACCTGCTGCAGGGAACCTTGGTGTTCAGTGATAGCTTCCAGGGAGCTGCCGGAAATTTACATGTCGTTCCATTAGCGCGACTAAAAACCGTGGCTTTGCAGATTTTTGAGTTCCTCGACTCAGAGCTTAAGCTTATCGAGGAAGATATCGCCAAAAGCGAAGAGCTCGCACATGATCTTTCTGTAGAAGATCAAGGCGAGCCGAATTAACCAACTACTGTCTACTGATCCATGGGTTCTGCGCGAGGCGTCTCGCGAGAAAGCGCCGCCGCATCTTTAACTAACTCGATAAACTCCTGCCGGTATCCTTTGGGATCTGCGCCTTTGGCACCTTGGGCTAAAGACAGGATCTCAGAGAACGTGTACTTTCCAGCGTATTGGCTCTTTCGAAGAAGAGTTCCGAAGTAGCTAACCGCAGCTGCGAAGCGGAAGTCGTCACTTGCTTGCGCTAAGTCCTTGCGAATGTCCGCCGCAGCGATGGGATATTCAATCAAGTTAGAGCGATCCTCGTCAGGCTTCTTGTAGCGAATTTTGAGGAAGCCAAGCTCGGCGCGTTTGTCCTCTGGTACTTCAATCTTCTTTGGCTCGCTTCCCTTTTGGTAACGAAGATCATCCTGCAAGTGTTTGGCGGCATCCGTATTTGTAAGCACTACTTCATACAGCGCAGTTACGGTATGACCGGTACCAATTTCACCTGCATCGATCGCATCGTTATTAAAGTCCTGCTTTTGCAATCTGCGATTGTCGTATCCCACTAAGCGATACTGCGCGACCTGCTGCGGGTTGAACTCAATCTGAAGCTTTACGTCCTTGGCGACGACTTCCATGTTGCCAACCAGATCAGTCTGCAGCACTTTGCGGGCTTCTTTGAAGCTATCAAGATAGAAGTAGTTGCCGTTTCCCTTGTCAGCAAGCTGCTCCATCATGCCGTCCTTCAAGTTACCCGTGCCGACGCCAATCGTTGTTAGCGTGATGCCTGTTTTGCGTTGCTGCTCAATTAACCGAATCAGATCTTCGTGCGAGGTAACCCCGACATTGAAGTCTCCGTCAGTCATAAGGATGACCCGGTTGATTCCACCCTCGATGATATTCTGCTGTGCAATCTCATATGCAGCGCTGATTCCTCCAGCGCCATTGGTTGAACCGCCGGAAGAAAGGCTTTCGATGGCGCTAAGGATGCGAGCCTTCTCGTTTCCGCTCGTCGAATCCAGGACAACACCTGCAGTACCGGCGTAAGTCACAATGGCGATTTTGTCCTGAGGGCGCATCCTCTCGACAAGAACGGGCAGCGAGCGTTTCAAAAGTTCGAGCTTGTTGCTGTCCATCATCGAGCCCGAAACATCGACAAGCAGTACGATATTCCATCCCTTTTGGTTCGGCTGAGCATCGCGCGCTTTGATTCCAAGCTTTAGGAGAAATTTCTCCTTTTCAAGCGGAGACGGCGCAATTTCGTATGACAGAGTAAATGGCTTCTCGTACTGCACCGGGTAGTTGTAGTCAAAGTAGTTTATAAACTCTTCGATGCGTACCGCATTCACAGGTGGAAGTTGCCCCGAGCTGATAAAGCGACGCGTGTTCGCGTAGCTCGCAGTATCGACGTCGATACTGAAAGTGGACACCGGCTCATCCTGGACGAGTGTTGGCGTATTCTCAGAAACAGAGAGATAGCTTTCAGCCAGCATTCGAGCGGGTGCAGCAGGCGGCATGCTGAAATGCTGGGGCGCGATCTCTACGCCCAACGCGCCACTTAGATCTGAATATTTTTCTTTCTGCAGTTGCGGCAAAGATTTGTCGATTGCCGCACTAAGCGCGGAGTCTGAGCGAGAAGCCAGCTTCTCATTAAACTGAGTGAAGGCCGTGACTGAATCTCTGCTCTGTGGTGCCATCACCGCACCCGCGATCGAGAGAGGTTGTTGTCGAGATTTGTATGAGGCACCTTCCTGCTTTGATACTTCCTGCGGAACAACTGCACCAAGAACTGCATTACCTGCAGGGGGTGCTGCCTCTTGTTGAGGAGCAACGCTACTCATATCTTTGAGAAGCATCTGCTGGCCTGGTCTATCCGGTAATGGCCGGTAGGTAAGGCTTAGGACCAGCACCAAGGTGGCGCAAGTCGCAACGGAGCTATACACAAGTTTTCGATTTTCTGACAAATACATATACAACCTCTCAAATAATCCCTGCTGGGCAGGGGAATCCAACCTATCCATAACCTTGACTGAAAAATTGGGGTGGAGCTTGTGAGCTTCTTGAGCGATAGAGCGTTCAGCTTCAAGAATTTTGGAGTAGTGCTCAAAGGACGCGCGCAGCTCTGTATTGCTGCTTAACTCCTGCTCGAATCGCGTAGTCTCTTCTTGAGAGAGGCGTCCCTCGATGAAATCTAAAAACTGCGCTTCAAAATATTCTTGTGTCATGATTTCAAGCCTCAAAGATCGAGCGCGGGATTAATTTTTTTACTTCCAATCGCGCAGCATTTAAACGAGAGCGTACGGTTCCAACGGGCACCGTCAGCACCTCGGCGGCTTCTTCGTAGCTTTTGCCCTCAAAGGCGCACAGCACGAGAACCTCTCGCAGTTTAGGCGACAACTCCCCTAGCGCTGACCGCAAAGCTGCGAAGATTTCTTTTCGCTCTTGGGAGTGTTGTATGTCGCTGCTGCCCATGTCGTGAGTCTGAACATCAAAACTTTCTGTACGTTTGCTTTCTTTGAATTTGCGGGAAGAGAAGTAGGTGCCGGCTTGATTAAGAGCGATGCGCGTGAGCCACGTTGAAAAACTCGACTCAAAGCGAAACTTTTTGAGATGCTGATAGGCTCGACAAAAAGTTTCCTGTGCCAGATCTTCGGCGACGCTATGGTTACCGACTTGGCGCATCAACATGGCGAAGACCATGTTTTTGTGGCGGTCGATCAGATGACGAAATTCGTCACGCTCGCCTTTCAGTACACGCTGTATGATTGCCGACTCGTTGTAGCTATCTTCTGAATCAGTCATATCCCTAGTAACTTCAGAATTAAGCCTTGGTCCGGCAGAGTCTGTATAGTTCAAGCACTGTCCCTAAGTCCTTACCACTACATTCACATTCTGTAGAGCTTAGACTGGGCAGTGGTGCGAAAGTTCGGTGAATTCCGAGCGCTTAATTACCCTTTAAAATCAACGAGTTGGCCGTCTCGAACGATGCGGAACAGGTACTCCAGTTGCGCCTCGCGCTCCTTCATATACAGAGTGCCGTCGAGCAAATTGATGCCATCGATCTTCTGAAGTGTTGCGAAGAGATCCGCTGAGGTGAAGACATTTGGATTCTGCTTTAGTGCCTCCAGCACAAAGGCGAGTCCAGCATAGCAAGTGTAGTTCAACCCGGTGGCTAGTCGGGTGCCGGAAACTTCGAAAAGCTTCTGCGTGAATTTTGGTTTCTCTCCATTTATTTCAAGATAGATGATGCCCTCGACATTCTCGTGCCCTGCGACGTCGAGGTACTCCTTCTTACTCATCGAGAAGGTGGAGAAGATCTGCTGCTTAATCCCCTGTTCTCGTAGTTTTTTTAACAACACCGGAAGCTGATCTCCGATGACGTTTACAAACACTAAATCAGAAGGCTTGGCGCGCAGGCGGGCGATTATGCCTGCGTAGTCGACATCGGTTTTGAGCACATGTTCGTTAGCGACTATGGTGCCGCCCAATTTTTCAAAGACTGGGACAAATCCGTTTGAAACCGCTAAGGGATAGTCCTCTTCCAGAGTAATAATTGCGGCGCTCTTTTTCCCCATCTCGATAGCCTTCTGGGCTAAGGCGCCGCCCTCTACGTCGGCGTTAAGCCAAAATCGGAATCCATACGGATTATTCTTAATGAACTGTGGATGCGCTGAACTACCGATTAAGGGCAGCCCTCTTGCCGCCGACATTGGGTTAATAGCCATCACCACGGACGAGGCGTTTGAAACGATAGCAATCGCCCGAGCTTGATTTAGCAAGCGGTTGTATTCGGTTACTCCCAGTTTGGCATCGCGTTGGTGGTCGCCATAGACGAGGTTAACCTTGTAATTGCCAACTATGCCGTTGTCGGTGAATGCCGCTTTGGCGATTTCGTAACCACGGCGGCAGTCTTCGCCGACGCTGGCAAAAGGCCCTGAGAGCTCAGCCATGACCCCGACAGCAATCTCCCGCGGCGGCTCCGCGCGCAGAAGGGCAGGACTTAGTGCAAAAATCGCAATGAGAGGAAGGAGGTTTTGCAAGCGCATAGGGGCCCTAGTGTTTTAAACGGCAGGTTGTTCTCGGATACCTTGTAACGGAATCCGAGGCAATCTTTAGTTTTTCTCCGTGATCGGTATAATCGCTGCTGGCATTGAGTATAGGTGAGATTATGATTGTAATGAAGTTCGGAGGCAGTTCTGTTGCAGATGCCTCGCGCGTCCGCCATGTCGAAGGTATTGTTCGTCAGCACCTTGAGCAGAAACCGGTTGTCGTCCTTTCTGCTACCGGAGACACCACTGACCATTTGTTAGAGTGTGGCAGTCTTGCCCTCAAGGGAAAAGTCGACTGCGATCGAGTGATTTCAAATCACCAAAAGATTGCGCAGGACTTAGGCATCGTAATTCCGGACTTTGATACGCTGGCTACGGAGCTACGTGACTTGCTGCGCGGTATCTCGCTCCTTAAAGAACTTTCTCCTCGAACCAAAGATTATCTCGTTTCCTTCGGTGAGCGCATCTCGGTGCGCTTGTTTGCTGCGTATCTTAAGAAGCAGGATTTGGCTGCGCAGGCATTCGATGCCTGGGATGTTGGTTTTTTGAGTGATTCCCGTTTTGGAAATGGGGAGATTCTGCCTGAGGCCTTTGCAGCGATTGAGGGACGTTTGGGCACGCTCAGGAACAACTACAGTTTCACTCCGGTTGTTACGGGCTTTATTGCCAAAGATCGAAGCGGAAATATAACAACGCTCGGGCGCGGCGGCAGTGATTTAACTGCGTGTGCCTTGGGAGCCGCACTTCAAGCAAAAGAGGTACAGGTATGGAAGGATGTCGATGGTATCCTCACCACCAACCCCAACTATGTACCTGCTGCACGTCCGGTTCCGGTGCTTTCATTTGAGGAAGCTTCAGAATTGGCGTATTTCGGAGCGAATGTGCTTCATCCACGCGCTCTAATTCCTGCAATGCAGCGCGGAGTGCCGGTGCGAGTGAAGAACTCATACAATGTGCCACATCCGGGCACGGTGATTTCAAATCAAGGGGCCGAGGGTTTAGCAAAAGCTATCACCTGCAAGCGCAATTTGACCTTAGTCGATGTGGTTTCGCTGCGCATGTTGGGACAGCCGGGATTTTTGTCCAAACTCTTTGCCGTATTTGAGAAGCATGAATTATCAGTCGACATGGTTGCCACAAGCGAGGTCAGCGTTTCGCTCACTCTCGATGAAGGCGGCGCGCTTGATGGTTTGAGGGAGAGTTTGGAAGAATTTTCTCGAGTCTCTATTAGCTCTGGCAAAGCCAGCGTGAATATTATCGCTGATGTTCGCCAAGCCACCGAAGTGCTCGAATCCGCGCTTGATGTTTTTCGCGCAGAGAAAGTAAATGTGCAGATGTTGTCGCACGGAGCTTCAAAGGTTCAGTTCGGTTTCATTGTGAATGATAGCGAAGCGCAGAAATGTGTTGCTGCACTTCATGCCCGCTTTTTTGAGAGCTAGGTATCATGTCAAACGATAGAGAATTATTGCTCAGACTGGTTCACGAATATAGCTCGCCGCTCTACGTTTATGATATCGGAGTCGTTCGAGCCCAGGTGCAGCGGTTGCTCGATTCGGTTGGCTGGAAAAAAAAGCAGATCCTCTATGCGGTGAAGGCGAATTATAACCCTTCCATCCTGGCACTTATTCGTGAAATGGGACTTTCGATAGACACTGTCAGCCCAGCTGAGGTGCATTTGGCTTTAGCTTCTGGTTTTAGCCCGCGTCACATCATGTTCACGGCTAACAACTGTAGCGATGCAGACCTGCAAGAAGTGCACGCCCTGGGAGTCCTATGTAATTTGGATTCTCTTTCCGCGTTGCGACGGTTCGCGCGCATGTTTCCTGGTTCCCCGGTATGTCTGCGCATCAATCCCGAGATTACCGCAGGTTCCCACAAAGCAGTGCAGACTGCTGGCGTTCACGTGAAGTTTGGAATTTTGCCGGAGGATCTTGGCGAAGTTGTGTCGATCGCAAAATCGGCGGGCCTTTCCATCGTGGGGCTGCATGAGCACACTGGCTCCGGCATGATCGACCCGGAGGATTACTTGAAGGGTGCAAAGAAGCTTGCTGAACTTCTTACTCCGCAAAACTTCCCGCATTTGCAGTTTGTTGATTTCGGCGGTGGTCTCGGTGTTCCGTACCAGCCCGACACTCCTGAATTACCCACGGCCATCTTGGGAGCGAAGCTCAGCGCGCTCTTTGAAGATATTTGCAAATCATTTGGCCGTGAGCTCGAGCTGTGTATGGAGCCGGGTAAATATCTGGTGGCGCAGTGCGGAACTTTACTCGTGCAGGTAACTACACTACGCAACAATCGTGGCAAGCTTATCGCTGGGGTGAACTCAGGATTTAGTCATTTAATTCGTCCCGTTCTCTATGGGGCGTATCACCATATCGAGAATCTTTCGAACCCCAGCGCTGCCACGGCGATATACGATGTTGTTGGAAATATCTGTGAGAGCGGAGACTATTTTGCAGAAGAGCGCGCGCTGCCTGAAATCCGCGAGGGAGATATTTTGGCGATTCGTACCGCCGGTGCCTACGGAGCTTCAATGGCTAGCCTCTACAACCTTCGTCCTTTGCCTGGAGAAGTCAGCGTAGAGAATGGAAAGGTGCTGCGACATATCGAACGGCGCAGTAATAAAGATTTGTCTTCGCACTTTCGGTAGGGACCGCCAGGTTCGCGCTCAAAAAAAAGGGCACGGAAAGTCCCCCTTCCATGCCCTAACCTATAAAGAGACAAAACCTGCTAGGCGAATAGCTCTCTAGCCAGCGCCTCAGCGACTTCACGCGAGCTGCGTGAATACGTGCCGTCTGCCACTTGTTTCTTAAGACTGGCAACTTTCGCTTGTCGGTCTGCGTCGGATTGCTCAACCTGAGCTTTTCCGAAATCAGATTTGACCTTAACCGCTTCAGAGTTCTTCGCTCTGACGTCCTGGTCTATTGCGTTGGTTGTAGTTTGAGCTTTATAGGACTCGCTATTCACGGAGAATAGGCGAGTAAGTGCATCGATCTTCATAACACCTCGTCCTTGACAACAGACTCCGTCTCAAACGAATTCGAGACTGAATCTTCCTTTTCGACCATCCATGGCCAACGACGAGAATCCTTTCTGCAAGGTTGAGAGTCGGTTAAGCGGTTTAAAATCTTGAACAAATAATTTGGCGCACATTTGTTTGATTAAGTTCTTGAAAAGATGACATAATTTCGCGGGTTCAAAATTTCATGCGCATCAAAATTATATCGGTCGGGAAGATAAAGCAGAGCTTCGTTCAAGAGGGCGAAAGCGAATATCTAACCCGTATGAAAGGTTTCGCTCAGCTCAGCTTGGTGGAAGTGCCGACCTCTACTGAGCTGCCCGAGGCGCAGATGAAGCAAGCCGAGTGCGCTGCCGTTTTGACGAAAGTTGATTCGAGCGATTATCTCTTTGTATTGGATGAGGCTGGCAAGCAGCACACTTCCAAACAATTTGCGGCGCTGCTCCAGACGCAGATGAACCAAGGTACGTCGAATTTTTGTTTTGCAATCGGCGGAGCTTACGGCTGGGATGACAAAGTGCGAAAGGAAGCGGATATGGTACTGTCGCTCTCAGCAATGACGTTCCCTTACCAAATGACTCGGCTGATTTTAGTTGAGCAGCTGTACCGAGCCATGACAATTTTAAAAGGTATTCCGTATCACAAATAGTCAGGACGCTATGGGAAAGATCAAAAAATTCGCCACGCTGAACATTCGCAAGATTACGGGCGGCAAAGATCCGGTGCATCTTGTCGAGGAATTTATTTTACGGCGCGGCTTCGATCCTGATGCCTGTCAGAAGGAAAAGACGGCAGATAATGCGCGCTGGATGATTTCTCTCGGTGGTGATGAGGAATTGGAGGTTTTGGTCGAAGGACTAAAGTCTCCACAGGAAACGACTATTTATATGGGCGTTAATATCGCCACTGTGCCGGTGCGCGGTTCGTTCGAGATGTTAGCTGCGGCATTAGAAATAGCTGATGGTTTGGTTGGAATCAAAGTAAGTTTGGTCGGCCATTACATCGTGTTAAGCTCGAGCTTGGGAGCAGCGGGAATTTCTGTAGAGGATTTGGATTATCACTTCAAACTAATCGCAGCGCAGCAAACCTGGTTCAAAGAAGCGCTGGCCGACGAGCTCGGCTGGGACACCCTCCCAGAGGATTAGAATCCACTCCCGCTAGCGGGAGTGGATTCGTATTGCGAGGGCTCCTGC
>JAFLCA010000031.1 GCA_017302875.1 Deltaproteobacteria bacterium
GGGTCAGACGCGCCTCTTGAGACTGACGCCTGGATCGGAAGTGCGGTCGCTTCGCGCGGAGACGCCTTTCTTCTGTGTTCCGACGGACTGTACGGGCAGGTGAGCGAGGAGGAGATTGAAAGGATTTGCGCCGAGGCCCGCGCAGGAGAAGCCGTTCAGCACCTCGTGCAACGCGCGAACGAAGCCGGGGGAATCGACAACGTAAGTGTCATTTTGGTTAATTTCCTCGAAGGCTACCCGGTGACGCGTGTATCCGGGCAGAAATTTTCCTTACGCAAGATTGGGCCGCTTCCCGAGGTTGAGTCCACGGTGGCGGATCCTGAATCTGCAGACGAAGCGGCGCCGGGCGAGATCCCGGACGATGCTCAGGCAGGGCTTCCTACTCGGATTTCTGTCGGGCCGATTCAGGCGCTGTTTTTCGTTTGTGCGGCGTTCTTATCAGGCCTTTTTCTCGGTAGCGAGGCTCTGGTAATGACAAGTGCTGGGACGCCGGCGCAGCTGGCAGTTGCGGATGTGGATGCAGGTCGAGCCTCTCTGCGTCCCTCGAAACCAACCGCTGTGAGCCCCCAGCAACCCTCTTTAGCCGCTGAGGCGCGCAGACTTTCTGAGCATCATCCTGAACTCCGAGCGAGTTTGGCCCTATATGAAGTGACGCATGCCCAATATGTGGCGCAGGCAGAAAAGCTTTTAACTACTGCGCCGTCTCCCGAACGAGAGAAAATGGTTTTCGAATTGTTGGCGAAATTCGAGAATGCGCGTTTTGAGTTAGAGAAGGAAGTGGCGCTTGCTTCACAACTTGAGCTTAGCCGTGACAACCGGAGCACAAAGTAAGCGCTTCGGCACAAGTTTCTCCGAAGGAATTCACATTTTCGCTCACAATCGGCCAAAAGCGATGATCCGGTTTCTCACGGCCCCCGCTGCCAACCCATTCCGTGGTGCAGCTAAAGGTGCCGTGCTCCGGTGATGCGCAACTTTTCACCCGCGCCAGGCGAGCGGCCCCGGCGCTGTTTGTATCGGAACTGAGGCGTAAGGCTTCAAAGCTATATTGAAGGTGCGCATCTCCGCCACCGCAGTCGGGATCGTTGCGCAGGGTCTCGGAGGTCGCCAGAGAGAAGCCACCTTCGTTCAGGAGCGACTTACCCACAAACTTAGGTTCTCCGGGACACATGCCCGCGAACAGCCCGGCTTCGGTTTGCTTAATCTGCAAGAAAACCGTTGTCTGTCCAGCGGCGATCGGAGTGTTGGGGCAGGTGTTCTTTACGGGCTTTAGACCAAAGCGCCACCACCCGGTAAAGTCCCGCGTGCCCAGTGTTTGAGGGCTAATAAAGCCTGAGCGTCGAGCGTCGCGTTTGCTCTGGTAGCAACGAAAATAGCGTCCAGGGAAAAATAGCTGTGAGTCCTTGTCCCCAATGACCTCCGGGCAAGGAACGCTTCGCGGTGCAGCGCTCGCCGCGTAAGGCACTACGAGAGCGCTGCATATCACGATAGTCAGCCCCCTTAGAAAGGCTGACGACCTAGCAATGGAAGTCCTTGATCGGCACGACATAAGACTCGTCAAGGTTGGCTTGGTACTGTTTCTCAATGGGCCTTTGTAATTGCTTTGCTACCGTGGCGTGCGATTTTCCGAGCTTCTTGAGCTTCTTCACCAAGCCCAGCCCGAGCTGTAACATCTCGTCGTTGTGCACGCGGTATTCGTCCGCCGTGCTTCGATAACTTGTGTAGGTGCAAATCGCCTCATTATCACAAACCGTCAATTTACGGGGGAAGACCCACGATAAGGTCCAATTTGTAATTTGCAAGCGATGCACTTCTGCCAGAATCTTTTTCACTGACTTCTGCACGGCCGGTGTGTTCTTGGCGTTTACATACTTCTGTGCAACGCGCTTGATCGCGGCTTCCAATTTTTTGGCGCCGCTATCAAGTTTCACGGAGATCGGAGTCAGGTCTTTGTCCGTGCATGTTATGCAAGAGTTGCCGTCTCCGTTGCAAACTCCGCAGCGGTCCACTATCGCATCTCCGTTTGGGACCCCATTACAGTCGAGACAGGAACTGCCATCTCCTCCGCACACTCCACACTGGTCTATCACTGCGCCACCGAAGGGTATGCCGTTGCAATCAAGGCAGCTTGTTCCATCGCCGCCGCAGACGCCGCACTGATCGATCACTTCACCATTCTGGTCAGGCACTAAGCGGCAAATACCGTTGGTTCCGATCCATTCGAGCTGCAGGTCGGCTGCTGGCGCTTGCTCACTGTCGATCTTGAGCGTTATAGCCCCAATATTCGTGAAATCCACCGGCCCACTGGCTGCGGGATCCGCCACAAATGCGATGAACGGAATCGTAAAGGTAGTGGGGGCAATCACCCAGCCGTTCAAAGTGACCGATCCTGTCGAAAAGCGTGTGCCATCGATGGCATCAAAGAGGGTAACTTTGAGGGTCAAAGGTTTCTGGCTCGGATAATCAAAAGCGACAACATCGATGGCAATCGCCGAACCGTTATCCTGAAGAAAATCAATGCCGTTCAGGCCGCTCGTGACAAGAGTCACTGCATCCTGATCTCCATCCCAGGAGAGGCGAGAGTATCCCGACACGTTGGAATCAAGAGAATGGCTAAACCGACCATCGGACGTTTCCACAAACATGTCGCCACCGCCGGGAACGAGCGGGAAGGTGACTTTTCCTTCGATGCCACGGGCGCCGCCGATCGCGCCTGGATCGCTGATGCTGACGTATTTTTCAGTGCCGCCTGGCTGAGGCTGGATCGAACCGACCCCGTTGAAGTCGTCAATTGTCAGCGCATGGGCTGAGGTAGAAACGCAAAGCAACGCCGCCGCCGCGACGCGAAACGCAGAAAAGTACTTCATGGCTAACCCGGGATAAACAAAGTTCTAAAAAAACGTAGCAATGGAAGGGGGTTAGCGCAAGATACTATTTTCGGGGCGGGCATACGGGAAACGCTGCGATTGCACGGCCCCTTGCTGGCGAATTCTATTATCCTCGACAAAGCGCAGGAAGCATGAATACCTTCCCATAGGCGCTTCATCAAAATCGGGAGCCTCGGTAATTCCGATCGGCCATTTTAGAACCCAGTATGACCGATACTCGCACCCCCGTTCTCGCTACCCTGCAGGTTACCCTGCCCGATGGTAGCCGGCAGGCAGTTTCTCTCAAGAATGGTGACTCCATTCGCGCCGGTCGCGACTATGACAATGACATAGTGATTGATGACGACACAGTCTCTCGTACGCATGCTCAGTTCGACTGCTCCTCCTTCGGGGTGGTTGTCACGGATCTTACAAGTCGTAATGGCACGTTCCTAAATGGCGTACGCCTCACTTCCATGCGTGACCTGTCATCCCAGGATGTTGTCGATATAGGACCGGCTAAGATCCTTTTTAGTCTGCGCTCGGCGGAGGCTCTACAGCGTAATCCAACTGAGCCTGGGTCGCGAACTAAAACCGCACAGTTAAAACCTGTCTCCGTAACGGTGCTCGTGGCGCGCGTGCATACCTATCGAGAGATGTTGGATCAGCTTGGCTTGCCGCGAGTTGAGGCGGCGCTTAACGCTTGGACCAATAAGCTGCAGGACATTATTTTCCGCTACGGTGGCCGGACTGATAAAACTATTGAAGAGACCACGGTCGCCTTATGGGTGGGAGAGAAGCCCGCACTTCAAGCAGAACGAGCTGCGGAAGTGGCAAAAGCAATTGCAGCGCATAATGAGCTGGCTGCTCGCACTGCAAGTGGAAGTAACTCGATTGCATGGCAGGCTTCAGCGGTTATCGCTACAGGCGGCGGACTGTCAGGATCGGTTGGCGCGCAGCAAGAAGTTAGTCGCTTCACGCTGGTCGGCGATCCGGTAAATTTTGCATTTGCGCTTGAAGAGGAAGTTAAGAATTTCGGCAAGTCTATTCTAGTGGATGAACAAACCGCACAAGCGCTGCCCGCCGCATTCAACGCGCGCTTACTGGGGCACTCGACTCGGCTCATTCAGGGCAACGAATTGCCCGTATTCACCATCGGCTAGCGAAATCGCGCAGCCTATTAATCGAAAACCAAAATAAAATGGCCGTGGTTGCTTCCGAATATTGGGGATGCAACCACGGCCATTATGTAAAAACTCACCGTAACCGGAGAGCTCTTTTATTAGTAACGACGTCCGCCGCCGCCACCGCCGCGACCACCGCCGCCGCGTCCGCCGCCGTAGCCACCGCCACCACCGCCGCCGCCACGATCTTCCTTAGGACGTGCTTCGTTAACGGTGAGAGCGCGACCTTGAATTTCAGAACCATTCAAAGCCTCGATCGCTGCTTTTGCTTCGGAATCGCTTCCCATTTCTACGAAGGCGAAACCCTTGGAACGACCGGAATCACGATCCATGATAACTTTCGCAGACTGTACGGTTCCGTATTGAGCGAAAAGCTGTTGGAGGTCGCTATCGCTGATCGTGTAGGCCAAGTTACCTACGTATAATTTATTACCCATGTTGTCTTTTATCTCTCTTTCAAAAAACCGTCAGTATCCGTCGCAATCAAGTTGACTGTGTGGTTCTAGCCGGTGGTTATTCTTCATCGACGGGGCAGATTAGTACCTGACGTCTTTCTTCTCGGAGCTTCTTACAACGTGTAAGGATGGCAACCGAGAAGAAGGTTATACAGGTATTTGACGCTAAACTCCATAAGGAGAGCGTAGGCACTAAGATTAACCTTAGTTTTGACTAAAAGGTGGTTCTGGCGCCGTTGCCTCTCCTCAGGCTCAAGTCTGCCTCAATGCTTGTCAGCTCGCCGTAACTCGTACACTCGTTATAAGCGTTGAGCTCGCTTGATGGAAAACCACGTTCGGCGCGAAAACAGATCTAGAAGCCGAGCAGGCCGCCGATGCCCTTTTTGTGGTCGCCACCTCCCTTAAGAACGCGATCAAGGAGTTTATTGGCGCCTTCCTTCATGGCCGCATTGGCCGCCAGTTCCAAGACCCGCTTCATATCAGGAAGCACCAGGATCTTGGGTGCAGTGCCCTGCAGCGCCAGCGGAATGACAAGCCTTGAGTTGTTATCCTGCAAAGCTTTGAGTTGAGGCGTTTTCGTAACGAGCGCGTTGGAGAAGGTCGGATCGAACGCGATCTGTGCATTCAGATCGATGTTCGCAGCAAAACCGATCGTTCCGCGCGCGTCCAAATTGAATAAAGCGCTGAGCACCTTAAAGTCTTGAGTCGACAAAGTAGAGTTAGCGATCGTGAAATTCCCGCTTAACTCCTGTATTGAAGTGTCGGCTGACTCAAGCGCCGCACGTTGAGCAGGTGGCGCAGAGGAGTAAAGAGATCCCGATAGAAACGGTAAATCTTTAACTGCACGCAGCACATCCGCTGCAATGTTGACTCCTTTAATCGCGCCATCCTTGACCAGCACCGATACCGCACCGGTCAGCGATTGTTTTAAGTTCGGGCCCAGAGCACCGGCGATATTGCCCTTTACATTCTGAAGTGTGCCCGCCACGAGCGCTCCCAGTTCCGGTTTCAAAACTGAGGCGGCACGATCGAGCGCAATGGTGTTGACGGTGTATTGAGAACTGAAGCGTTGATCGAGCATGTTAAGGGAGCCAGTTGCATCGATGCTACCGCCCAACGTGGTGATCAACAGCTTCTGCAAGGACGCTTGATTATTTGCTACCTGAGCATCAAAGGTGAGGCTTGCTGGTTCCGCACCAAGTTTGAAAGTTAAATCTTTTGATCCTGCTTGTTGGGAAGCTGGTGTTGCGTTCAGGTTGATATGACCCTGCAGCTCGCTGACGGTGATGGCAGCAGCAGTAGCGCCAATTCCCGCAAGCGCAATTGATCCGCTGGCTTTATATGCACCTTGGGCTCCCCATTCAGCGTCGATTTGCGGTTTAACAGTTCCGCGTAAGGCAAAGTCCTTGAGTGCGGGCACGATCCCATACGCCGGGCTTAACTTGGTTAGGTCAAATCCACTTGAATCAATGCGGGCAGTTCCAGAGTTCGTCGGCACTGAACCAGCGGCCTTTACGTAGAGAGTCCCACCGAGAACGGTTACTGCAATTTTAGAAGCATCAAAACGTCCGTCTGCGAGGCTATAGGTGATTGGCTCACCATCAACGCGGAAATCGATTGCCTCCAGAGCGCGGCCGGTGACTAGCAACTCCGAGATGCGAGCGACATTGTTGGCGAAGCCGACCGCAGTTTCAACATTCAAATTCGTGACGCGCAGATCTTTCTTGGCTTCGACGTCTCGCAGCGTGATGGTGGCATTCTTCAATTCAAACTTTTCGAGGTTTAATCCCAGGCCAGCAGGAACGGGGCCACCGCCTGGAGCGCTGGCTTGCGGTGTGGTCGCTGGCTTTTCCGCTGCCGGCTTAGCGGCGGGGTCGGCCTTCGGTAATCCTTCAATCGAGATTCCGTTCTTGTCTTTGATGAAAGTTAATGCGGGACTATCAAGGCTGAGCTTCACAATTTCAAGTTTGCCGGAGAGCAGCGGGAGCAACCGCACTTTGAGAAGAAGGTTCTTAAGGGTCAGTCCCTCTTTCGTATCCGCGTTTCTGGCGATTCGAAACTCGTCAACTCGCACCACCGCGGAAGGAAACACGGAGGCCTCTAGTTTGCCCAGGGTGACCGAACTGCCAAGAGCGTTACTCGCTACGCGCTCTAAATCGGGCTTGTATTTCGCGATCAAGGAATTGGCATTCCATGCCAGGTACGTGAAAGCACCGGCAATCAAAATGAAGAGGACGGCAATGAAGATGAGCGCTTTTTTCATGATCGATATCCCTGAAAGTTGGGGCGTCGGCGAAACAGGGCGACGCTACCAGCCAAATCTAAAGACGGAGCCGTAACAACCCGGTACCCTAAACAAATTCGGCATTCTGAACAAGGCCTGCCTTTTGCTAAATTCCTAGGATTATTATAGACTTGTGCCCCACTATGGACGAGGTTGGCAGTACCATAGGCGCTTCCAAAGGCGCTCCTCCCGATATTACCCGCAAGCTCGGGTTGTACTCGCGTGTCTTGGCTTACCTGAAACCATATAAAGTCCAATTCTCCTTTGCCCTCTTATGCATGATTTTTTACGGTGCCTCTGATGGCGCGGTGCCGTTTCTGGTCAAATCGGTGCTCGACGGAGTCTTTACCGAGAAAGACGCCAGCCTGTTGAAGCTTTTGCCGATCGCGCTGGTTCTCTTCGCTATAATCCGAGCTATCACGGATTTCGGGCAGCAATATTTGATGGCGCGGGTGGGTCACTGGATAGTGCGAGATATTCGCAATGATTTTAACTCGCACGTGTTGAAGCTTTCCCCGGACTTCTTTATTGCCAATTCCGGTGCCCAGCTCGTTTCGGGAATCACCAGTGATGTCGTGCTGATTCGCGGGCTGTTGACGGATACGGTGGCGGCGGTTTTGCGCGATGCGATTCGCGTGGTCGCGTTGCTGATCTCGGCGTTCTACCTTGATCCTACCCTTGCTCTGATCGCCTTTGTGGTTTTCCCGATTGGTATTTGGCCGGTCTACCGCTTTGGCCGCAAGCTTCGCAAGTTGAGCATGAAAGGGCAGCATGCCATCGGCAGTCTCAGTGCCATGATGTCTGAAAGCATGGTGGGCAATCGAGTGGTCAAGATTTTTGGCCGTGAAGATTTTGAGCGCCGCCGTTTTGAGCGAGAGAATCAAGATCTTACGAATACGTTCATTCGTTCGGAGAAGGTGCGGGCCATTTCTGGGCCAATTAATGAAGTGCTGGCCAGCTTCGCGATTTCTGGCGTGATCTTGTACGGCGGATACTCGGTTCTGAGTGGAGTGCGCAGCCAGGGTGATTTCATTGCTTTCCTTATTTCCGTGTTCCTCTTGTACGATCCGTTCAAGAAGTTGAGTCGCGTTAATGGCACCATTCAGCAAGGCTTGGCTGGAGCGCAGCGCATATTTGATGTGCTTGATACCAAGCCGCGTATCCAGGATCCCCTGGTGCCGCAGCGTCTTGGTGACAGTAATAAGATTGAATTTGAAGAAGTCTTTTTCTCATACCGCCCGATTGACTCGGGGACTAGTCGTTCTGATGAGCCGCAAGCGCTCGCTGATATTACATTGAGCATTGAAGAGGGTTCCAAAGTCGCGCTGGTTGGATTCTCGGGCGCCGGTAAGAGCACGCTTGTCGATCTCATTCCGCGATACATGGATCCGCAACAGGGAGTTATCCGCATTGGCGGGGTGGATATATCGAGCGTACGTCTCGCCGATTTGCGTGCCCGTATTGCCATGGTCGGGCAACACACGTTTCTGTTCAATGATACCGTTTCGAATAATATTGCCTACGGGAATCCCGCTGCTACGCAAGAGGAGATCGTTAAAGCGGCTCAGGCCGCCTATGCGGACACCTTCATTCGCGCCTTGCCGCAAGGCTACGATACTAAATTAGGGGAAGGCGGGTTAACACTCTCGGGCGGCGAGCGTCAGAGGCTCGCCATAGCACGCGCTCTTTTGAAAAACGCTCCGATTCTTATTTTGGATGAGGCGACGGCCTCTCTCGATAACCGGTCGGAACGCGAAGTGCAGTCGGCGCTTGAATCCTTGGAGAAGGGGCGCACTTCGATCGTTATTGCACACCGCCTGTCCACGGTTCGTGACGCTGACTGTGTGGTTGTGCTGTCTGATGGCCGTATAGTCGAAATGGGAACTCACGATGAGTTGCTTAAACGAAACGGGGCCTATGCTAAATTACACGCCCTTCAGTTTGCTCCTAAGGAGAATGAGAGCGGCCTCGATGAGACGATCATAAATTAGTTGCGCTGCGAGCAGCGTGCCTTTCCAAAACGGACTTCACTTCGCATGAAAAGCGGTGCCGGGCATTATAAGGTAAGCCTTCAGCAAGAACTCTGGATCAAGGTGGCCGGAGTCCTAGGCGCCATGCTGTTGCGAGGCATCGACGCCTTTTCCCGCTGGGATATTCGCGGGACGCTCAAGGATGCGCTAATTTGGAAGACAAAGCAGCCGGTGTTGGTGGTCTTTTGGCACGGGCAGCAACTATACATGCCCGGCCTGTACCGCAGGACCGGCCGTTATCGCGGTAGCGCGGGAATGTTTGCGCTGGCGAGTCAGCATCGCGATGGCCGCATCATTAGCTATGCCAGTAAGCTATTGGGAATTGGATCGGTGGTGGGTTCGTCGAGTCACGGCGGCATGGAAGCTGGTCTGGAGTTGGTGCACACCTTAAAGCAAGGCTTCGATGTGGCCATGACGCCCGATGGCCCGCGCGGCCCACAGTTCAAAGTAAAACCTGGCGTGCTGCGCATCGCGCAGATGACAGGCGCGCTTTTGTACCCGGTTGCTGCGTCGACGAGTCGTGGTTTCTGCTTTCGCCGCAGTTGGGACAAAATGGTTTTGCCGCTTCCGTTCGGAAAGGTCGTCGGCATCGCAGGAGAGGGCATTCGTGTGCCTGCCGAGGCGAGCCCCGAGGAATTCGAGCGCCTCCGCGAGAAACTCGAACAATGCTTGAACGATCTAACAAAGGAAGCCGATGCTCTCTGCGGTAGGTAGATTTCTATACAACGCAGGAATGTGTTGTATGGCGCTTCTTGTGGCTCCGTTCTTTTTGTTGAGCGCTCGTGGTCGAGCACGACTATGGGAGCGTTTTGGTTTTTGGAATTTGCCGCGTGATTCCTACGTGTGGTTTCACGGGGCGTCTCTTGGGGAAGTGAATGGATTGTTGCCGCTCATTAGAGGGATGCGAAAAGCGTTTCCCGGCGCTCGTTTTCTTCTGACCGCTACCTCGGTGACTGGCTTGGAACGGGGGGCGGCGGAAGTCGATCAAGTTCGCTTGCTTCCCTTTGATTGTTCTTGGTTTTTCGCTCACGCTTTTGGGCAATCTCAATGCAAGGCGCTCATTATCACTGAAACTGAGCTGTGGCCGGCATTGATTCACGAAGCGAAGAATCGCTCCGCAAAGCTCTGCCTCGTTAATGGAATAATTTCCGATTACTCTCTGCCGTGGTATCGAAGGCTGGGCCCCTTGGTTCGGAGAGAACTCTCGCGCTTCGATCTGATCTTATGTTCCAGTGAGACCTCGCGGCAGCGTTTTGTCGAACTCGGAGCTCAAGCAGCCACTACGTTTGTAACCGGAAATTCTAAGTACGACTTGCAGCCCTCGGTTCCGGATGCGCAGGCTGCTCGGCAAGCGAAGCAGAAATTTTTTACGGCGGAGGGTCCACTGTTAGTGTTGGGAAGCCTGCGCCCCGGCGAGGAGGATTTTTGGTTCCCTGAGCTGGCCCGTTGCATTGCTTCCGGCCAGGTACTCAATGTCGTGGTCGCCCCGCGGCACAAGGAAAAGTTTGAATTTTTCGCTCAGCGCTTAGCTGAGTTTGGGATTCAGTTCAGGCGTCGTTCTGAACCCTCTGCCAAGACAGAGTGTTCTGTCGTGTTACTCGATACCTATGGCGAGCTGGAATCAGTATATTCATTTTCGGATGTCGCCTTTGTGGGCGGCTCCTTGGTCGACTGGGGCGGACATAATCCGCTTGAGCCGGCTTGTTACGGAAGCTTTGTATTGATGGGGCCCTTTGCCCGTAACGTCAAGGAGATTGTTGAGGACTTGCGCTCGGCTGGGGCATTGCGACGCATTAGTGGAGTCGGCGACGTGCGTCGGCTGCTTGAGGAATTGCGCAATAGTCCACAGGCATTACGCGAAAGAGGTGAAAAAGGGCGCGAAGTCTGGCAATCTCATCGTGGCGCCGGAGAGAAAATTCTGGCCCGCTTGCAGGAAGTGATACGATGAAACTCCTTCTAAGCCCTCTCGCCATTCTCTACGGTGCGGTCACTGCGCTGCGCAATGCCTGTTATGATAAGGGAATTCTGCGAGCGCATCGCAGCAAACTGCCGGTAATAAGCATTGGAAATATTTCCGTCGGTGGGAATGCCAAGACCCCGCTCGTGATTTTCCTGACGCAAGAACTTAGCAAGCGCGGAATGGAGGTGGTCATCCTTTCCCGAGGATATGGCGGCTCGCTGCGGGGGCCTGTGCGAGTGTTGCCCGAGCACAGGTCTTCTGAGGTCGGAGACGAGCCGCTCTTAATCGCGGCAAAAACGGGCCGTCCGGTGGTGATTTCACGTGATAGAGTGGCCGGCGCTTCCTTCATCGAGAAAGAGAAATTGGGAAATGTGATTTTGCTTGATGATGGATTTCAGCACCGCAGACTGGCGCGAGACTTGGATATCGTCAGTGCCTATGTTGGTAGCGAAGATGCGCGCCGCGATTTTCTTGAAGCAAAGCTTTTGCCGCTGGGGCGTTTCCGGGAGGCAAGGGATCGAGCCTTGCGTCGCGCGGATGTCGTGATCTTCTCTGAGCGTCAGCCGATTTCCGATACTTCGGCTGTTGATAATCGACTGCTGCGAGTAATCCCGGCAGGAGTCCAGATATATCGCAGTTTTTTTCAGGTTCAGGGTGCCTTTTCCCTCGTTGATGCGGCTCCGCTGTCAGCCAAGTCAGTTGTTGCGTTTTGTGGCATCGCCAATCCTGAAGGGTTCTTAGAGACATTGTCGCGTTCGGGATATGTGGTACATCAATCGCATGTTTTCGGCGACCATCATGCCTTTACGACCAGTGAGCTTCAGTCTCTGCGCCAGAAACATCCGGGCCTCGCGCTGATTTGCACGGAGAAGGACGCCTCGCGTATTCCACCTGATCAGCGCAGCGGCATCTATGAATTGCGTATTGCCACAAAGGTAATTCCCGCGGATGCTTTTGTAACCCACGTTTGTCGCCTCATTTTGCAGCGGCAAAGTCGTATGCAGGGTACGCTTGTGGATCTGCCAAATTCCAGAGATGTTGAGAAATCTTCCAAACAAAAATTATGAATACACCTCCGCGCACTATTGAATCTGCTGTTCCTGCTCGCAAAGGCAAGGGGTGCCTCTTTTACGGTTGTTTGAGCACCGTACTTGCCGTCTTAATCTCCTTGGTTGTTATCTACTATGTGGCCTCCAAAGCGATTCGGACCGCTGTTGAGACCTATGGATCGACTACTCCCATGGCTAGCTCTGCTCCGCCGATTGGGGCTCCGGAATATATCGAATTGAAGAAACGAATGAATGCCTTCCGCGATGCCGTGCTGCAGGGGGAGCCAACTGAGCCGTTGGTGCTTTCGAGTCATGATATTAATGCGATTATTCAGTACGACGCGCACTTCAAAGGGATTACCGGATTTGTCACGTTCGAGAATGGCAGAGTCCGCGCCAATGGCAGTGTTCCGCTGGATCCCTTCGGGTACAAGGGCTTGTATCTGAACGGAACCGCAAAACTAAAAGTCGGAGTCACTCCCGATGCTCTCGATATTCGTATCGAAGATCTCACGATCGGCGATCGCGCAGTTCCTAGTGAAGTATTGGATCAGTTGCGCTCTCAAAATGTCGCGGAGAGTTTACGTGAAGAGCCCGGGATGAAAGAATTCTGGAAGCATGTCGACCGCATCGAGATCCAGGGCGACGCTATGACGCTCTATCCGGTTACGGCAGCACGACCTTAATTCGCTTCGCAATTGCGCAAACCTTGATCGGTGTATCCGCGACATAATCGCCGTCTGCCTGAATCGGCCAGGGCAGGCCGTGCGTAGTCTCGATGTGGCAGGTACTGCCCTGTGCGTATCTGCTGTGCTTTAAGGACACGGGACGGCTCAGAGCCAGGCTCCAAAGCCACGGCAGGTAGTTGCAAAGACCTCGATAGGGGAAAAATCGAATGTGTAATAGCGTCTTGGTTCCACAGGCTTCGGGAACAAGGCGAATGTTTCTGGCATACTGATTCGTGTTTGCAACGATCAAAAAGCCTGGCTCATCATTTGCGAGAACGGATCCATCAACCTCTACGCGCAATCGAGGTGACTCAAAACCTGCCAAGCTTTGTAGCGTAGGCTTCACATAGCCGATGTGGCCAATCGGGCCGCTTCGAGTTTGGGCGATTTTCGAGACAACCAGAGAATCTAGCCCGACTGAAAGCATGGTGAAAAAGAAGTCGTCATTGAATTGTGCGAAGGCTGCTTCGGCGGTTCGACCCTGTTGAATTGCGGCGAGGATCGAGGCGGGATCGCGCTGCATGCCAAAGTGCTTCGCGAACAGAGACTCGTTCCCGCCGGGCACAAGGTAGACCGGAGTGCCGCTATCAGCAAGGTCGCCCAGTAAGGCGCGTATCGTGCCGTCCCCGCCGATTACGATAACGGCATCGATGGAACGCAGGAACTCGGAAAGGACCCCCGGCGCATAGTGCGCCTGCGACTCTCGAAGTTTCGTCCGCAAACCGCGCGACTGCATGAATTCTGCAAGCTTTTCCGCCCTACGGCGGCTGCGGCCTGAGCCTGAAATCGGATTAAAGAGCAGTCCAATAGTTTGCAAGGTAGTTTTCTCTTGAAAAAGCGCCGGGGGAACTGGCAGTAATTCCCCGCACCGGTATAGCATTAAGCCGTTCATAAATCGATTTACGCTTGAGGACTACGCCTTGATTAAGAAACTTCGTTCTTGCGGCCCGTTTGCACTGCCACTTGCTTACCTTCTGTTCGGGTTGTTTGTCTTTGCGTTGTTTCGCGTGGCCTTGGTTGCCGTGTATCACGAGCGTTTTGCCACAACGCCTGAGTATCCCTGGTTGTTCCTCGTTGGAATAAGAATGGATCTTATTCTGCTTTGTTATTTCTTACTTCTGCCTACCGCGCTTCTCTTCGCATTGCCCGCGCGAGCTGTCCGCGCACCCTTGGCGCGATCTTTTATTGCCGGTTGGTGCGCGCTCACCATTGCGGTGATTGTATATATGGAGGTTGCCACCTTTCCGTTCATGGCGGAGTTTGATCTGCGCCCTGACATTAAGTTTCTCGAGTATCTCAAGCATGTCCAGGAAGTAGCGACCACGCTGCTGAAGGTCTATGCGCTTGAGCTCAGTATCGGAACTGTTGCGCTAGTTGTCTGCGCTGTGCTCGCCTGGAAGGGGGCGCGCCGCATTCTCGCGAGTGCCGATGAGTGGAGTTGGGGAAAGAGACTGATTGCTCTGCCGTTTGTGATGGCATTGCTTGCCATGGGTGCGCGCTCAACCCTGGGTCACCGTCCCGCTAACTTAAGCACAGCCTGCTTCTCTGAGAATCATCTGGCCAACGAGCTCGCCTTGAACTCGACCTACACCATGCTCTATGCCGGGTACAGCCTATTGCGAAATGAAAAGAATCCTTCCCTCAATTACGGAAAGATGGAGAAGCAGGAGGTGCTGGAGCGAGTCAAGAATAAGCTCGTAAATCCCGGTCCTGCGGTAGCGGGGGATATTCCATTTTTACATCGTCAGGAGTCCCCCTTTGCCTTAAAGCGCCCGATGAATGTGGTCATTTTCCTGCAGGAAAGCATGGGTGCTGTCGACGTTGGCTGTTTGAAAGGGCCGCCGATCACTCCGAACCTCTGTCGTCTTAAAGATGAGGGGCTTTGGTTCTCCAATATGTACGCGACGGGCACGCGGACCGTGCGCGGAATTGAAGCGACCGTGAGCGGATTCCTCCCTACCTCCACGGTAGGTGTTTTGAAGCTGCCGCGTGCTCGAAAGAATTTCTTCACGGCAGGCGCGCTCTTCAAGAGCATGGGGTATGAGACCGAATTCTTTTATGGTGGAATGGCGAACTTCGATGAAATGAAAACCTTCTTCCTCGGCAACGGGTTTGAGACCATCTATGATGAGCCGACCTACAAGAATCCAGCGTTCTTAGGGACGTGGGGAGTTTCCGATGAAGACCTTGTGCGTAAGGCAAACGAGGAGTTCGTGCGTCACGGTGATAAGCCGTTCTTCGCCTTGATGCTGAGCACCTCGAATCATTCCCCTTACGAATTCCCGGATGGTCGCATCGATCTGTACGAGCAGCCTAAACAGACTCATTTGAACGCCATTAAGTACGCGGATTATGCAATTGGGCTGTTTTTCGAGTTGGCAAAAAAAGAGGCCTACTTCAAAGACACCTTGTTCTTGGTTGTTGCCGACCATAATTCTCATGTCAGTGGCAATGAGCATGTGCCGATGAGCAAGTTTCATATTCCGGCGCTTCTGATTGGTCCGAATGTGCCGGCTAAGACCATCGATACTTTGGCCAGCCAGATAGATTTATTGCCGACTATTTTGCACTTCACCGGCTTGCACACCGTTCATCCCATGATTGGGCGTGATTTGATGGCTATCCCAGAAGGCACTCCGGGCCGGGCTTTCCTGCAATATGCATCGAATAATGCGTACTGGGTGGGCGACGACGTTATCATTCAACGTCCATACCTAGAGCCCGAGCAGTATACATATGACACTAAGACTGAAAAGCTAACCCCTAAATCGCTTGACCCTGAAATGGCGCGCGATGCTCTGGCGCATGCGCATTTGCCCTGGATTCTGTATTCAGGAGAGGATTATAAATTGCCTGACTCGACCGTTGTGACGGCAGATCAAGCTGATGCGGTAAAGAAAGGGTCTTAGCTACTTCGGCTGGCCGGGCATTTTACCCTTAACGGCTGCAATGATGGCACCCTGCGCGATTGAGATGGGCGCGGCCACAGGATGTTGCGGGGCGTCAGCATCTATCAAACGCAAATCAGGCAACTGTGCCTCGTTCGGAGCGGGAACCGGCACGAAGGGAGTTACTTCGGTTCCATCGGGCTTCGTAAGTTTTAAATCGGTTCCATTGAATTGAGTCATAAGTTCCTCTCGGGTCGCAGGTTTCGGGGCGATTTTAGCGCCGTCGGCCGACCGAATCAAATCGATTTTTTGGAAATCGATCTGCTTTTTCCGGTTATGGTAAGTATTCGCCAGTTCAGTCTATAGTGGGGTACTTTGCGAGGCTAATTCTATGAATCATCATCACAAATCTTCCAAGCTGCGCCTTATTATTATGTCTCTTATCCTAGCAGCTGGAATAGTCTGCTATGTGCGTTGGCAAGATACGTCTATTGTTGCCACCGACACGATGGAAATGCAGGCGGCCGATAGTATTAATCAGTAAGCTTTTTCGATTCTGTCTTCCTAACGAATCCTGCCGAGCAGGGCCTTTGCTTCTTTCGGCATGGTTAACCAAGATTTCTTCGCAGTCTTGGATTCCTTCATCATTGAATTGAAAAGCGGTTCGGCATCGGTGAGTTGCTTCACTGCTCCGTTGTCCATAAGGACGAGCATCGATTGATCTGTATCGCCAGCATTCATGTCGAGAGTCGATATTTCATGCAAGTAGTACTTGGGATCATATCCACATTTCGTTACCGCGGCCTGGGCTTCTGAGAGTAAGCCTTTCGCTTCACTTGGCTCCATTATCCTGACCGTTTTGAAAAGCACTCGGTTCAGTAAGCGTGAGCTAAGATCGGCAAGTATGCTGTCTTTCCCGCTGCTCCAGCGGAAAAGATGATATCGCCACCATGACTCACGCATCGTAAAAATAGTTTCGAGACTGAAGTGCTCCGGACTCTTGGCATCCAAAACGATGCGCATGGTTTCGTCGCAGAAGGGCAGATCGTCGTGCAAATCGCGGGCACGTTGCACGACTGCGCGATTCAAGGTGTCGGCAGCTAAGAGCACGCGATGTTGATACATCTGTCGGTACATGGCATGCCGCGAAACTGCGAAATGCATCATGGCGTCGAGGCGATTTTCGCGCAGTGCCAGGTGTCCATCGAGGGTGATGACAATCGACTCTGTGAGCGCAGGAATATTATATTTCCCATAGCTGACACCGCCCATGACGCTGTCGACGATGCACCAATTGCCCCGATCGACGTTCCATCCTCCCCCCGAAATAATTTCCCACGTCCATGCCGGCACGCTGGGGGACTCGCTTAGAATTGCGCAAACTGTGTCGATAAAATCTTCGCCCTGTCCCTTAAGGATAGAAGAAATCTCTTTGTCTTCGCGAATAATCCGCTCAGCCAGCTGTTCGTGGCGATCGGGGACATTCGGAAACCAAGTCTTATATGCGGTATGAGATCCGGGAGCCAAGTGCCCGATGTCGTGAAGGAGCGCTGCCGCCGATACGGCGTTCCGGTACTTTTGAACGCTGAGCGGGTCGCTGGCTTCGAGCTTGTCCATCAACATGCCAGCCAAATAAGCAACGCCCAGACAATGGCCGAAGCGAGAATGTTCCGAAAACATATATACCAGTCTGGTGTTGGCGGTCTGGCTAATATCGCGCAAGCGCTGCACCCAGGCGCAGTCGACTAGTTTCAAAATGAGAACGTGCGCCTCATTTTCCAGAGAAAAGGAAAGGGAGGGATGGACGACATCGGCAAAGGTAATCGTGGTCATGTATCTTTCTCGTTCGGTATTTCGCGCTGGGACACAATTTCTATTCCGAAAGGACGGATTCCTACCAGATTCTTTTTGCTCCCGGTAAGTAACTCCACTTTTCGAACACCTAGATCACGCAAGATCTGAGCACCGAGACCATAATCGCGCATGATCGCAGCGGGCTTCTGGGAAACTGCGGAGTCGCTGATCTGACGGCATAACTCACCAAAGGAGGGTCTGCGCAGGTAAACCAAGACTCCGCTGCCGTTATCTCCAATTGCCTTGAGTGCACGATGCAAGGTACTGCGCGAAGGAGGGGTGCTGCCGCCAAATACATCCGCAAAGGTGAACTCCGTCTGCACGCGCGTCAAGACGGGCTTATCAGGATCGATTTCGCCCTTTATGAGCGCCAGATGCTCGCCTTCGTGTATGGAGGACTTGAATATAAGGGAACGCAGCTCGCCGGCCAGCTGCGTCGGCAGTTTAGCTTCCGCAATCCTGTGTACGAGGCTCTCCGAGGAGAGGCGATAACGAGTCAGCTCGCTCAAAGCTATACGGGGAATGTCGTTTGCTGCGCAAAGCTGCTCCTGACCGTGCGGAGCAAGAAAATCTCCGCGCACATCAAGAAGGTCCAGGAATACTGCGGCGTCGGTATATCCAGAGATGCGTGAAATGTCGCAGGCCCCTTCCGGTAATGCGTTCTTTACTAAGACACCGCCTGAGCGAGTTTCAACTGGGAAAATATGGCCGGGCTTAACGAGCTTTCGAGGATTCGGCTGCTCTTCTCCTAATACTCGAATGGTAGCGGCTCGATCGGCTGCGCTAATTCCAGTGCTGACGCCCTCGCGTGCTTCAACCGAGACGCAAATGTTCAAATAGTCGTCGGATAGTTGCGATTGCGGCGAAGGATGCAGAGCGGGCCGAGACATTTTTGAGAGCATGAAGGCCGTCGCTCGCGTTGGTGTGACTGCCACAAAAGGTAGACCGCCCGTGAGCGCGACAAGAGTATTGACGCAGCTCGCAGAGATGTCTTGAGCGGGGGATATCAACACCGCCCGCCCGGCAACACTGGAATCATCCCACAAGACCGCGATTCGGCGCTTTCTGTATGCCTCAAGAAAGGCCGCCATGTTTTCAAGCTTCTCGCTCATGGGGCCCATTATTGCGTATAGGCGCTACAATCTCAAAGGGCGCGCCGGGAAGGCTGCTTACCGTCGTTCAGATACAAGCTGCTGAAATTAATAGCTATTATCGCGGCAGCTTTCGTATGACTACTGTAACTCTGTGTTTAAGTCCTGACAAAGATGTGTCGACCATACTGGGGAATCGAATAGCGCCCCGAGCTATAGAAGGAAGGTGTAAAATGCAGCAGCAGTATGTCTCTGATTCCGTTCCAGCAGTCGGGGTTTCGCCGGTAAGCTTGCCCGAAATTCGCGCGCGAAGAACCGCGTTTGTGGCCCGCTTCATCGTGCTTCGTGAATCCAAACGAACTCGTGCCCACCGAGTCATTGAGATGATGGAGTGGAGCGATAGTACAACGGCTGAGGAATTAGCCGCACAGTTTCGGCAAGTTTTCATTGATAACGGCGACAACATGACGCCAGTTAACCGCGACATCAATCGCGCATTGGGACACTCTAGTCGTTCCTTGAACCATTTCATTAGTGAATATTCTGAGCGTGCCACGACCTCTTTCATCGATGCGCTGTGGGACTATGAACGCTCAAATGTCTTGCTATTCGGAAGCGATGATCAACCGAAGCCCGGTGGGTGGCGCTTGCCGAAGGAGCTTATGAAAATTCGCGACGGCGAGGGAAAAGCCAAAAAGAAATGAACGAAGATTCCGCCCCACATCTTCCGAAGCGCCGCGAGCATGCGGTGGCGTTGCAGTATCTTGAAAAGGATGAGCTGCCGAAGGTCATCGCGACCGGAGCGGGTGAGATTGCGCGCGAAATTCTCGAAATTGCACGCGAACATCAGATTCCCATTGAGGAAGACAGCACACTGACAGATCTGCTTTCAAAGGTGAACGTTGGTTCAGCGATTAGTCCTGAAAGCTTCCGTCTGGTCGCAGAGGTGATTTGCTTTCTGTACCACAGCGATTTGGAATTCAAGAAGAAACACGCCGACCTTGCTCCAGTATTGGAGTAGAGCGCGCTTACTTCCTCTATAGGCGGTATCCCTATTCCTAGAACAGGGCGTAAATAAACGGCGAGAGTGCCGATCCGTGCGTCAACACGATTAGCAAACCTAGCAGCAGGAATACTGAAACCATGGGGATCATCCACCACAGCTTCTTTTCCATAAGAAGTTGGAACAATTGCTTTACGGTACCTGACTTGCTCATGCGGATCTCTTAAGGATTAGGCGGCCTGTTTGCCGTCGGCGACTTCAACGTGCTCGTGATCGGTAATGATGCGATCGATTTCCTCGATCAGCGATCCGATGGCATAAGCCCACACGTATTGACCAGCTTTCTTTCCGGTAAGTACTTCAGCAATCTGCCCCTTCTCTTGGACTCGATGCTTTATGAAAAGCTGCCGACCGTCAGTCAGAAGTACCATATCGGTAGGGCTTTTGTACAGTTTGGGGAGACGCTTGCGCAGATAGTCGATACCGCGTCGGAATCTATTTACCGGAAGTCCTTCACGCTTCATGCGGAAGAGCCAGCACAGCAACACAAGATCGCAATAGCTGTACTTATTACGGCCGCGGCTTAGAGTTTTCCCGGTTGTCGGAACCAGATTTGTACGTGCGTAGTAGTTGAGGAGTGCGAGGCCGATACGTTCAGTTCCGCCCGTAAGACTTCGGAGCACTGCTTGAACTTGTTTCGCAGTGAATTCTCTTTCTAAGAATTGAACGTTCATGAAGTCTAAAATCCTTACATCCGGTAAGAGGAGATGAGTCCGAAAACCGACAAGAGGAAAAATACTATGCTTTAAGCCACTTGTTTCCTAAGAACCTAATCTGGCAGGTGTCCTCTGTCAATCCAGAAAGTTATCTGGATTGTCAACACGCTGTGGAAAAATATGAAAACCTAATGCCTGAAGAGCTGCAATGTTTTCCCAGCGGCTAACGTTATTTTAAACCACTTGTAGGAATAAGGCTACAAAGCAATGCAACCCAAAGAACCTCATGGGGCCGACAGGTTACGCTCTAAGCTGAGTTTTTACTTCGGAAAAAGTGCGAGTCCCACAGGAACTTCATCGCGCGCAATGATGTTGACCTCTTCCAGCGCGGGCAGGGCCTCTGGGATGTTTTTAGACAGATATAGTTGCGATGAGCCACCGCCATCCAAATTAAGCGCCTCTGAACAATTGGCCTGACGCAAAGCAGTTTGTAATTCTTCCATCGAGACGCCTAGCAACCCCGACGAGACAATAAAAAATATTAAGTGATTGTGGTCATCGATACAGACACCAGAGCGACGTGAGCGCGCATACAACTCGATGCCGGTGACTGGGAGTCGCGCGTGTAAGATTCGTGGACCGGCTTGCACGGCTTCTAATACTCGCTCCGGTTGATACGCAGCGCGCGCGACAATTTTCATGCTGTCGCGTGAGGTTGAGAAGACCCCGGTAAGTGTTTTCCCACCACGGTGCATGTCCTGCACCTTTATTCCGCGATGCACTATCAAGCCAAGAGGGTTTCCCGCTTCATCAAAAAAGTTGGCATTGATGCACAACGAGGCTTTGCTCGCCTTGCACATTTCGGCGACGGAGGCGCGCTGTCGAGAAAAATCGACCGCGCGGATCACTTCGACGCGAAAACGCGAGAGACTCGTGCGAATGAGGAGCAACTGAGAAGAGAACAGGGTGCTCGGCGAGATGTCGATATGGGTTTGCTCAAGATCGGCGGCCAGCGGCGTCCAGACCACTTCGGCCTGCGCCGCAGGAAGCGCTATGAAGAGGCCGAGAGCCGTCAGAAGACAAAGTGTGCTACGGGAGAAAAACCCTTTCATCACGGCGCAAGTCTAGCGGGATTCCCAAGTCTTGTCATGGCTGCTAAAGCGGGCCGGAGGGGCCGAAAAAGTGCTTCAACTACACTATATTGGCGAATATAAAAAAAGAGCCGGTCGGGGGTCCGACCGGCTCGCGTGTTCTGAACTCTTTCGACCTCGCTTGATTCGATGAGCTCAATAGGCTGTCTTTCTGAAGTAACTTGGACAATGGTAAAGCTGGGTGGAAGTAGTGTGCGTGTGGTAGTGAGGTTCCCAGCTCATCCATCGTATTGCTACTTAGGAAGATGCCCCAAGATTCTCTCTTGTTACTGCCGATAAGAGCAAAGTGCATGCCATTCCCGTACAGTCCTAAGGTGGCGTTTCGCCTGAGATGAGGGCCTGGCCAGGGTAAAATTTTCCCATTTACGGGCAGGGGCGGTAACTTCTACCACCTCGGAGTCATTGATGCGGCTCACAGATTTGGAGATTAAAACCATAGCTCGCCAGTCCGGCGCAGGGGAGAAAGCGATTTTCCGTCTGCTCGGCAACGTGCGCATCCCGCTCCCAAAACCTCCTAGCGACGACGAATCGGAGCAAGCTCCAAGCAAGCGAAGGGAGCTGGATGTGGGTCTGCGGCTGCAGAGCGCAGAGATTCTCGCCCCGGTCACACTCAGTATTGGGAGAAAGGAGCTTTTGGAGCGGCTTTCCAAAATTCTGCGTGAGTACTTCAACGCCTGTCCAAATATTTGTGCCTGGGTTGGGCGGGGAGATTTTAAACCCGAAAAGATTCCGGATCAGGTCACCAAGGGCATGCTTTTGCACGCGTGTCGTACAGCGGGACGCTTGCGCGCCAAAGCTATACGCTGTTGATAAAATTGCTTTCAAAACACAGTCACTGCGGTTACAATTTATATATGCCGCATCTCCGCGGTTGTTGCGGCTCGCAGCACTCTTTAATTGATTTTTAACCTTCGCATCGGTAACATCCGCCGGATGGAAAATCACACCTTTCGCAGTCGTCTCGCTGAACTCATGCAAAAAAGCCGTAAGGCCTTGCGCTTGTATACCTCTATGGGGCGCATTACCAACAACGCGCACTCAGAATTGAATGAAATGCAGGCGCAGCAGTGGAAGGAAATTAATGCTGATCTTCTGAAGCGCATCTCGACCGCAATGGAGAGTCCGAATTCGCGAGCGCTCGTAGCTGATATCTTTACCCTGCGCGATCGTTTTTATACTTCATGGCGCGCCGCGGAAGCGGAAGTTCATAGCAAGCGTCGCGAACTCATTTCTTCGGCGGAGAACGGAGACTTCATCAAGTCTGCAGTACTCGGGCGCGAATTGGTGCTCTTGAAAGCGCGAGAGCAAGCGGCGCAGGCAGCTCATCATGAATTACAAGAAGTATTAACGCGCAGTCGCGTTGCACAACCAACCATCGAACTCTCACAAGATCGCGTCGTGCCTGAGGTCGAGGAAGTTCCCGAGAAACAGTTCGCCAAAGTTATTCCGCTGCGCGCGCGATAATCATTCAAGCTCTTAGCTGCGTTGTCCACACGTGCTTGTGGATAACTTTTTGCGCCTGCACCGCAGCAAAAATTTGCCGATATTCTTGTTGCTATTTTAGTTTAATTTGCTTAAACCTAGCTGTCCTTTCGATGTAACGATTCGATCCGATTCGGCTATGGCACACATAATTCACTTGAATGAATTTCGCGCTCGCAGCGTGTCATTGAAGTGCGATGCGGTACCGCAAAGCCCGGAGTCCAAAGCGCAAGATCTGATGTCTGCGGCGGCGCGAATCCTCTTAGAGTCCAGCCCGGCAAATGTCCGTGTAGCGTGGATGCTTCAAGATCTTTGTGATCTCCTGAGCTCCTCGCAGGCGAACGACGATGCAGCGCTGTGCAGCGCAGATTTGAATCAGCAGTCAACGATGAAGGAAGTATTAACCAATTTGGGTTAATACGCGTACCGGCTCACCCGTGAACGCGGAAACGACGGGGACAGGGCCCGGACCGAACGTACGATCAATCAAAGTAGCCCAACAAAGAACTGGAATGCCGCGCAATGTGGCTTTAGTGTGAGCTTCCAAGCTGGAGCGCGCGGTCGTGATAACGTCGGTGATCAAAATCGCATTGTGTCCGCGATACTTCGTGCCATGACCATTCGATAGCTTGCTCTCCAAGTATTGCTCAAGCGGAATGTCTTTTCCCTTCCCGGCTATTTCGGAGTATACCGCGCAGAGGCGCTCGGCAAAGAAACTGTACCCTCCAGGCAACTTCAAAAAGAGCTGTGGCGGTTGAGCGGCTACGTTCTTAATGCGATACGCAACGTACTCCGCACAAGCATCGAGGTCACTCTCGGTGAGGGATTCTACGCGGTAATACACATTGCTTTCGCAGCGTCCGCCAATCGGAACCGGCTGTTCAAAGCGTTCTGCGATGCGTTCAAAAATTTCGGTAATGTCATCAACAGAAACCATGTAATCTCCGCAAAGTTAGATAGAGAGGCATTGTAACACAAGTTAGTGATAAGAGACACGATTGGTTCACGCCGAAGCTATTCCTAACGTAATCGCGCTTTAGCGAAGCTGATGGCTGCGGTGAGGCTGGCATCGTGGTTGTCGGAATCTTGGAAAAAAGTGTCCACTTCGTGAGCGATCGCTGAGCTATTGAAGCGGGAAACATCGTACAGGGCGCGTACGCTTTCGAGACCTTCTACTGCCTTTTGGGGGTTTTCCTTAATATAGGAGATGGCGATGTCGGTAACTTTGGCCGCATCGCGCCAGCCGTATAAATAGCCGGCCATAAATTGTTGTTTCTCCTGTGGATTTAGAAGCTTCCAGGTAGGGAGAAAACTGGCCTTCTCGTCTTCCGCCATACAGCGCATTGGTGAAGTAGTTGAGAGAGCGAGAGCAAGAACTGCACAAATGAAGGAAAGCGAGATTGGACGGGTCATTGAAACCTCAATAGCGCTAGATGCGGCCCCGGGCTGTATCAAAACCTCCTAGGGTGCTATAAGAACGAAAACGATGTTCTCGGTATAAATTGGTCTAAAGAATCGCGCAAGCTATGTCAGAACAAAATTCCACCTCCCGCATTGCTCGTCGCAAGACCCGGCCCGTTCGCGTTGGTGATCTCATTATTGGAGATGGAAATCGAATCTCGGTTCAATCGATGTGTGCAACCCGTACACAGGATATTGAGGCAACGCTTGGGCAGATCGCTCTCTTGCAGGAGCGCGGTGCTGACATCATTCGCGTCGCGGTGGATAGCAAGAAAGATGTCGAAGCCCTGGGTGTGATTCGCGAGCGCACAAATGCTCGATTGGTGGTGGATTTACAGGAAAGTTACAAATTGGCTGCCTCGGTGGCGCCGTATGTTCAAAAGATTCGCTACAACCCGGGACATCTCTACCACCATGAAAAGCAGACACCCGTGTTCGAAAAGGTGCGATTCATCGTGGAAGCTGCACGAAAGCACAGCTGCGCGGTTCGCATCGGGGTAAATTTCGGGTCACTTGATCCGGAGCAAGCCGGGAATGCAAGCGATCCGATAGAAGCTGCGCTGGCTTCCGCTGCTGAGCACATCGGATACATGGAGCAGCTCAATTTCGAGAACTTCGTTGTTTCACTCAAAAGCTCCGATCCCAATGATGTGATTGAAATCAACAAAAAGTTTGCGGAGCGCCACCCGCTCATTCCTCTGCATCTTGGAGTTACTGAGTCCGGCATGCTTCCGATGGGGGAGGTCAAAACGCGTGTCGCCTTCGAAAATCTATTTGCGGCAGGCATCGGCGATACGGTGCGTGTTTCGCTGACGTTGCCCTACGAAGAGAAGTACAAAGAAATCGAGGTCGGGAAAAAAATAATTGAAGATGTGCAGGCCGGGCGCTTCCGTTCCGTTCCGAAATTCGAGCAGAAAGGTCTGAACTTGATCTCTTGCCCCTCATGCTCACGAGTGGAGAATGAAAGTTTTGTTCATCTCGCCGCGCAAGTTCGCGAGCTCAGTAAGTATGCTGCGGATGAAGACATTACCATTGCCGTTATGGGCTGTAGAGTGAACGGGCCGGGAGAGACAGATGATGCTGATCTCGGACTGTGGTGCGCTCCGAAGCACGTTAATTTCAAGCGACGCGGCGAGCTGCTGGGGGCTTTCGGCTATGACGAGATCCTTCCCCGCCTAAAAATGGAACTCGACGCGCTGATCGCAGAGCGCCGTCAGAAGGGTGCCCAGGCGTAAGTTCCATTCTTGGCCCAAGGCCGGGTGTGTATCGGCCCGGAACATGCTACATTTACAGTAAGTTACGAGAAGAGCGTGCGGCTGCCCCTGAAGCGACGATTTTTTCTTAACCCCTCAAGAATATTCGGTTTTCTGCCGTTTTCAGATACATGAATAGTAAGCTTATCGGTAAACCCAAGCATCTCTTCGTCGTGAAGGAGGAGAGTCCTGCTTACGCAGGTAAAATGCTGAGCGCCGAGAGCTTAACCGCCGATCAGCAACTTACGGCAAAACGTTACATTGGTCTGAGTCAGAGCGAGGGCATTGTAATCGGGGCGCTGGTCAGAAGTGTCGGCTGGGATGTTCGTCCGCTGCTGCTTCAGCATGGGGAGCTAAGTCTGTTGCGCTTTAGCGATCCCGCCATCGGTCTCCAAAAATCAAAATTGAGTTTTCTGCGTGCGAGCTGTGATCGCTTGCTGGGCGGACGTGAACCGAGCGCAATGTTGGCGTGCGGCGAAGTCGAGGGCCAGGTGTGGACTCGCAGAAAATATTTTCAACATACCTTGGCGGATGAGGACGCAGCGAATCAATCGATACATGCCCTGCAGATAACACAAAAACTTATCCGACTACTTTCGGCCTTACACGCCGGAAACAGCATTCACGGACATATCTGTCCGCAAAATGTCGCTTTGGAAAAGCAGGAAATTTTTCTTTTCGATCACTCGTATCTCGTAGCCGGACTTCCTCTTAAAGACGAGGTTGCAAGCCTTGCTCCGGAACTAAAGAATGCTGCTGTGCCGACGTTCGCCTGTGACGTGTT
>JAFLCA010000032.1 GCA_017302875.1 Deltaproteobacteria bacterium
TCGCTTGCGTCCCGATCTGACCGCGGAAGATTTGCTTAATCCGGATAATTTCGCTGATATTATTTCGGATCCGGATTTTATGTACGAGGATGGCATTGCTGCCGGAATTCTCTCTGCGAAGATCGCTGTTCGCGCGAAGCTTAAAGAAATTCTAGTTCCTTGACGGCTTATTTGCCGAGCACCTTAATCACAATATCTTTGTCTTGCGGCAGTGCGCTGATACGCGAACCGCGCGATACGCCGATCTTTACTTCCACGCTGTCGCTAAGTTGATCCGCCTGCAGGAACGTGAGTCCTACGAAATCATGTGGAGGAAACTGCGGGAGCTTCAGGGTGAGCGTGGCAAGCTGAGCGCCGGGGATCGTCAATTTGTATAAGCGGTCTTCGATTTTACTGAGCTTAAATTCAGTACGATCGCTCAATTCAATACGAACAAAGGGGGCATGCTCCGGGTTCGTGTACTCAAAGCTAAAGTTTATGAGATGCGGGCTTCCAGTTGCTACAACTGCGACGCTTGGAGGTGGCTGCGTGGGAGGGGTGCTTGGTGCGAGAGATGCCGCAGTCGGCGAAGCCGTGGGGTTCGGAATAGTGGTCGCTGTCGGGGTAAGCGTGGGCGCGGGGCTTGGCTCAGAGGTCGCTGTCGCGGTTGCTGTTGCTGTCGGAGTCGCGCTGCTTTGAGAAACTGAGGTGCCCGTCGGTGTGGCGGTTGCTTCTGAAGCCGCGCCAATAATCTGCACTGTAGCTACCGGTATTGGCGTTGCAGTGTGGGTGGCCTCGACGACCGGAATCGCAGGCAGTACGAGCTCAATCGTGACCCCTTCTGTAGATGGATTGAGTACGATGCGGGGAATAGCCTGGCCGCGCAGGTCGGCTACGAGTCTCAACTTGTCAGCGTGCGATCCCATACGCAGCGCGCTCATGATTTTGCTCTTGGGGAGGGCGAAAGTCTTATGCTTGTTTTTTGAGGTGGGGGGTAGATCGATGACCACGCGCAGTGGATCTTCGAGTAGCAGTGTCGAAATTTCCTGCTCGGTGACTGCCTCTATTTTCAAGACTGCCACGGTGCGCTCTGCGTCTAGTTGCTCGGAAAGTTGAAACGAGAGCTGGGGGTCTTTCAGCTCGAGAAGTCTTTCTTGGGCGTATGCGAAGAATGGCGTCGATAGGAGCGCCAAGAACAAAATCAAACCGAGGAAATGTTTCATAGCAAGCAAAGCGCGGAATATGCTTATTCTTTGCGCCCAAAATAGCACGTGCGCGGGCGCTGCACGACCCGGGTTATTGATGGGCTGGAGGGCGCCCTACGAGCTGGGAAAGCAGCCTTCTCGGCTAGTACTCATCGAGAGAGGGTATCTGCATGTCATTGTCGTCACCGGAGGCCGCGTCGAGCTGCGGAATCTCGAGTGACTTCTCGGCTTTCAATGCTTGCATTTGTGAACGGATTTTCTTTTCGAATACGATTAAAGCGGCTGCATGGCGGCTCGTGAGTTTGTAGCGAGCTTCCTCCATTTTCTTGTTCCGCACGGTGATGAAGACCTCTTTATCGTTTGCGTAGTCTTTGCCGGAGGGGCCGGGGGTCGATTCGACGTCAATTTTATCGTTGAGCACTTGCGCTAACTGACAGCGTGCGCCGCCTACATCCTCGGACATCATCACGACAGAGTCTCCGAAAAGCGCGATCCAAACCGCTGCATCTTTGGTGTTCTCGATAGCGGCTTCGAGCGCTTCCTGCACTTTTTCTTCACTGAACTGGCGGGTTAACTTGCCGCGAAAGATCATGTTTACCGTAAGGTCCTTGCCCTTATTGGAGAAGGCATAACGACGAGCGGCTGCACGTGCAGCGAGATATTCGAGCACGAGGCGAGGGCGCAGTCCGCGCCAGGCCTTACCAGCGGTAAATTGGAAAACAAAGGGCGCTGTGATCAGGCTTCCCCAAAGCATCCATGGCATGTGCAGGCCGACAGCGAGAGTTCCGCCGACTAGTATTGCGCAGCTTGCAGCCATAATCCCCTTGGCATGAGCCTGAGACATCAGCTCAAGCTTCTCCTCAGGGGGAATCGTTCGCCAAATCTCGGTTCCGTCGATGTCTGCCATATACTCTTTTAAAGCGAGTTCTTGCCTAATCTATCGGAAAAATATGCCGCCAAGTTTACACGGGTCAGACCCGAACTCAAAAAAAGCTGAGGCATATCAGTGGCTTGGGTTGGGGCATCTTGTTTCTGCTGCGCCACCACCCAAAACCTTTTCCCTCGCTGGCCTTAAATTGCAGGAATCGCGCCAGCAACTTCGGGGCTGATTCTACGATGAAGTAGGGCATGCTTACGCGCGTTCGAACCAGCACCGTCATAGGAATAGATGCCATCGCGGTTGAAGTTGAAGTGGAGGTCAGGCCCGGCCCACCGCGCTTCTCAATCATTGGTCTCGCCGATTCTGCAATCAAGGAGTCTCGCGACAGGGTCACCGCGGCTTTAAAGCACAGCGGCTTCATTCTTCCCGAGCAGATCTTGGTGAACCTCGCTCCGGCAGAGGTAAAAAAAGAGGGTGCCGCATTTGATCTTCCCATTGCCATGGCCATCCTCGCTGCCTCCGGACAAGTAAAAATTCCCGACCCGATGAACATTTGTTTTCACGGTGAACTGGCTCTCGATGGACGTTTGAAGCCGATTCGCGGTGCGCTGGCGCTGGCAGTCGAAGCGCGGCAGCATCAGGTCCAACAGCAGGTGGTGCCAGAGCAAAATTTTTGCGAAGCCAGTCTTATTTCCGGTCTCACGGTGTTTCCCGCGCGCACACTCTTTGAAGTGGTACGCCACTTCAAAGACAGGCCAATCGCAATCCCGCAGCATGAAGTGGGTGGCGGTACAGAGCTACCCGCTGTGAAAACAATATCGGAAGTTTGGGGGCAGGAATCGGCCAAGCGCGCCCTACTGATTGCGGCCGCAGGAGCGCACAATCTAATCATGATCGGCCCGCCGGGGTGCGGAAAAAGCATGTTGGCGGAGCGCTTCCCATCGCTGCTGCCGCCACTTCGAGAAGAAGAGTTGTTGGAGGCAGTCCGGGTGCATTCTGTGGCGGGGTTACCGACCAGCAGCATTCTGGCGGGGCGCCGGCCATTTCGTAGTCCGCATCACGTAATTTCTGATGCGGGCTTGATTGGCGGCGGGAGTGTGCCACGGCCGGGAGAGATAAGTCTTGCGCATCAAGGTGTGCTTTTCCTTGATGAGTTTCCGGAATATCGCCGTTCTGCGCTGGAAGCGCTACGAGCTCCGCTTGAAAGCGGATTTGTGCAAGTTAGCCGCGCCAAAGCGTCGCTCAAAATCCCCGCACAATTTCAGCTATTAGCCGCCATGAACCCCTGTCCCTGCGGGAGATTGGGAATGACGAGTGCCGCTTGTAGTTGTTCGCGCCCGGCAATTTTGAATTATCTTAAAAAACTTTCACAGCCGATTCTTGATCGAATCGATCTGCATGTAGAACTAAGTCCGATCAGTTTCGATAGGATTGAGCGTCCGTCTTTAGATGAGCAAGCGAAGGAAGAGCAGAGATTGCGTGCACTGGTTCTTGCGGCGCGTGAGCGGCAGTATCAGCGGCAAGGTTCAGTGAATAGTAGACTTTCCGGTGACGAGCTGGGGGAGCATATTCGCGGGCAGCGCGCGCTGCGCTCACAACTGCAGCAGGCTTGTGAAAAGCGTGGATTATCGGCGCGAGCCTACGTAAGGATTTTGCGTGTTGCGCGCACGATAGCGGATATTGAAAATACTCAAGATCTGAAGGCAGCGCATATTAGCGAGGCGCTTTCATACCGCAGCCTGGAACGGATGGAAAAGTATTGTATGGCAGCGTAGACGAGGCGTTGCCTCAGATTAGCGTTTTCGCGAAGAAGAAGATCCACCTTGCCGGGCGTTCTCGTCTTCGTCCTTGGTGCGCAGGCGCAATTCGATGGTTTTAGTCTTCTTTTGCCCGGTGAAGTCCACTTCAGTTTCGAGGATCAGAATCTTGTCCTTATGAATCTCAACGATCTCACCATTGTTAGTGCCGATCTTGGTGCCTTTCCCGACGGTGAATCCTTTGCCGACGCTGTTTTCGATGATGGCTTTTGGCTCGTCAAAACCTTCCAATACGGCGGTGAGTTTTAGCTGTCCGATGTTGTAACGCTCAAGCGGAGTTTTCTCTAAGTCACCACCCTTAGGAGTTAGGTCGAAGGGTTGGAAGGGATCGCGTTTACCGCTTGGGTCATATACGAATGCGGTCTGAGTGCTGCTGTCGGTGAGGGAATCAATAAGCGCTTGCTGCTCTTCCGCAGTCGTTGGTCCACCAGCTAGCCCGCCGTCGCCTTCAGCTCCGAGATTGGCAACTTTGGTAACGGGAGTTTCGTCCCCAATGAAGTAGCGCACCCCATCGACGCGATACTTGAAGGGCTTTCCGGATTCTTGGTCGATCGGAACCGTGTCGAAATAGGTTGGTACTAATTCATCAAGAGAAGCGGGGAGCCGGGAGTTCTTCGCCTGGTAGTCAGCCAGAGCCAACTGAATTTTGGCTTGCTCGCGGCGAGCGATGCTCAAGTCGGATTTTTCTTCGACGGCTTTGGTAATGGCCTCGCGCATGCTCATCGGTTTTACCTTTGAGCCGAATACGAAGAGGTAGACGGCCTGCATGGCAATTAGAACACCGCCAATGATGGCGATTTTCTTGGTGACGGAGAGTTTCTTTTTACGTTTTGCCATGTGGTCGTGTTTCGCAGCTCAGCAATGTTCTCTCAACTAAGCTGGGTATGACAAGGAGTTACTATTGCAGAATAAGATGCCGGGGTATGGCGAGCAGTTCCCGAGAAAGCTTCAATAACGGCGTTTGTGGTGAAATGTCGCTGCAAATTCAGGAAAACGCCAACCCAGCGACTTGGAATCGATGAAGCTCATTCGCAAGAATCGGGGTGATAGGATTTGAACCTACGACCCCTAGTTCCCAAAACTAGTGCTCTAGCCAGGCTGAGCTACACCCCGAGGTACGAACGAGCCCGGATGCTACAATATGTCTTCTTATATTGAAAGATGGTTGACTTTTAGGGCCTTACATTTTGAAAATAGCGCCCATGCAAAAAATATCAATACGTCAGGTAAATCAGGATAAAATCAGTGTCGGCTCATATATCGTCGAAGGCTGGGTTAGAACCCACCGTCAGTCGAAAAATGTGTCGTTTATCGATCTTTCGGACGGTACGGCGGTTAAGGGCCTCCAGCTCGTCATTAACCCGACCCTCGAGGGGTATCAAGAACTGGCGCCCCGCATAACGACAGGTGCTGCCATTCGTGTTGAAGGGCAGCTCGCCGCTTCTCCTGCGAAGGGTCAAAAATTTGAATTTCAGGTCACTAAGCTTGAATTGGTTGGTGAGGCCGACGCGGAATCCTACCCCCTCCAGAAGAAGGGGCATACGCTGGAATTCTTGCGCGAGATTTTGCACCTGCGTCCGCGCTCTAACACCTTTGGCGCAGTATTCCGTGTGCGCTCCGAAGCCTCGATGGCGATCAATAAGTTTTTCTATGATCGCGGCTTTTACTACGTACACACTCCGATCATAACGAGCTCGGATTGCGAGGGAGCGGGCGCTATGTTCCGAGTGACCACACTGGACTTGGCGAATGTTCCCAAGACGGCGGGCAAAGTGGATTTCTCGCAAGATTTCTTTAAGGCCGAGGCTAGCTTGACGGTCTCCGGTCAGCTGGAAGGAGAGATATTCGCCACGGCATTAAACAAGATTTATACCTTTGGCCCGACCTTCCGTGCCGAGAATTCCAATACCACGCGACACCTGTCCGAGTTCTGGATGATCGAGCCGGAAATGGCTTTTTACAACCTGCAGGATAACATGCAGCTCGCGCAGGATTTTATTAAGTACCTCATAAAATGGGTGCTCGATACCTGCCAGGAGGAAATGCAGTTTTTCCTGGAGCGGGAGTGGGTGGCCAAAGATCATGTGCAAAATCTCGAGCATGTCGTCAATTCTCAGTTCACCGCGATGGATTACACGGAAGCCATCAAAGTGCTCGAGAAGAGCGGAAAGAAGTTCGAGTTCCCTGTGCACTGGGGCATGGATTTGCAGTCCGAGCACGAGCGCTATTTGACCGATGAGTACGTGAAAGGGCCGATGTTCGTGGTGAACTACCCCAAGGACATCAAGGCCTTTTATATGAAGGTCAATGACGATGGCAAAACGGTGCGCGCCATGGATACCTTGGTGCCGCGTTTGGGTGAAATAATCGGCGGCTCACAGCGTGAGGAACGCCATGATGTGCTGTTGGAGCGAATCCGTGAAATGAAACTGCCTGAAGAAAACTACTGGTGGTACTTGCAGCTTCGGAAATTTGGAACTGTTCCTCATGCCGGATTCGGATTGGGATTTGAGCGTTTTCTCATGTATGTGACGGGTATGCAGAATATTCGCGATGTCATCCCGTTCCCACGCTATCCGGGGTATTCTAAGTTTTAGGCCCATTTTTGGCCTTTTCCGCGTTTGAATAATTGGGCGCATAGCGCTCTTGGCTTTGGCATCTTATTATAGAAGCAAGCCTTCTTTACGTGGATTATGGACTCAAAACAGCATATCGAACTTACCCAGCGCTACAGCGCACACAACTATTCTCCCCTCGAGGTAGTTCTCGCTTCCGGGGACGGGGCCTGGGTGAGTGACGTCGAAGGCAATCGCTACCTGGATATGTTGAGTGCATATAGTGCGCTGAATTTCGGACACCAAAACAAGCGCATCCTGAAAGCCGCTGCAGCTCAGCTCAATCGGCTTACCATGACCAGCCGCGCATTTTTTAACGACCAGTTAGGCCCACTCTGCCAAGAACTTTCCGAGTTCTGCTCCCTTGAGATGGTGCTTCCGATGAATTCCGGCGCTGAGGCCGTGGAGACATCGATCAAGGCTGCTCGTCGCTGGGGCTATGAGGTAAAGAAAGTTGCCGAGAACAAAGCAGAGATCATTTGCCTGAGCGGTAATTTCGCAGGCCGCACCACCACCATAATTAGCTTCAGTACGGACAAGGAATCGACACGCGACTTCGGCCCATTCACGCCGGGATTCAAAATCGCGCGCTTTGGAGATGCAGCGCACTTGGAGTCCCTGATCTCCGAGAATACGGTTGCCGTTCTGGCTGAACCCATTCAAGGCGAGGGCGGGGTAATTATTCCGCCGTCGGGATATTTAAAGTCACTGCGTGAGATTTGTACGAAGCATAAGGTTCTGCTCATAGCGGATGAAATTCAAACGGGGCTGTGCCGAACAGGGGATATTTTCGCCTGTGATCACGAACACGTCATTCCAGACCTTCTCTTGCTTGGAAAGTCTTTAGGCGGTGGAGTTACTCCAATTTCGGCCGTCGTCGGCAAACGGGAAGTACTGCATGTCTTCACGCCTGGTAGTCACGGTAGCACCTTCGGCGGAAATCCATTTGCCTGCGCAATTGCGCGAGAGGTGATCGCCCTTATCAAAGAGGAGAAACCCGAAGTCCGCGCCAAGACTTTGGGCGAGTATTTCCTAAGAGAATTGCGCGCAATCAAGTCGCCCTTCATAACGGAGGTGCGCGGGCGAGGATTATTTATCGGCTGTGATGTCGATCCGGCCTACGGTCCCGCAAAGAAAGTATGCGCTCGGCTTAAGGAGCACGGGCTTCTTTGTAAAGATACGCGTGTCCAGACCATTCGCTTTGCGCCGCCTTTGGTGATTGAGCAGAAAGATCTCGATCTCGCACTCGTGGCAATAAAGAAAGTCTTCGAGCACGCATAACTAATTAGCTCAACCGGTAACCCTAGCAGCCTCCACAAATGGGCCTGGTGGGGGAGGGATACGATTTTCACTAACTTTTTCGGCCTCGCTCTAGAGTGCCTCCACCAACCTGTATTATAACGAGTGAGTCTCGAAAGACGGAGTTCGCTGCAGCTTACTTGTTTATTTGGATGGAGCGTCGGTGGGGCGAATTAAGGCTTTAGATCTCCTCGTTATGTTGCTTATCCTTGCGATAGGCGTTGTCGCTTTTTGTGGATTCTTACGTCCCGATCCCTACTATTTGGAGAAAGGCCTCGTCGCTTCTGCGCTATTGTGGCTATTGCGAATTGGAGTTCCGCTCCTCACGTTACTCATCCTCTCGATCTATCTTGCCATTCGTCGAGGAAAAATTTCGGGACCTCTGGTCGGACTCATGTGCTTCAGTGCCGCTGTGGCATTGGCATTGGGGTACCCGGTCGCCGATTACCTGTACCAGAAGTCATACGTTCAGCAGATCGAAAAGTACCATCCCTATCTCCAGATTCGCCCGCAGAACGCGCCCGCTGACCTAAAGCGCGACGAACTGTTTCTAATCATGTGCGTGGGCGGCTCGACGACCGAATTCGCCGACGTTGAGGGGCAGGGCTGGGAGGGAAGATTGCAGAAACTGCTGCCTGAAACAATCGACGGAAAGAAAGTGAAAGTGCTCAACATGGGCAAGCAATGGTACACGACGCAGCATGTACTCATTAATTACGAACTCAATTTGAGACATCTCAAGCCTGATGTTCTGATCGTGATGGAGTCAGTGAACGATCTCCTCACCAATGCAGATTTTTCTTACATCAGCCATGGATCCTTTCGCCCTGATTACGGGCATTTTTACGGCCCGGTGAATCGCTTGATCGATCGCAAGGGACTGGTCGGCTTCTTGGCAGATATGATTGCCGGACTTTGGAACTATACACCTCGTGAAATGATCACGACGAAGGAGTTCCCCGGACTAGCGAGCTATGAGCGAAATGTGCGCACGTTGCTAGATTTCGCCAAGCTCGATGGGACGAAGGTTGTGCTCATGAGCGAGCCATATTTCTTCAAGCCCGGCATGAGTGAGGAAGAGCGAAAAACCTTACAGCTTTTGAATTATCAAGCGGTGGGCCCTACCAAGCAGTGGACCATAGAGACCGCGATCGCGGGGATGGAAGCGTACAACGCCAAAATGGCTGAGCTCGCCAAGAGTGGGGGCGCCCATTTCATAGATCTTGAGAAGTCGATTCCCAAGACTCTGGAATATTTCTATGACGAAGTGCATTACCGTCAGAACACCTTTCCTTTGGTGGCGTCTGCCGTAGCGGAGGGTCTCAAGAATTCCGGGGTACTACGTTAAGAGGCCTGCTTGGCTGCCTGGCGCGCTCCTCTTCGGCGCTGCCACTCGCGTTTTAATCTACGAGCGGTTGCAGCGGCGGTGAATTTAAGAAAATGCAGAAACGTTCCTTTTGCGCCCGCACGGAATATGTAGCAATGCGAATGTTCCCGCGTCTCCGAAGTCCAATGTCCTTTCCACGAAACCCAGGGACCAAGGAAATCCATTTCACGGATGCCCTGCGTCAGACATGACCTGATTGCTTCACGCATTATTAATTGTCCCGGCGAAGACTGGGAGAATTTCTCGGAGTAGGTGGTTTTGGGAATGAAATGCTTGCCCCCTAGGGTGAGGGAGAAGTTCATCGCGGCGGCATCCTCTCCGCAAGTTAATGTTTGAATGTCTAAATAACCATAACGTGCTGCGGCTTGCGCGAGCAGATCGTAGAAGCGTCGCGTCGCTGCATCGCAAGCGATCGCTGTCCCTTCGCGACCCTTCCAAGTCGCCATTTCCATATCATAGAAACGATCTAGAATAGTTTGATCCGCGCTGCGCGATGCATTCAGCTGTACCGCGCCTGACTTCTCCAACTTTTTCATCTTCTTCTTTAGATTCGAGAAGAAGTTTGAATCACTCTTTCCAAGCGCGCTCTCGACATCCTTCGCTGACTGCGGCAGGGGAATATAGGGTGTGCGCATTGATTCCCACAGGCCAACAGGAGAACCTGCCTGCTGTGCACAGCCAAGGAACTCACGCGCCATGCCTTGCACAGGAACATCTTGTAGTTCGACCACATCCCAGTGGTAGCTTTCGAGTGCTGCCCACAAGCGCTGAAGTAATTCCTTGGACGAATCGCTTCCCACGGCAATGTCGAAGCGATTTGAGTGCACGTTCGTGGGAGAGCGTAGCTTACGTACGGGGACTCCCAAAAACAGAGCGCGTTCTTCGATTAGTGGTAGAACCGCGCGTAAGCGGCCACAGTTCCGCACGGTAAAGAGCAAGAGCTTTGCTTGTGGTTCAAAGGCTTCCAGATACGCTTCAAACCACTCGGGGCGATAAAACGGTTGGTTGGAGACACCTTCCTCGCACAACGCACGCCATTCGTCTGCAATCTGGGATACGACGCCGCGATCTCCCGAGAGGATTTTTACCTCGTACTCATGTGGCAGATTCGTCGCGGCATTAAGCATGGCTCGACTCCTGTTCCGTGCGCGGGGCAGATCGGGTAAGACGCCTGGTAAGCCGCGCGCCGATCTCCTGCATCATGTACACGACGTTTCCAAGAGTCAGTTTTAGAATGCGAATGCGGACGAGGTGGCGCGTTGAGGTTGCCAATTTATCTTTATAGGTAGAGGCACCTGCTAAAAAATCATAAGTGCTGATGCCATGTTCTGCCACGTGCTGCATCAGCAAAAGATGCGCGGTGATGCCCGGGCTCTTTATCTCTCCGAATTCTTCATGCCTCACCCCGGACTGATAGAACTCGAACGAAGTGCCTTCTTTGAAACCATAGAGGATAGCGATGCTTCGCGTGCTGGTACCAAGACGGGCGATCACGGCTTTGCCGTTAGGGATAAGTTCTTCAAGTAAGCGCCGGTGAAATGCAATAACACGCGGACTGCTAAACGCGCCTGACTCACCAGAGCTCTCCCAACGTTCTTGGTGTAGCGAAACGAGTTCGTCAAAGAAACCCTGCGCTTGCTCGGAAGTGCTTGCAACGTCGAATGTTGCCCCAGACTTTGAGACCGCGCGTAGCATGCGGCGAAATTGCTGCCGAGCATTACTAGACTGTTTCTCGAGGTAAGACTCGAATCCTCCACTCAAATCCGCAAAAGGGGCCGGATATTTGCGTTCCACGTGTTTGCTTGAGGCGCTTGGCAAAGCCCTGAAAAGTTCTATGAGCAGGGAAGCATCCGAAGCAATACCGCTGTCGAACTCATGGAAGTTAAGCTTGGAGAGCGCCTGAAGCAATTCAGTCCGCACTTGGCTGCGTGTCACTTGGTCCAAGGGCTCGTGCAGCACATCCAATTTTTCAGGATACACGGCCTCATTGCGATCTTCGCCGGTTCCCATAAAACCAAGTCGAGGTCGCGATAATGAGGTGCGTGCGTTCTGTAGGTAGAGTGGCAAGGCTGCAATAAGCCGACCCTCCTTTCGCACCACAATGACTCGAAGTCCGCCCGGCGCGCTGCCATAGATATCGCCGAAGACCGCCCACCAAGTGTTGAGCCATTCCCAGCGCAAGGTTGAGGCGGCGGCGCTGGTGGCATAAAGTTCGCGCCACTCGCCTTCGAGCGCTGTCCAGGCGCGCGGGTCATCGATGATTTCGCAAGCAAGCGAGGTGGCGGACAAGGGGATTCCTAAGGAATTGTGAAAGTATTCAGTATACTAATAGCCGGGGTGCCCTTAGTCAAAGGCAGCGCAAGCTGTCAATCTTGAAGGAAAAAAGCCTGCGCCTTCGTGTAATACTGCAGCCACCAGCAGACTATTTCACTTCCAAGGTAGTGAGCGGATACCAGCCGTTGCCGTCCTTGCCCGCGTTTGCGAGCTGAACTTTAGGCTGTTTAGTGCCTGGATCGACGATAGAGATCGCCACCGTATACTGACCCGCAGCTAGATTGGACGGAATGGTGATTGCTTGATCGACGGAGAATGCTCCCGGCAACCAGGCCTTTACCTGAGTCGGTGTCGCGAAGGTCGCTACCACAGAGCCGCCAGCCGTTCGAATCTGCACGCCTAAGACATAGTTTCTATAACTAGGTGCATTTCCCTTGTTCTCCCAGTCCATCGACAAAGTGAGTGCCTCACCAGCGTTAATGGACTTTGCATGGCTAAGTTGTTTCAAAACGAAGCGATAGCCGAGTTTCTTCAGCATCTCGTTTACCTTCGGAATCATGTGCGTGGGTACCGAAGAGTTTTTATTGTGGACTTCCGAGACGTGGTTATCGACTGCCCACTGCAGGAGGTAATCGGTATCCCAGTTCTGATTGGCCCAGTACGCCATCGTCCAGCAGGACTCCATGGCCACCGGCGCGGTTTTCCAAGCATTCTGCGCCTGCGCTCCGGCAACTCGTTGCGCATACATGCCGGGGGGCGAGATTCTATTTTGCCACTGCATGTTGCCCCAGCAATCTCCGCGATATCCTGAGCCGCGAGAGATGGCGTAGTTCAAGGTGGTTTGGTGTTCGAGCTGCGCGATCTTCGGTTTGTTCGGAAAATACTCGAAGTGCTTGTCCACAATCAGGTTCATCGTGGCTTGGGTTGGCATCGGCACCTGCGGAGTCGTGTCCCCCCAGTGCCATTCGCCCCACAGTCCAACGCCGGAAATGTCCAGGTCATTTACTCGCACGTCGTTGTCGTAACGTTGGCCCATCGCTTGTAGAAATTGGAAGTACTTCTGCTGGACAACCGCGTTGTTCATGTCGGGCGTCCACGTTTGCGGTCCGCCTTCGGCAACATAGGTATAGCCAGGAACCCCGAGATTCTTGAGCCACTGGGGGGCTGAAACCAGATTGTCGCTAATGACAACACGGAAGGAGACGGTTTGTCCGCTGTTGTTGGCCTGATTAAGTCGCTGATCGAAGACCGTCCAGTTGAAGACACCATCGGCGGTTTCAAGATCCTTCCAGTAGTACTTGATGAAGGCGACTTTGTTCTTGAAGCCTTGAGAGTCCTGTCCGCTGGTATTTACTTTGTCGCAAGACTGCCAGCCGATTCCAGGATTAGTGATAATCTCATCAGCCAACTCTTGTGGAGTCGCAATTGCGAGTGGGCCGCTGGGCGGCGAACTCGGTGGAGAGGTCGGAGGAGAAGAAGGAGGCGGTTCATTTCCGGGCGCTACGACGATGACGCTGGCGCTCGAAGCATGGCTCTTCGCGCCATCTTTATCCCGGACTACCACTGATACGGTGTACGTTCCAGCGCGTGAATAGGTGTGCGAGGCGTTCTTTAAGTTCTTACCGCTCGCAACATTGCCGTCTCCGAAGTTCCAAGAGAATGAAAATCCGGCGGCGACGTCTGCTGGACTCGGGTCAGTGGCTTCAGCTCGGAAGGTAACGCTCGATCCGGCTTGTGCTCCATAGGGGCCGCCCAGATCAACGCTCGGACGGCGGTTCTTGATCGTGAAACTTCCGACCGTGATGCTGCCTTTTGCGCGACGCGCGGCAGCCGATCCGCCCGAGATACGTTTAACGCGGATAGTTAGGGGGCCGCTATTAGAGAGGATTCGAGAGATGGAAGCGCCTTTTGCTTTGTATTTGCCCTTTCCACCGATGTCCCAGGCGTAAATGCCGCCGCCGGACACGCTTAGTGTTACAAGCGACCCCTCGGTCTTAGAGCCGGAAATGACAATACGAGGAGCACTAGCCGCAGACGCACTTTGCGTCATCACTAATGAAAGAGCGGCTACGAGAATTTCGCACACTAGGAACTTGGCGTTCACATAGTGGAACAACTTTTTCATACGCAACAAAACCTACGTAAGGGAGCGACTCCCGCTAAAACCAACGAGTTGCGAGACTCGTTAACGTAAAGGACCCCATCCCCATGAGGCCGCGTAAATGCGGCAATGGTATGAATTGCAATCCCCATACCGACTGGTGTGAACTGAAACGAACTCGAGGGAACTGGGCGGGTAGTGATTTTAACTAGGTGTTTTTCGCAGAGGGGAACTACGAGTCCAAGGGACGGGGGAGCCTCCGATAAGAATCTTTAGTTGCCGCTACTTCAGCTGCCGTTGTTTGCGATGCCTTTCTCCTTAATGAGAAGAGAATCTCTGAACCGATCGTAACGTACGTCAGTGGAGCAAGGACCCTCAGTGGATCCTGATCGGGGGATTGCCGCGCTGCAGTCGTGGCGGGGCAAAGAGAGGTGCAGATTTGCCGCTCGCAATGACAGATTTGGAACTGTGAGGTACTAGTTTTAACCTTCGGATTCTCGCCCCTGTCATTGCGAGGGCTCCTGCCCGAAGCAATCCCCCGATAAGGATCCTGTGCTGCCTCTTTTGCCACTGCCGATGGTTGCGATCTGTGTTGGATTCGAGCAACGTCGATCTGCCGGCTACTCAATCTTGATCGTGCTAACCGGGTACCAGCCGCTGCTTTCACGTCCTGCGATTGCCAGTCGCACTTGTGGTTGTCCCGTCGTGGGGTCGACTATCCCGATAGCGATCGAATACGTTCCTGGTGCCAGATTGCTCGGAATTACCAAACCTTCATCCACCGTAAGGGGGCCGGGCATCCAGTTCTTCACGCGATTCTGGGTAGACTGTGTTGCGACCACGGTTCCGGATAGCCTACGCAGCTGCATCGCAAACACGTAGCGTCCATAGGACGGCGCCACGCCGATGTTTTCCCAATCCATCGAGAGTGTCACCACGTTGCCGGCATGAGCTTTCTGCGGATGGCGAAGTTCTCTCAATACGTATCGATACCCCATGCGGGTCAGGAGGCGAGTTACTTCCGACATGGCAGAGGAAGGGACGGGGGCGTTTTTGTTGTTGAGGCCCGACACATGGTGGGCGAGCATCCAGTCCATGATGTAGCGCAAATTCCAACCTTGCTCGACCCAATGGCGAATATCCCAGCAGGTCTCAAAGTGGATCGGAGCGTGCCGCCACGCCTCTTGCGCCTGTGCGGTTTGGATATTGGGCTCATAGAGATAGGGCATCTGATTATCCACTGCGCCGATGCAATCACCTCGATAGCCGGTTCCACGCGATATCGCATAGCTCAAGCCAGTAGCGTTCTCAAGTTGCGCGACCAAGGGGGTGTTGGGGAAGTTGTTCACATACTGATCGATAATGGTGCGCATAGTTGCTGCACTCGGAGTTGGGATAGTGGGAGTGGAAGACCAGTAATGCCATTCTCCCCACCAGCCCACTGAACCAATATCCACAAAGGCTATGTCGGGATGCCCGTTATAACGCTGTCCAAGAACTTGCATGAACTGAGCGTGCTTTTGCTGAAAGATTGGATCGCTCAGTGTCGGGCTCCACACTTGCGGCGTGTTGCCGCCGTCAGCGTAGTATCTAATCCAGGTGCCCGCAGCGCCGGCGTCACGGAGCCAAGTTGGGGCGCTCGTGATAGGATCCACCGCCACAATTCGAAAGGCTACTTTTTGTCCGCTATTGCGAGCTTGAGTGAGGCGCTGCTCGAACGTCGTCCAGTTAAAGACCCCATTCCCAGTTTCAAGATCTTTCCAATAGTACTTGATATACGCAACTTTGTTGGCGATCCCTTGGGCATCAGATCCGCTCGTATTTACTTTGTCTCCGGACTGCCATCCCATCTCTGGATTTGGAATTACGCCCTGAATCTCCTGAGGGTTTACCTTGGTGGTTGCCGCCGGTGGTACGGGCGTTGGAGTGCTGGTCGGGTTGTTCGGCGGATTCGTAGGATTAGGAGTCGGATTCGGCTCCACTATCGACACGGTTGTTTGTGATTCACTGCTCGACGCTGAATCCTTATCGCGAGTGACAAGTGTAGCGGTGTAGATTCCCGGAGCAGCATAGGTATGCAGTGGCGCAGTTAAATCGGCGCCGCTTTCCACTTCGCTGCCATCGCCAAAATCCCAGGTATATATGATTCCAGCGCGGCGATCTGCGAGGCTGCTATCGTCTCCCAAGCCCAGAAAGCGAAGACTCTGGCCGGAGCTGCCTTCATAGGGGCCTCCAATATCAGCGGTAGGAGGTACGTTAGAGATCTCGACGACTTTGCGGCCGGTTACTGCTCTTGGGGGGCTTGCAAGTGTGGCAGCACGCAGCTGCCGATTTGATTTTGCTGCGGGGGGAGAGATTCTGTAACGCACTCGGTATTTACCATTGTCGGGGAACACAACCTCCACGACGCGACCGCGAGTTTCAAACGTCTTGTCTCCGTCCAAGTCCCAGCGGTACACCGAGCCCTTTGCTTGTCGTGGAACTGCTAGGCGCACCACGCTGCCTTCTCGGCCTTCGATGGAAACTATTCTCTTGGCGTTGGCTGCATAGGAGGGGAGAGAAGTTTGTGGATCGGCGTGTGCGTGCGCAGAAAAAAAGGCCGCGCAGCCAATACAAAATACATAGGTCGCCCAACCGGAGCTGATAACTTTGTGCATTAAAACTTCCCTGCCAAACTCGATCTACATTCTTTGAATGTGGGTATGATCCCGGTCATTCAAATCACAGCTACATAAGATGCGTTCACCATCGACAAAATTCGAAGTTATCTCGCAAAAAACATTGAATTTCGGGGATGGAAAACGCTGATTTCTCGAAAAAAAAGGAATCCAAAAATGAACTGCGCCATAGAGCCTCTGGTGGCTCATTACAACGAATTCTTTCTATGCTGATCCGGCGTTTCTAACTATGTACGTACGAGCCCTCGAACTTGCATCAGGGACGGCGTCACCGCCTTACACTCCAATTTTGCATTGTTAGCGAGCCGGAGATCCTCGATGCAAAAAGTGTAGCGAGGTTTTCCTGATCTGCCTATCCGCTTTTTTTTGCGAGACGAAAAAATATCTGAGAAGCACCAACTAAAAGACGTGAAACTATCCCGCGAGGGGCCAGCTTTAACCTGCTGATACTAAGAACGTTTATATGCTACGTGGTGCCAGATCGTATAGGTTTGAGTACATACACATCTCCATCACGGTAGATGCGCGCGAATTCATTCTCCGGTAAGCGCATCTCCACGAGGGGCTCAGAGGGCTCAATCAGCAGAATGTAATCAAAGCGGCTGCGCAGCTCCTCGATCTCTTCTTTGCTCAGAGCAGGCAGTCCTTCGAACTGATTCTTGAATGTCGAAGTTGAATCCTCGGGATTCCGATAACAAAAATAAGGGATGTTCGGATTCATGTAGCAATTCAGCATTCCATTTACGAGCACCCCGCCCTTGAGCATGTAATAGGTGCCGTAGTGCGAAAGCGGGTTTACCCGCGAAAGGGTGCCCGTGGGCATATTAGCGCGTGAATTGATTTCAACGAGTCGTTGGCCAGCAGGAATTTTTTGCATCGCTCTATCGAGGGCACCCAATTCGCTTTGCACGGGGAACTGATAATAGAAATTGAACGCAAATTGCAGAGTCACCAGCGATATCACCAGGCTGCGGGTGGACTTTGAGTCTTCAATGAGCGCGCCGAAACCAAGAAACATTACAAAATACCCAGGTAACAGGAAGCGTAAGTCGACATCCGAGCCCCCGTGAGAGATATCGGGGGTAACAAGGTAGGCAACGGCGAAAACCAATGAGCAAAATAATAGGAAGCTCTTGGCGCGATTGGCGAGGGTGTGACGCCGCACAGCGCTGGCAACGACGAGTACGACCAGAGCGAAGATCAGCGTGTCGAAATACTTGTGATGATTGAAGGTGACGTAAGTGAAGCGCACGAGCTTCAGCATCCACCAGCGCAAACTTGCGCTGCCTGCCTCAAGCCCCTGCATCCCAGTGTGTCCGAGTAGCGTGGCTCCCGTGGCATATTGTTGAAAACCATAAATGCCGAGGAAGGTGAGGGCGAAAAGCCAGTCGCGAGCGTACGAGCGAATAACTTGCCAGCGGTTCCCCTCGGCGTTATCCACGAATCTCCACACAGCGTAGGCGCCGTAGCAAATCAGTGCAGAAAAGAACGCGCCAAGATGGCAAAGGAAAAGCGCGAAAAGCCCGACGCTCAGTCCCGCACTCGATCGAAGAGAATGCTCGTTTCGGCGCGGCCACCAATAGGCCAGCCAGAAAAGGAAGGCGCCATTACCGAGCAAGTAGGCGTAAAAACCCTTATAGAAGAAATTGTTGAAGAGCAGCAACAAGCCGGCCACATACGCTGCATTCATTTCACCACGCACTTTTCGGAACAGCACGTACCAGCCTACTAAGTTCAAAGAAAGAACGAGGAACAATGCAATTTTGCCGGCCCAAAATGGGTTGGGAAAAATTTTGAGCAGCAGGATGATGCTGTAGTCAGCGAAGAAATATGAAATGGGGCGGAACTCCGCCAGAAAATTCTGGCACATGGTGGATTGCGACCCACTCATGCAGCTATCGAGCACGAATGCGCGCGCCAGATGATTGGGAAGATCCATGGCGGCTGGATAGGAAAATCCGAAAATGTACGCGGCGCAGAGGAGCCACGGGATATAAAGCCAGCGTAGCGATTGTTTCATGGAATTTCCTTTTCGACGCGCAGGGAGCTAAGCCAGTACCAGCCGTCTTTTGATGTAGTGTTGGCAAGTTGAATGCTAGGCGTCAAGCTTTCGCGTTCCGCCACCCCGAATCCGAGGTCATACTCACCCGCGCGCGTCTGCGGGGGGAGGGGTATTTCTAAGTCGAACTCAAAGCTGCCGGGCAGCTGCGGACATAAGCGTGAAGGAGTGGGAATATCCGCAGCGCCGCTCCCGTCTTTCGAACGCAAGCGCAAAATAAGTCGATAGTCGACGTAGCAGGGAGCTGAGCCGCTATTCTCGAATGTTATGTGAAGCGGCAAAGAAGCTTCGGAGCCCACGCGTCTCGGGTGCTGGATCTTTGTAATGGCAAATCGATAGCCCAGTCGCTTCAGCATCGCGTAGAACTCATCGCGCATTGCGGCGGGAATTGAGGAGCTCTTCGTGTTGATAAGCGAGGCGTGGTAGGTGTCGAGCGCAGTGGAGAAAATCTCCGAGCTTTTAAAGGATCTCTTCTCCCAATCTTCCAGGTTCCAACAAATTTCAAAAATGAAGGGAGCCTTCTTCCAGGCATCCTGGGCACCTGCAGCCAGCAGGGTTAGTGGATAAAGCCGCATCATGGTTGTCGACAGTCCACCCAGACAGTCCGCGCGTAAGCCTGCCCCTCGCTCAAGAGCGTACCGGACGCTTGCCGCACTTTGCAGCTGCATTATCTTCTTTGTGCTAGGGAAAGCCTCAAAGTGCATATCGATAATGCGTTTCTGGGATTCAAGAGAAGGCATGGGCACACGCGGAACAGTGTCGCTCGTCTGCCACTCGCCCCACAGGCCTACGTATCCGATGTCGATATGGCTGAGTCGCGGATCGCCGTCGAAGCGCTTTCCGAGGGTAAAAAGGAGCTTTCGTAAAACAGATTGCGTTGCCGAATCATCTAAATCGGGTGCCCACTGCTGCGGGCTTTTGAAATCACCATCGATGTAGCGGTATTGCATTCCGCTCTTGACGCCGAAGGATTGCAGTATTTCTCCTCCCTCTTCTTCTGAGAAAATCATTAAGCGGAAACCCAGTTGTTGACCAGATTTCTTTGCGTTCTCCAAATCGCGAGCCAATCGGCTCGTATCGATTGAGCCGTCTTCGCGGAGAAATGTTTTTAGGTAGTACTTGAAATAAGCGACTCTGCTCGGCGGTGCTTCCGCAGCCTTGAGGTCAGTCAGCGTTCTGTTGTTCGACTCCCAGCCGCGACCGGGATTGTTCAAGTATGTAGCGTAGTCGACCGGGGGGCGCACATCGATGCAATCCGAACATTTTCGAGGCTCAGCCGTTGCAGCTAGAGCCACCACAGAGGCGCTGAGCAACACCAAAAGCCAGGATAGCCCACGCACAAATTTAGGATGGCAAAATAGGGGCTTCATTATAGGGTCGGGATCTCGATAGACCAGCTAAGCCATTGAAGTCTCAGAACAAAAGACATAAGCTGGTACTTTGTAGGGCTCAAACTAATAAGTTACTCCTTTCTAATCAAGCATGGGAAAGTTGCTCATATGTTTTGTCGGAGCGGCTGTGACTTAAGTTTTTGGGATATGCTAAAATTCCCGTGCCCGAGGGTAGCCGCTGAAACAGCATCTTGAAATTCTCCCGAGAGCCTACACGTCATTTAAGGCCATTTTGTTGTGAAGAATAATAACGACGATCTGTCTCCCGCCATCCGACCGTTGCCGCGTTACCTTCCGGAGAAGGTAAGCGAGAACCCCTATGCGTATTCGGCTGGTCGTCTCGATGCACATGGCGAGCACTCTCTGCATCATTTTTTGGAAGTAATCATAAAGCGACGCAAAGTCGTGATTGCGGTCGCCGGGGCCGTCATTGCGCTCGTTGCGGCCTATTCATTTTGGGCAACTCGTCTTTATACGGCAACCACCAGCATTAAAATCGGGACGTACTCTCCTGCTCTACCGGGGGATGGAAGTGAAGACGTTCTGCGCGCGAAGACGCTCGAGCAAGATTATCTCAATACTCAGGTTGACCAACTTACAAGTCTCTCGGTTGCTGACAAGGTTCTCTCAGATCCAGAGAATGGAGAAGAGATTTTGGCGTTTTTGCGCAGAACCAATGGGGCGGTTGCCAAGTCAAAGATTGAAGTTCGCAATGTCGGTGTAAATGAAAATGAGGACGCGTACCATTATCCTCAGAAGGTATTGAAGGCATACCTCGGCTTAATTCACGTTGAGCCAGTGTTTAAGACGTCCTTGGCGCGGGTCTCTGCCACTACTTCAGAGCCGATGCTTTCAGCGAAGATTGCGAACGCACATGCGCGTGCGTTTATAGATTACGCGCGAGCTGAACGCCGCAAGATGACGATTGTGAATCTGCTCTTCTTGTCGAATCAGGCGCGTGAGCTAGAGGATAAAGTTTCGACAGCCGAGAGTAATATCGGGAAGTATTCCGAGCAGAATTCTCTGATCACTCTCGACTCAAATGAGAATCTCGTAATTAAACAGATTTCTGAACTCAATCAGAAGCTCAGTGATGCCTCTGCATTACGGGTTCGCACGGAAGCTGCCCTGAATGAGTCGAAAACGGGATCGGGACTAAAGTCCAGCTCGCTTGATGATGACACGATTCGAAATCTCCGCACCGAGCTTAATGCCGCCCAAGCCGAGTACGCGATGTTGTCGTCGAAGTTTGGTGATGCCTATCCGCGCATGAGTCAACTCAAGGCTCGCCTCGATGAACTTAAGAAAGCTCTCAAGATGGAGCGACAAGGATCAATCGATGCGCTTGAGGCGCGCTATAAGTCCGCTCTGGCTGCAGAGGAGGAACTCAAGTCGCAGCTCGAAAGTTTAAAGACTGAGGCCTTCGACGTTTCACGCAAGCAGGTGCAGCTGCATATAATGCGGCGCGAGTTTGAGTCTCTGAAAGACTTGCATCAATCGGTGCTGCGACGCTTAAAGGAAGTGCAGCTCACGGCAGAGAACCCTAGCAGCAATATCATTGTGACAGAACTTGCCGCGGTACCTGATTTCCCATCCAGTCCGCGTCGCACGCTAAATTTGCTTATGGCGCTAGGCTTCGGACCGCTGCTTGGGTTCTTGGCTGCCTTTGCGCTTGAGACGCTCGACAATTCATTGGGACATCCGGATGAAGTGCGTAACGTGCTTGGGTTGCCAACGCTGGGGGTAATTCCCGTGTTCTCTGACCGTCCGGTTGGTGGGCCGCTTAAGGGCGTGAAGCTGCTCGGCATGTCTGGTTCGAAGTCTGATGCGTCTCGCCCCGCCAAAGGCCAGCCTGAGCGTGCCACGTATTCGCCGCCTGCGGTAACGCCAGCGGCGCAGGGCACTCCGGTTGCCTCGCAGAATTTTGTGACGATCTCCGCTCCGCGCTCTATCGCGGCGGAGGCTTTCCAAACTATCCGCACGGGCTTGTTGCTTTCCTCGCCAGAACAGCCGCCGCAGCTTGTGCTTGTAACGAGCGCGACGAAGAGTGAAGGCAAAACTACGCTGATTTCAAACCTTGCCATTACTATGGCGCAGGCCGGAAGTCGGGTCGTTCTTGTTGACTGCGATTTGCGCAGACCCTCAGTGTACGAGCGCTTTAGCATTAGCAGAGAGGCTCCGGGAGTTGTCGATTTCTTAACCGGACAAAAGCGCCTGAGCGACGTTCTCGTGGCGACCAGTGTTCCGAATCTTTCGATTATCCCAGCAGGGGCGCTGTCTCCGAATCCGGCTGCGTTGATCGGTTCGAAGAAGATGGGGGAACTGCTGCGCAAGCTTTCCGAGATGTATGAGTTTGTTCTGCTCGACGCTCCTCCAATTTTACCGGTCTCGGACGCTTTGATGCTGTCGCGCATGGGCGCCGGAGTTATTCTTGTGGTGCACGGCAAGGAGACTCGCAAGCGTCATATTCAAGAAGCAACGCGTCGTTTGCAGGAAGCGAATGCGGGGATTCTTGGAGTCGTCGTGAATCATTCCGACACGCGCGATGAGCATTACTATGCTTACGATCCGCACATCGTCCCGGGCGAGACGATTGAGGTGTCCGAACAGCGATCCGCCAACGGATACGACGCCTAATTTCGCGAAAATCCTTACGTAGCAGTGGGTTACGCCCGCGCAGGAAGCCTCTATCATGAGGTTCTAGTAATATTGTACACTAGAACAATAATAGAAGATCGAGGCGTGTATGACTCCAGCTCAAGTGTCAAATCCTCCCAATCCCTGGTCCGCTAGTACGATCGAGTGGCTTGATGAACCGCCGCCTTTCAAGCTTCACGTGTATGAAGAGACTGCCAAATCAATAGTCGCTCGTAACCAAAGTCCGGATATCGGGTTTGGTTTCAGCGTCAACCCGTATCGCGGTTGTTTTCATGGTTGCGCCTATTGTTATGCGCGCCCGACGCATCAGTACCTCGACTTAGGCGCAGGCACTGATTTCGAGCGGAAGATTGTCGTTAAGACAAATGCAGCAGAGCTTTTGAAGCGAGAATTCGAGAAGCGCTCCTGGCAAGGTGATGAGATTGTATTTTCTGGTGTTACGGATTGTTATCAGCCGCTCGAGGCTTCGTATGAAATTACGCGCGCATGCTTGAAGGTTTGTCTTGAATACAAGAATCCGGTTGCCATCATCACGAAGGGAGCGCTCATTCGGCGCGACCTCGATATCCTTTCTGCGCTCAATCGGGTTGCCAAAGTAACAGTGATAACGAGCCTGGCTTTCAGCGATGACAAGGTTTCCCGTCGTATTGAGCCCTATGCGCCACGGCCCAGCATCCGATTGCGAGCAATGAAAGAGTTGTGCGACGCTGGAATCCCCGTCGGAGTGGGAGTTGCCCCGGTAATCCCTGGATTAAATGATTCCCAGATTCCTGAAATACTTGAACGCGCGTATGATGCGGGTGCGCGCTTTTCCTTTCTCACTTTGTTGCGTCTGCCCTTGGAAGTGAAGCCTGTCTTCATCGAAAGGCTTGAGCGAGAATTTCCCGATCGCGCTAAGAAAGTGCTTAGTCAGGTGGCGGCGATGAAAGGCGGAGTTTTGAATCGCAGCGAATTCGGAACTCGCATGCACGGCGATGGACCGCAATGGCAGGCGATTGAATGGTTGTATGAACAAACCTGTCGCCGGCTGGGTATGAACATTCGGGAAGAATCATCGCCGCAGCGGCGGGAAAGTACGTTCGAGCGTCCGATCTCGCAGCTGAGTTTGTTCTAAGGCTTGGCGGTCGCGAGTAGAGAGTCAAGATCCAGGGGATCAAGAGTCATTTGCAGCTCGCCTTGGGCAGTGCGTGGCCAATCTTCACGCGGCCGATCGCGGTAAAGCTCCACACCATTCCCATCGGGATCTCGCAAATAGAGCGCCTCGCTAACCCCATGGTCGCTCGCGCCTTCGAGAGGGATCTTGGCGGCGATAAGTCTACGCAAAGCATCGCCGAGCGTGGCACGGTCGGGATACCGAATCGCGACATGATAGAGTCCTGTTGTGTTGGCAGGAGGAGCTTTTCCCCCCAGACTCTCCCAGGTATTCAGTCCAATGTGGTGATGATAGCCACCGGCGCCTAAGAACGCCGCTGATTTTCCCATGCGTTGAGTCACTTCGAACCCCAGAACGCCATGGTAGAATGCGATGGCACGTTCCAAATCCGCCACCTTAAGGTGAACGTGTCCGATGTCAGTTCTTGGATCGATGGTGGAATTCATAAGGACGCAGCTCCGAGAAGGTTAGGAGTACGGCAATTCTAAACTGCGCGGCCCCGGGAAACCAGCAGTTCTTGGTACAGCGCGAGGGTTTGTTGGACCACCGTGTTTTCATCGAAACCTTCTTGTGCCACACGCTCTCGACCCCGTGCGCCCAGCTTTCTGCAGAGTTCGGGGTTGCGTGCCAAGTTCTCGATTGCGTCGGCGAGGGCTGCGCTGTCACGCGGGGGAACGAGAAGGCCGTTGTCCCCATCACTGACGATATCACGGCAACCGGGCCAATCCGTCGTCACAATTGCGCGGCCTGCTGCGGCCGCCTCGATAAGAATCTTGGGAATACCCTCACCATAATACGAGGGCAGGCAGACGACGCTGCTGTCCTTAATGAGTTGGGGCATGTCCGAGCGATGTCCTAAGAATTCTATGAGCCCCTCACTTTTCCAGCGCGAGAACAGTTCTGGGGAGATAGAGCCCGGATTTCCGGGAATCGGTTCGCCAGCAACCTGGAAGCGGATATTCAGACCGCGCGTACGAAGCAACAAAGCCGCTTGAACAAATTCTTCAATTCCCTTTTCGCGAAGAAGTCTCGAAGCGAAGAGCACGCTGAAGATGGTCGGCAGCTTTTGCGTCGGAGCTGCCGAATCCAGCGCGACGCCGGCCCCCCGTATGAGAACGGTCTTATACTCTGCGACAAGATTGCTCTTGAGAAATGCCGCACGGTCATCTCGATTTTGAAATATGACGCGTACTCGGCTCCCGCTCAGGGCAGAGCGATACAGTCCTTTTACGATGGCGCGGCGTAGTGCTGCCTTCAATCCACTTGCGGTAAACACCTGTCCCAAGCCGGAAATGGCATTCACTATAGCTGGCACCTTGGCAACTTTCGCCGCTAGAGAGCCGTAGATCACAGGCTTAATGGTGACGTGATGCACTATATCAGGCTGAATTTCTCGGTAGGCGCGAAAGAGCGAATAGACTGTTGCGATTTCCTGGAGCGGATTGGCGCTCCAGCGTGAGAGCGAAATTTCGTGATGGTGGAACCCCAAGTTGCGGACCTCTGAACTTTGAGGGTGGGCCGGCGAACAAACGGTTACCTGCATGCCTGCCTTGCGTGCCGCCTCGGCTATGTTCCGGCGATGCGAGAGAAAGAACGTGACATCGTTTACAACGATTGCCAATTTTCTGTGTAGAAGATCTTGCATGCAGCCTGTGCGCTTATCGAAGGTGTTCCTGCAGCCAGGACTGTAGCATGAGGGCATCCCACAAGTGGTACTGCCAATTATGTTTGCCTTCCAAATGTTGCTGCCATTTCTGGAGAATCGGTTCGGGGCGTAAGACGCCCAGCTTTCGAATGGATGCCTCAGAGAGCATATCTCCAGCCCATTCGCGCAGAGGACCGCGCAGCCAGGAATCAATTGGTACGCCGAACCCCATCTTCGGTCTTTCGATTAATTCGCGCGGCACATGTTTGTAAAGAATCTGACGCAAAGCCCATTTGGACTCGCGGCCGCGCATTTTCATGGAAAGTGGAAGCTGCCAGGCAAACTCGAAGAGCCGATAGTCGAGCAGGGGTTCGCGAGCTTCAAGACTCGAAGCCATGCTAGCGCGATCCACTTTTACCATCACATCATCGGGCAGGTACGTCATAGCGTCGAGATACATCATGCGCGAGATGTAGTCGGGTAGAGCAGAGGTCATGCGCGGGTCGAACGAGCCGACAGGCGGCTCGCGCCCACCGATCACGATCTGCTCCGGGTCGTCCCAATGCGAAATCATCTGGGAATACACATCCTGCGATCTGGAATAGGTAAGCACCCGCGCGAGTTTGTGCATCTTGTCACCCGGCAGAGCCACGCGCAGTTTTCGAGGAAGCACGGGTGAAAATGCGCCAAAAACAGCGTCCCATTGCTCTCTGCTGAGGGTACGAATGCCGGCTGCGGCTCCCCGACGAAGCAACGATGGAGTCGCAGCCAATGTTCTCCGAATCTTGCGTGCCCACAGATATCGTATGTACCCGGAGAACAATTCATCCCCGCCGTCTCCGGAGAGACTGACGGTGACATGCTGACGAGTCAGCTTTGACAGCAAATAG
>JAFLCA010000033.1 GCA_017302875.1 Deltaproteobacteria bacterium
TGTTTTGCTCCGAGCTTCCTCACCTCATACATTTCAAGGACGCCGCTGGGGGCCAGTCAGGTAGTTTCAGGTGCTGCCACACAACTCCGCATCACGCCCAAAAGTGAATTGAGGGATCGCTCCGGCTCTTCGACCAATCTCTGGAAAAGTTGCTGAGAAACGGATGAGAACTTCAGGAAAGGCTCGAACGAGAGTTAGCTGGTGCCATTAATTCCATTCCCAATTTTAGAAATTAGGGTCGTCCCACTGTTTCGATTCAACTATGTCACCGATAGAGTAGCCTTAGGTCCCCAGATTAAAAGTAAAGACCGAGACTTCCAATAAGAAGTAAAGTAAACCCAGCAAATAATAATATCGATTGGGCTAGGGCGGTTTGCCTTCTAAGCTCGGGGTTGTCCATGTCTGCGTCCTCAGGATTGTGGGGATCGAAAGCGACAAGAACTTTTCCGGACTTAGCAAATTTCGGCGGAACTGGTTCTGCCTGTGCGTAAAGACTCGTAATCGTATAGGACTTATCTGAGAAAGCGAATTCTATGACTGGGAGATAGTCGTCAGCGATATCTGTATTGATCCTTTTTTTGTACGAAACAATTTTCCCGTAAGCCCTTTTGCTCCGAGTCTTGCGCTTTGTAGTGGTGTAGGTAGCTACAATGAACTTAAGACCTATACAGAGTGTCCCTGCCACAATCAGAGTCAATGGCAGCCAGATGTTCTGGGACGCAATTGAAGAAAATGCTTCTAACATGGAGATTTGGAACCTAAAAGGTTATGCCGGGAGATAGCTTCAACACCGGCTCAATCACGTACGTTAGTCAGATATAATTGAATACTAGGTTAACACAAGACTCTAACTCATCAGTTTCTAAGTGCTCTTCCCGGGAGTAACTGGGGACGGTTCCAATTCCCTAACAAAGTTCCAGCTAATGGGGGGAAGCTGGATGTTAGGAAGTTAAAGAGGGCGGAGGTTGAGAGCCCCATTCTCTTTGACCTGGTTCTCTCTCCAAAAGCGTAGTTTGCTCAGATGCAGAACTAGCTTCGGCGCGGTGTAGCGGAACATTGCACGGCGGTTGACACAACTGTCTTTAAATCATTTGCAAATTTGGAACGTTAGAGCCATTCCTGCAAACCAAGACGGCATAAGCAATAACGCCGAGACCAGTACCCGGCTGCTCAAACAAATCCGTGCTCGAAGCTGAGCCGAATTTATCGGGCGTATGGCGCGAATAACTCAGCTGCGCATATGGCGAGGCTCTAATCTCGCGCGAGTGCACGTTGTGCCTCGGCCTCAAGGCTTTCGTACGAGGCCTTCTCAACCGAAACTCCGACGCCCAAAATCGTTCCTCCCTTGAAGGTTCCCGGCGCGGCGTATTGGCTGCTCACCGCATCGCCACTGTCGTACCCGATGCAAAGACCATCTCCGGACAACGTAAATTTTGCCGGCTGCGTTCGCATCGGGCCTTCTGCAACGACCTTGTCGTTAATATAAAGTTTCGTTGTGCCAAGTGACTCGTGGTGCGGCCCAGCGCCGGTTCGAGTGAATTCCATGCCGAGAGTGTACTTGCCCGGTTCCAATTGCTCGGAGGAAACGAAGTCCTGCTCCGGTTTGATCCCAAGGAAGTTGTACACATAATGCAATTTGCCGTCTTTGATGAATAAAGAGTGACCTCCGAATCTTGATCCATGCGCAAAAATGACTCCTGAAGCATCAGGATCGGATATTTCAACATTTGCGAGGATCTTGTATGAGCGATTGCGCACATTGACGGCAACACCCTCGGGAACCGGAGCGGTGTCCGGGTAGTAGAGGTAGCGGTCCCGCTTCGGTTCTGTTGTTGGACGTTCAATGGTTAAGATTTCTGTGGCAGTTCGGTCATCAAGCGGCAACGCCAGATTGATTCGAGCTTCCTCATCCCAGGCTTTTTTTAGCGCAGCTAGTTTTTCAGGGTATTTCTCGGCAAGATCGATCGCTTCCGAGCGATCTTCCGCCACGTGAAAAAGCTGCCACTGATCCTGATCGAATTTTCCTTTACCTGTGAAAGGTGCGTGTACCGCAGCAGCCAGCCACCCGTCCTCCCAGATCCCGCGCGTGCCTAGCATCGAGTAGAATTGACGCTTTTTCTTAGTCGGCGCATTCGGTGCAGCATCGAAGGTATATTTCATCGACACCCCTGAAAGTGGGAACTGCTCAACACCGTTATATACAGCAGGCATTTTCAAACCAACGATATCAAGAATGGTTGGAACAATATCGACGGAATGGTGGTATTGATCGCGCAGCTCGCCGCGCGCCTTTATACCTTTCGGCCAAGAGATAACGAGCGGATCGGCCGTGCCCCCGGAATACTGAGAGTAGCGTTTAAACATCCTAAATGGTGTCGAGAAGGCAACTGCCCAGCCGGTAGGGAAGTGGTTGTAAGTGTTCGGACTCCCCAACTCATTAATCATCTCTAAATTTTCAGCTAAGTCGTCAGGGTAGCCATTGAAAAACTTATTCTCATTAACAGACCCGTTCGGTGTGCCCTCGCCCGAGGTGCCGTTGTCGGCTGCGTATAAAACGACTGTATTTTCAAGTTGCCCGGATTGTTCGAGGTACTCAATTACTCGGCCAATTTGCGCGTCAGTGTATTCTGAGAGGCCAGCAAAAACCTCGGCCATATGCGAAAATAGCTTCTTTTCATCAGCGTTTAAGCTATCCCAGGGGCGCACAGAATCAGCAGGGTATGCCTGTGACTCGGGCAGCGGGTTAATCGGTGTGAGCTTTGTATTTTTGGGAACGACACCTTTCTCGATCATGCGCTGCAATACCCAGGTGCGGTATGCATCGTAGCCATCATCAAACTTGCCTTTATACTTCTCAATATACTCTTGCGGCGCATGATGAGGAGCATGATTTGCGCCAGGATTAAACCACATGAACCATGGTTTCGATGGATTTGTAGCTTGCTGATTACGGAGCATCTTGATCGCTTGATCGGCTAGATCCTTTGAAAGGTGATAACCTTCGTCTGGTCCGTATGGCTGTTCGACAGAATGATTGTCCTCGACGAGGTCAGGGTACCATTGGTTGGTTTCGCCGCCGATGAAACCATAGAATCGCTCGAAGCCCTGGCCGAGGGGCCAGCCTTTACGGTTTCCTCCTTCAGCGACGTCTGCTTCTGGAACGTTGTGATTCTTGCCAAGCCAGAAAGTGCTGTATCCATTGTCTTGAAGCAATGATGCGATAGTGGCCGCTTGCGGCGGGATACGCCCAGCCCAACCTGGAAATCCATTTGCGGTCTCGGTAAGTCCGGCCATTCCGTTCAGCGTGTGGTTGCGTCCGGTGAGGAGGGTGGCGCGTGTGGGGGAGCAGAGAGCCACGGTATGCCATTGTGTGTAGGTGATGCCGTTCTGTGCAAGGCGATCCAGCGTAGGCATGTTGATGCGACCACCATACGTGGACCATGCCGAAAGGCCAGTATCGTCGTACAGAACAAAGAGAAAATTCGGGGCGCCCTCGGGTGCTTTTTTGGGAGTGAAGGGCTTCCAATCAGCCTTAGAATCACGCACGTCAAGTTTGATAACGCCATCAAAATCCTTGTATGGACCAACTGCCTGATGCGTCTTCGCCCCTGCGGCTACCGCATCAGGGGCAGCGGGGAGTTTATCTTCTGCGAGAGATGCGGGCTGGCCAGCGAAGAGAACCCAACTAATCGAGGCGCAAACAATGGAGGACTTCAAAAGAGTTGAGTTCATAGCGGAGACCTTTGCGAACTGTGTCGTTAGTGAAAGAGAGGCGATACGGAGAAAGATTGAACAGCCATCTTACAGTTGCGGCAACACTAAGCTGCCGGCTGCCAAAAGTCTAACAAGATCTGAGCAGTCCCTTCCTGCCGATCAAAGTCAGCGACGAGAAGATCCGCATTGGAGAATTTCTTTTGAGGTGTAAATTCGATTGTCTTAAGTCTACAGACAACTTCTCGAACCAGTTGAGGCAACTAGTACTTGACTAAGATGTTCGAGTATTAACTCAAACACTAGCACAGTAGATATTCCCCACGGCCGGTTTTATCTGACGGTAAGATCCCCAGGTCCGTTTAGTCTTGGAGCTGGGGCAACCTCGTTCTAATTTTTACCCAAAATTTCTGCTTACTTTGTTTTGAATACAGGAACGATGAACAGGGCCGCATAGTCGAGGCCTTTGGTCGGTGCTGTTATAGTAAGCTGCCAGTTCACCTGTCCGCGCGAAATTTGATAACCGGTTTCGGGTGGATACTCAGGTATATCAATTGAGAAGGGGATGCCAGCGCGAGAGCTAGTTCCGCGTGAAACAGTCTGCTTGCCGTGCCAATGTATTTCAGTTTTTGACCTCTGATTCTTGCCGCTCCCAACAGTATAGCTTTCGACGCACTGTAGCATCACGGTGTAATCGCCATCTGGAGCAACTTCGGTTTTGGTAAAAATATTGCCTTTGATGCCCTGTCCCAGCACTCCGGCTTTTCCAACAATTCGACAAAGCGACTCACCGTACCGAAAATGACGCAAGGTGACTCGAATCGCAAAGGCAACGATGGGTAAGCCGAGCAGTGCAAAAATTCCAAGGACAACAAGCCCGCCAGTCTTTATTTCGGGATTGGAAAATTGCTTGATAAAGGAAACGCCAAAGGTGAGATTCCAGACCACAGCAAGAAGCCAAACTCCGCCCACGAGCATTGCCCCTTTTGACCTAATCTCCCCACTGGCCCAGGCACCATTGGCAGCTACTCGTTCTTCAATCGATGCTATTTGTCCGTTTTTGGTTTCGATTTGTCCTTCGCGTCGTAGGTGCCGCTGGCGCAATTTTCCGCGCAGGAAATTTCCAGAGAAGAAAAGCACCACGAAGCCGATTACTAGATACAGCAGCGGTATTTCTTGCTCGAAACTTGGATCCATTTTTCAACGGTAGCGAGCACTTCAAGTTCAGACAAGCAGAAAAAACAAGCTCGTCGCAAAAGTATCCATTTCCGATACGGGCAACTTTCAAGCTGCTGGGTCAGCCCCGGTAGGAAGTTCGCTCACGTTCTTACTGTTGTTTGGTGAGAACCATCACCAAGCCAAACTCTGCGATGGTTTGAAACTCTGCAGCGAATCCTAACTCTTTCGCGTGCGCTTGCTCCGCGAGTGCTCGAAGAGATTCTTCTGTGAATGAGCGGCTTTCTCCCCACGCATCAGAGAATATCGATCCAGACTTCCAATCGACACGGCAATCGATTTCGTTCTTCGCATAGTACTCAAGCCGTTTGAGGGTAATCTCTTTTGTATTGTGACAAACGGAAACGATTGTTACGTCCGAGAATCGCAACATCGCGTTAAGGGCGTCGGCACGGAGGTCCCCGAAGCTTCCAAGCGTGTTGCCGATGCAGATAGCAACCCGTCGCCCGATTGGCGCACCTTCCTGCAGAAACATATCTGGAAGAGCCCGAAACAGATCGGCTGCCAGGAAGGTGGAGTTCGGAATGGTGGGGGAAGGAAAGGCTCTCCGGGCCTCTTCAATAGAGGCGGCATCGTGATCGACTCCGATATATTGCGCAAAGGGTGCGTTCTGCAGTGATTTAAGGATTCGGCAGTCGCCGCACCCAAGGTCGATAACGATATCCCCCGATTCGATCGCCTTCTTTATGAGCATGTGTTCGGCGTGCTTCCAAGCAAGCTGAGCGGTGGTCAGATGTGCGTCTGTCCATGCGGACATCATCTGTGAACTGCTTGTTGCACTCCCCAGGATTGCAGTATCGGGTGCCCCTCCCTGAGCTGGCGCTGCTGTAATCGCGCTCGGATGATGCGGTAGCGATTGTTCAAGACCCATAGAAACTCCTTTGAATTGTTGATGATGAGACGGTAGGGGCGCTGGAGTGCCCCGTCAAATGTTGCAAGTTGGAAAGTTTAGCAGGATGGAAATGCTCGCTGAATCGAATGGATTGCCGCGCTACCACGATGGAGGGATGCGGATCCTCGTAGTTTGGACGACCGCCGAATTCAAGGATTCGCGCGCTCAAATCCCCCGGGAGTTTCGTAAACGTCATCAAATTTTTGAGAGAGCCTCTGCGAAATGTTCGTAGTTTCGAGCGCCCAGGCTGCGCTACCCCTTAAACTCACGAGTGCAAATGAAGTTTAGCTAGCAGCGACAAAAAATGAGTTGGGAAATGTAAAGTCAGTGTTTGCCGGAGCCGATTAAGCCAGGTGGGGGATCGTTAGGGTTCGTTTTAACGACAATCGGAGCTATTTACATGAAATATACTGCACACTTCCTCGGCCTGGCGTCCTTGTTGATGGTAGGCCTTCACGCAACAACAGCATTTGCTCAAACTATTCACTACATCGAGGCCAATGAAGACGGAAGTGGAGTCGTCGAAGCAACCTGCCCGATTTTAGTATCGGCCGGTTCCAACGGAACTAGCACGTACCAACTCTCGCGGGCATGCGGGCCGCTGCAATCGCTCGCTCTTACCCGAAACCCGAACGTGGATAGCACAAAGAAGGCCCTACTCTCGGGCATACTGAAAATTAGCAACACTAATTCTGTAAAGAAGCTGTATTCCCTCGTCATCGAAATTCCATTTCCGGAAGTTGATATTACGGGACTGAAGGTTGGAGGACTTGTTCAGAGATTTTTCAAGACTGATGCAAACGGCGGAACTATCAATGCCATAATGTCAACTACGGGTATGGTTCACTTCTTTGTCGACGCCGCAGGCGTAAATAAGATGTGGGCATTCCCGCCACCAACTCAGGCCACAATTACAGGATCTGGCCAGCAGACGACTAACTATCTGTTTGGTCAAAACGTAAGCCAGCAAACGAGCGATCCCATTTATCCGGCAGAAGACATAAATACCTCAATCGGATTGTCTCTTGCTTTCGGATTAACAGGTGGTGATTACGTAGAGTTTACTCCGGTTGTGTACGCCACAGGTATTCCAGCAGTAATAGACTGCGCATCGGACTTAGACGGAGACCAGATGGTAACGAGTGCTGACCTTGGCATTCTGATGGGGGCATGGGGAATGCCCGGAGCGACCGATTTGAATTCAGACGGCACCACGAACTCCATGGATATGTCGATTCTTCTGGGTGCTTGGGGAGCTTGCGGATAGACGCCGAGTTCTAGCCACCAGGAGCAGGTATCGAGTTCAAAAAGGCGCCTCAGGCTAGCAAGACTAGTCCGAGGCGCCTTGCTCTAACCTAACATCATCTAGCGTGTGGGTGGCTTCGCCCAGATCTTGATCTTCTGTGCGGTCTACTGTGCTGGTTTCTATAGCCTCTTCCAGCACCTTCGCCACTTCTTTCTCGGTTATTATGGCGACGACGCGGCGCTTCTTCTTTTGGTGCTGGCAACTCCTCTAGAACAAACGGGGTACCTTTCTGAGCCAGAAAACATAACGCGGAGGCAATCAAGGTCGGGCTGCAGGACTTCTGCTCAGCGAATTCCTCTATTACTTTGGTGAACGCTCCCAAGTCCTGTTTTTCTATTACCTCGCTGATTCCGTCTTTGAATTTCTGGATGCGCTTCTCGGTAACATCCTTCTTGGTGGGCAATCTAAACTCTTCAATGCGCTGTTTTGTCGCGCGTTCAATTGAATTTAATAGATGTCGCTCACGCGGAGATACGAAGAGAATCGCCGTGCCCGTTCGCCCCGCGCGGCCGGTTCGTCCGATACGATGCACATACGTTTGTGCGTCGTACGGAATGTCGTAGTTGACGACCATGCTTATGCGGCTGACATCGAGGCCGCGGGCGGCAACGTCGGTGGCAACAATAATATCAAGTGCACCTTTCTTGAGCTGCTCAACCGTACGCTCGCGGTGCATCTGAGTCAGATCTCCGCTGAGAGCAGCGCAGGAATAGCCACGTGCTTGTAGTTTCTCCGCTAGCTCGACGGTAGCTGTCTTGGTGCGAACAAAGACGAGCGCCGCGTCGAATTCCTGGCCTTCAAATATGCGGGTTAAGGCATCAAGCTTATGGAGCCCAGATACGACCCAAAAATACTGACTCGTTGCTTCAACGGTAGCGGTCTTGGCTTGAATTTTAATCTCCTGCGCTTCCTTCAAATGCTTGCGCGCAACTTTCCGGATAGCATCAGGCATCGTGGCGGAGAAAAGGGCAACCTGCTTCTGTGCCGGTGTGTGTTCGAGAATCCAATCGATATCCTCGATGAAGCCCATGTTCAGCATTTCGTCCGCTTCATCGAGTACTATGCTCTGTAACTTTCCAAGGTCTAGGGTTTTTCGACGCAGATGATCCATGATGCGTCCCGGAGTGCCCACGATGACCTGAGCTCCGCGGCGTAACTGGTGCAACTGGTTTCCCATGCCTTGTCCGCCGTAAATTGGGAGCACATGAAAATTTTTCATTTTACGAGCATAGGTCTGAAACGCTTCAGCGACTTGGATAGCAAGCTCACGCGTGGGCGTGAGAACGAGAACCTGCGGTGCAGTGCTGGAAGTATTTACGCGGGTCAAAAGTGGCAAGGCAAAGGCGCCTGTTTTGCCGGTACCGGTCTGAGCCTGTCCAAGCAAGGAAGCCCCAGAAAGCAAAATTGGAATGCTCTGTTCTTGAATAGGTGTGGGGGATTCGTAGCCGATGTCCTTGAGAACGCTAACTATATTCGGGGGGATTCCGAGCGATTCGAAGGAAGGGGCGGTGCTCTCGGTTGACATACTATGGCTCAGCAATCGTTTAAAGTGTCCCGGAATAATAGAGTAATTCACGATCTAAGCAAGTTTGGGGGAATCGGCGATCCTGAAGTGCCCTCAATTGCTGTCACCGCTCTGAGCATCTGCGAGAAAGGCATCGAGAAGATTGCACTTTGGGACGCCGGGCCGGTCTGGATGCTAAAAGCGCTGCTCGTTCCTAGTGCAGCCCGAAGCTACGGTGATGTGGTCCTGTCCGTTCCCAGTTTTCAGTCTTAAGCCATTCTGATCATAGAAATCTATCCGCACATTATTTCCGTAACTGCATCCGGGGCGACCATAGCGGATGAAAGTTACATAAGGCGCTCCGGCATATCGCTCTGCTGGATGGGATTCGGTGATGGCTCCGCTGACTTTTACGGTGACAAACTCGTCCACTCCTATCACCAGTCGCCCGTCATTATCGGAGACTGGCTTCCAGAGAAAATTATTTATAACGAGAGGAGAGAATTCCTCTGGCACCGGGACGGCTTCATAACAAGACTGAAGAATATCGCCGCCGCAGCCATCTGCGCCGCGCGGTTTGGCGACACCTGCGGAAAGTAAACTCTCGTTAATGCTTTGCCCTGTTGACGAGAATATCTGACCGACCACCCCGTTTCCGCCTCCATCAACTACAAGCGAACATGCTGCACCTCCAGTTACGAAGTACGCATTTTGAGCCGACAGCTCATAGATAAGTTCAAGTCCTTTCTGACGCTGATACTCGTTGATGCCCTGCGAGGTTAACCCTTGGAGTTGTACGAGCGTTGAACCGCCGACCTGTATTCCTTCCAAACTTGTCACAACCACCAGATCGGTATTAAGAGGGTAAACGCTTACTCTTTGAGCAACGGAGGAGCTTAGGTTGGAGTGCATCTCGCCATTGGTGATGATTCCGCAAGCCGAACTTAAGGTAGGGCCGGTCGCGGTCGAGATGGAAATCTCGCTAGCCTCGGAGGGCTGGCTCGTATCGGTTGAGTTGGAAGGTTCTGTGCAACCCGTCAGTATTGCGTTGGCGAAGAAGATAGCCGAGAGACTACGGCAAGCATGAGCAACCTGCATAACACATCCTTATGTAAAAACCGCACGTTCCTGTGCAATGGCTCTACATGCGTTATGCTCCAAAGCCGTGCTGGCGTGTCAATCTGAGAAAAAACATCAGTGACTTGCGCGAGCAGGGCCTTGAATAAGTTGCCTTTATCAATGGGTTAGCGACGAATTTGGATCGTCCGTCCTGTCTCTGTTTTCCTCTTTGCGGCAAATAGGGGAGCGCTCTTTTGTTTGGGAAGAACTACTCCGGTTTTTCCCGTCGTTAGCAGAAACGAGAGACATGAAATGCGCAGAACATAAACCAGCTAAATGTCGCTGCATAAAATAATCGTCTGAAGCTTGCGCGTTCAAATTTCAGAAGAGCAAAGATTGCTGCGGCGAGCATGAGCGTCAGTAGCGGCCATCCCAGCCACGCGGACTGTAGGAAATGGCGATCATACTGCACGAGGCCCACGAGCGCACCGAGAAGCGATGTTCCCGGATGAAGCAGTGTCATTCTAAAAGGGCAAGAATGGGCAAAAAGTATCGTGAATAGGATAATGCCACTCCAGTGCCCCACAAGGGCGCTGATAATTCCAACGGAGAGAACTTTTAGTCGCGCTACTGCTCTTTTACTGCTCATACATTACCTCCGAGATTAGCTAGTATGGTTAATGGACTCTCTCATGGCGCCATGCCCGGGTCCCTTGCTTTACCTAGTGTTGTTATCTCAAAGGAGTTTGAATGACTGGAGAAACTTTCGTGAAATCTAGGTGAAATCGTTAATTTGTGCTGAAGCCTGAAGTCGGGAACCCGCAGTCGATGAGTAGAGGAATGGCGCCATGATTATTGAGTGGGTGCTTCTTGCATGCGTACCATAGTAATCGCGCCCAATCTTGGATTCAGCCCGCCGCGTGGTGATGTAAAAGAGAGTATCGTTGAAATGCTCTTTAAAGCTGGGTATACCTACGGGGAAGATGTGCCCCTATGGAATGTTTGAGGTAATTATGAATCAATCGCTTGTTTCAAAAGGTCGGATTCTTCTCGTCGCATCGCTGATCCTTCTTACTCCCGCATTCGTATCAGCTCAAAGTGGGCCTTCTGAGGAAGAGCTCGCACGGAAAGCGCAGAATCCGATAGCGGATCTCATTAGCGTTCCGTTTCAAAACAACACTAACTTCAATGTCGGTCCGTCCGATAACGAACGTACCCAGGACATCCTTAATATCCAGCCTGTCATTCCATTTCAGATATCCGAGGATTGGAATCTTATTACTCGCACCATTACTCCTTTAATTTGGCAGCCAACCTTTGGCGAAGGGAGCGATCCGACCTTCGGTTTAGGCGATATTAATCCCACCTTCTTTTTCTCGCCACGAAAGCCTGGTGAGTTTATCTGGGGCGTCGGTCCAACAGCGACTTTTCCGACGGCGACCGACGACAGGCTTGGTAGTGGAAAATGGAGCATGGGGCCTGCCGCGGTTGGGCTTGTAATAACCGGCCCATGGGTTGTCGGCGCACTGGTGAACAATCAGTGGTCAGTGGGTGGAGAGAGCGATAGACGCTCCGTCAATCAATTCCTATTCCAATATTTTATCAACTATAACTTTAAGGGAGGTTGGTACTTAACTTCCGCGCCAATTCTTACTTCCAATTGGAATGCCCCGGAAGGGGATAAGAAGTGGACGGTTCCTTTTGGCGGCGGAGTAGGAAAGATCTTCCATATCGGGCGTCTGCCAGTGAACGCGCAGGTACAGTCTTTCTATAACGTACAAAATCCGGATTACGGATCTGACTGGTCGCTACGAACTCAGTTGCAGTTTCTGTTTCCGAAGTAGGGTGCTGCGTATCGGGTGGGACGACCCTAGTATAAAGGCTAAGGTCGTCCCGATTGTGTAGTCCGATTCCTCAGCAAGCTCCATAGGCGCCAAGTAAAATCGCTAGATCTGCGCCGTTAACATAGCCGTCTTGGGTAAGGTCGAATGAATTGTTGGCGGGGCCGTAGGCTCCGATCAAGATTCCAAGATCTGCCGAATCCACGATGTCATCTCCGTTTAAGTCCGGGCAAACTGCAGAGTTATTGATATGAATGTTTGACGTACTGGAGAATTGGTCGATTATTTCAAGCTCTGTCTCATATGCTACTCCCACGGATCGTGTGACAGGCGCGCTTGGAATACTTGCCAAGCCATTTCCGTACAATCCGACAAAGCAGTTACTTCCACAGGTAAAGAGATCGTTCCCGTAAATCTCGCTCCCAGTCAGGACCTGCCCATTTGTTAGCAAGGCAGCGGTCAAGTCCGATGAGGCCGGCTCAGCAATCGGGCCGATGGCTGCGCTGAAATCTCCGCCGAAAATGGGCTGCGCGAGCGTGCTTGAAAGGCTACGACTGATCTTGGTCTTTATCGCAACTCGATTATCGTTAGTGCTAATTGCTGAATAGAAGATCTCTATATTGCCTTCCTGGGTCTGTTCATTGAACCAATAGTCATTCACATTCACTTGGAAAACAACGGACCCTGCGCTCGTGAGATACAGGAAGGCATGTGATTCACTGCTGCTGAAGTTCTCCTCAAATTCGAACTCTTCGTTAGTCACCAAATCCTTCATGTAGGTCTCGACCTTGATTGGCGCAGCGGTCGCGGCAAAGGGGGACGCGAGGTTGCAAAGAGTCGTTGCAAGAACACTTAAGATAAGAAGAGTTTTTTTCATAAGTCTCCTAATGATAGGGTCAGTGTAAGCTGCGCCGCGTGGTGCTGCGGTTTGTTCGCTAAACTATGCGCAAATTGCGCAGAGTTGCAACCACAAAAGCTCCGGGGTGCCCGGTTAGCGCAGGGGCTTGATCGTTTTAGGTCAGATAGGCTGATGGCTGGGCGCGACAGTCCAATTTGGGTGTGAGATGGGGTATTTGGGAGAGTGCGAGGCTTGGGGGCAGGAGCGAGGGGGTACCGAAACTGATATCCGGTTCGACGTGGCCTGCCTGAGTGGGCACCACCGTGGACTTAGTGGGAACGCCTGGTGGCACTTATAGCATTGGAGCTATCTTAATGAATTCTTGCGCAACAGAAGACGTCAACGTCCACCCAAAAGTCCTCGTCCGCCGATATCCATAGGTCAAAAGTGTCCGGAGTATTATCGGCATTGCGATCGGAATACTTCTTCTTAAAGACCCTCGAAGCGATTATCCCATCTGTGGATGGGACTGGGCAGCTAAGGCATAGGTTTTTGTAGACTTCGTAGCCTGCGTCAATCATCGTCGCAGAAGCGTCGGGACATTCAACTTTTACTTTAGCCAGTGAACCGGCAGGTCCCGTATTGAAGCGTTCCTGAAAAGCTAGTGGGGCGCAATTGGTTAAAGCACCGCTATGCGTCTGCTCTAAATTATTCACACGTTTGCGGAGAGCTCGAAGCTTTTTACTCAAGAGCGCTTCGGAGTCCTCAGCATGGATTCTAAAGGGAACGGTCAGAAGTAGTGCGCAGCACAAAAAAAAATGCGATTCGTAACTTTTTCATAAAAACCCTTGCGCGACTTAATCCCTTAGCAACCTGGCTGAAGTGAAGGGAGTTTAAATTAGGGGAAAGTCCAAGTCGATTAGTTTCTGTGGGTCAGAGCTGTGAGAATTTCTCACTTTCGGCGTTTGGAGAGGAGGGAGAGTCTGACTGACGAGCCCTCCCTGATGAGGGGTATGTAACTTTTTGCATCTATTCCCGCCTCCGCTATTACTTATCAGCCTTTGCAGCAAAATCTAGCCGCTTCATACGAGAGGACGACCTTCCTTTCTCCTTTCTTGGTTGTGCGAGTTTTCCGAATTCGGGGCGAGGGAATCATAACAACTAGATTCTAGCACCGCGCGGTAAGTCCACCAGGCAGTTCCTTCCTTTGCATTCTGGTAGCGCAGTGCCAAATCAGTAACATAAGCGCCGGAAACCAAAAATATGATGTTCCCCTCGTGTCGAAGATCGAAGCTACTACGATAGCGAGCTGTGAAAAGGCGAGCATGGCGGCTATCTTGAGTCGATACGTTACGGACACAGAGGTTCGTCTGCAAAGATCGAAAAGAGGGACGAAGAGACATATCAGCAAGACGTAATCGTAGAGCCAGGCATGCGGAGCAAACAGAAGTGAGAGGCACAACAAATAGGGCAGGCTGGTTTCTAAGTTAAACCTTTCGCGTGCGCGGGTAATCCATATAGTTGTGGCGGTAATCGCGGCTAAGGGAATTGCTACCACAGGCCAGAGTGGGACAAAGCCGTAGCGCTCATGAATTATTTGGCGCACTAGCGTGACCAAAGTAGAATTCTGCTGGTTGTGCGCAGATGATGCAGAATTCATCCATTCGATAAATACTCCTGGCCTCATGCATTCTGTTGCGCACGCAAGAAGCGCGGCACCCGCAATGAAACCTGCCAAATACTTATATCTTCGATCCATGAGTGCTTTAATGCACAACCCCACCAATACCAATGAGACTAAATGAGGTTTCATCAACACCGGCACGAGAGCTAATCCGGCACAAAAATCCCATCTGTGACGCATTAAAGTCAGTGAGAGTAGAAGAAAGAATAGTATAAAGATCGTCAGCTGGCCGATGGCGAGAACGATGTAGGTCGGGATAAAGCATAACGCCGACAGTAGAAGCATTGGTTCAGTGAGACCCTGAGGTAAGCGTCTCGCGGTGGTTGCGTCTTGGCTGCGGACGGGTGACTGGACAGGAAAACATTCTTGCGCCAATCCTGCGCTAAGCAGGAGCAACAGCATGTTAAGAAAAAACCACGACATGATCGCCCACGAAAAGGGCGTAGAGATAATTGGATAAAGTAAAAGTAGGGTCCAGGGCGGATTGTGAGTAGTTCGAGGCCCTGAAGTGGCTGTGATTTTTTTTGCTGCAGCTAGCGCATCTTGATCGTATGGGCTTTGCCCCTGACTGAGCGTGTGGACTCCAGACCAAAAACTGACCAGGTCTTTTTTCCCAAAGTCTCCGAAGGGCGATTTGTCATTTTCGCCTAAAATACCGTGCAGGCCCGATGCTAGAAGCGTGATGAAAATAGCCAAACATGTGGCGGTGAGAAAAAGTCGCTTCAATTGAGATTCCAAGCTAATTTGTGTTTGTATCCTCGCAAGGGATAGCTAGAACATAACAACTAAGATAACGGAGAAGAAGCCAGAACCTACACGATCTTGCTCCGATTCAACCGGCCTTCTAGCGCAGCAGTGAAAGCAGAAGCTGAGGCTGAGAGTTGGCTTGTGATAGCACAGCGATGGCTGATTGTTGACGAATGCTGGCGGCGGTTAATAGTGCTGATTCACTTGCCACATCGATGTCTCGAATGCGCGATTCGGCGCTGGATGTTCCCTCATTGTTTACGCTGGCCAGCGAGAGGGCTACTTGAAGCCGGCTTTGGGCTGCCCCGATATTACCTTGGTACGTGCCGAGCTCGTTTAGTCGAGCTTGAAGTACCTTAATCGCCTCGCGCGCACGCGAGGCATTTTCTATTCCACTTCCTTCCAAGCTGGTCGTCTGCGCAGCGGCGCTGCTGACGCTGTACCCCGAAACACCGGAGAATCGCATGCCGCTTAGATCGAGATTAAGGGAGCCCGCTACCGTATTGTTCTGGAAGCCCAGGGAAGCGGTTAGGGTGGAAGAGTTCAGTAACCTTCCGGTGCTGGCGCTGACATCGATAGTCGAAGTTCCGCCATAGATCCAATCATGAGCGGCATCGGTAACCGCTTGCGCTAATCCGGTTACAGCGCCTACTCCACCAGTATCCGATACTCGCTGATAGATATCGACATTGAAGATGACGCTGGTCGCGGTGAAGATATCCGAAGTGAACCCTATCAGTAGGTCCCGGCTCTGCCCTGAACTGTCGGTGATTGTTACCGCCAGAAGTTGGTTCGAGTATAAAGTTGCTAGTCGATCGATAGTTTGTGAAGGGCCGTATCCGGAACCTGAAATGGACAGATCAAAATTGCCGCTGAACGATCCGGTGTCGACTCCCTGCGACGTAATCTGAGAGCTTGCTTGACCATTCACTCCAACCTGAAGCTGAAGAGACGCCGTCGTAGCGCCCCGGTTTGCAAGCAGTAGTGAGAGACCATTAAAGGAGGCCGAGTCACCCAGCCGCCCAGCCTCGCGAACAAGAGCTTTATATTCGACGCCGAGGGTTTGGCGCTGCGCGGTGGTAAATGTTCCGTTGGCTGACTGCTCGGCGAGTTCCATTAACCGCTGCAGCACATTGGACTGTTCACTGAGTGTTCCGCTAGCAATGTTCAGGGCTGAGAGGCCGTCATTAATGTTTCGCATCGCGCCCGCGAAGAGGTTGGCGCGATTACGCAATCCATCGGCGATTGCCAGTCCAGCAGCGTCATCGCCCGCACTGTTTATTCTCTTTCCGGAGGATAGTCGCTGAAAGCTTTTGGAGACAGCAGACGAGCTTTCAGCCAAGCGACGTTGCGCCTGAAGAGCTGAAATATTGCTGCCGAACGAAATCACGGAGAACACCATCCTGGTGGATCAAGGGCACGCCATGTGCCTGGTACTGTTATCGACCTCTTATGGGCTATTAGGACGTTCTGGCGCTAAATCGACCTGAAGTTCGCGCCGGAATGTTTTTTTCTTGGGTAAGGTCCGGGCTAGGGGGCACGCAGCGTAGGAAATTTTCGTAGAAATAAGGAGTGATTCTTTAGGGGCGCTTACGTTGCAGACCGCAATTGGGTTAGCCAGAAACTAATCCCAGCACATAGCGGTGGTAGCCTTCGGACGGCTTGCTCGAAGGTTCTCTCATGTCATCCGGCTAGATCTCTTAATGCTGAACTAGTCACAGGATGAAACATTTCCTGAAATTTCGAGGGACGGGTTGAGGGGAGTTCCACCTGCCCTTCGACATGATTGATTTGCCTAGACTCGAACGTTTAGAACACTCGCCAGAAGTTCTTAATTTCTTGATCGCGCTTCTTGCAGCTTAAAGCTCGTGCCCATTTCCGTCGTAGAAATGACATTCTGGAGTCCCTGTGCAGAACATATTCTCGTAGTGACACATGCGGATAATTGTCGTTCCACCGGTGAACACGCTGATACGTATCCTTATGCAGCCGGGGCGAAATGGTGCGATTATCACAGTTTCGTGGTGCAACGAGGCGCGGCTCTCCGGATCTGCAACATACTCTTCGTAGATAATCTTCTCATCGTCACCGATCTCGCTTAGCATTTTGGAAGAAAGTTCAAGCTGGTCAGCACGTGCTGCTAAGGGGGCGATAAGAGCCAAAAGAACCAATAAGAGCTTCATACACACTCCGGTGGGTAGTCTACTTCGAACTAAGATCCGGAGGGCCCCGATAGGTGCTTCATGCGACAGAATGCTGATTCTAGAGCCTGTCCTTCCTGCGCAATTGCGCTAGTCGCATATGCGGGGAGAGGCGATAACCTGAGGTGCTATGGCCAATTAAATAGGGAAAAGCTCAAAGCCAGACTTCCTCAGAAGCGCTGAGACTAGAAAAAGGCCAGCGTTACCGAGTAATCTCCTAATTTAATTAGATTAAATAGAGCCACCAAATCTTCATTATAAGTATTGGGTGTCCGATCTATCTAGTGACCAAGAAAGTTTCGAATCGCCCACGAAACGCTAAGGTCTTAGAGAACAGGACTAACAAACGGATTCTTTTCGTGGGCATCTCCTTAGCAAGTAATAACGCGGCAGTTCGAGCGTTGTCGCGCCTAAGTCGTCACAGCGATGCGCTGGGGAGGAGCTTCGAGCGCCTATCATCAGGGCTGCGCATCAACAGCGCATCGGATGATGCGGCTGGATTAGCAATTTCTATGGGGCTCGGCAAAGACAGCCGGGTCTATACCCAGGCCTTGCGTAACGCGAATGACGGCATTAGCGCGCTAAATGTCGCGGGAGAGGGGCTTGGGGGAGCAAACGAAATTCTCTTTCGTCTCAAGGAGCTCGCAACCCAATCAGCGAGCGGGAGTTTGTCACGTACTCAGCGGCTGTCAATTGATAAGGAAAGTCAGGCTCTGACAAGTGAGTTCAATCGTCAGATAGGTTCCGTCGACTTTAACGGACTCAAACTACTCAATGCTGGGTTCGGCCGGATGAACATTCAGGTCGGTTACGGCGTGAACGGATCTATCGGGTTTAATATTGGAGCTGAGTTAGACCGAAATCTCGTATCCGATTTCTCAAGCTTAACTGAGCTCTCTGCAAGCTCCGGGTTGGCTTTTCCGACCGTGGTGGCAGTTGAAGACATGAACAATGACGGTAAATCCGACATCGTAACGCAGGACGATAACTCCCTAAACGTGCTGTTGGGAAATGGAGACGGGACTTTCGGCTCCCTTACAGAATCTACCTTCTCGACGATCGCTACCTTTGGCACGGTGGCTGATGTCAATGGAGACGGTAAGCCCGACCTAATTTCGGGAAGTACTACGCGATTTTTGGTTCGATTGGGGAACGGGAACGGGACTTTTCAAGCGGAGCAGCAATTTCTTGCCGGAGGCAGCGTCAACCGAGTTGTACGCACCGGGGACTTTAACGGCGACGGCATAATGGATTTGGCCGGAGGGAGCGGAAGTGCATCTTTCGTACGGGTAGTTTTCGGCCAGGGGAACGGCAATTTCTCTTCTGCGGTTTCTATGGCGACGGCTGGTACTCTCTCGTTCCTCGATGTCGGCGATCTCAACGACGACGGAAAATCTGACATAGTAGCCAAGAGCGGGACGGCCGCTTCAGCGAATGTTTTCATGGGATCTGGGGGATCCGTCATGTCGACTGGGCAGACTCTTACCTCGTTAGGCAGTTACGGTGACATCCAGCTCGAAGACATTAACTACGATGGCATCAAAGATCTGATCGCACTGACGAGTTCAGCTATCCTCGTTTTGAACGGGAATGGAGACGGAACATTTCAAAACGCCACCTCGATATCTGCGTCTTCGGTAAGCGACACAACGCTTCAAGTCGTCGATCTAGACGGTGACGGAATCAAAGATATTACATACGGTTCATCGGGACTTACGACACTAAAGGGCAATGGCGACGGCACCTTCGCGAGCGCAAAAATTTATACTAATACCTTCACACTTGGATACTCATTCATCGCCGATATTAACAACGATGGGGCCAAGGACTTCATGCAAATGAGCGATCTTTCAAGTTCAATTCAGGTCTCCTTTGCCATCACGGAGTCAACCACGACTTTGCAGCGTATAGACCTTACCACAAGAGATGCAGCGCTGAACGCGATTGCACTGATTGATGCAGCGTTATTTCGGGTTTCGGGAGAGCTCGGGGCGATCGGCGCCACGCAGAGCAGAATTGGATCAGCCTTAAACACGATAAGTGCGGCAAAGGAAAACAGCCTCGCAGCTCAAGGCAGAATTCTTGATGTCGACGTCGCACAAGAGTCGTCGCAAATGGCACGACAGCAGATTCTAATACAATCGGCTTCAGCGGTTCTCGCGCAGGCGAACCAACTTCCGAGTCTTGCTCTTTCCCTGTTAACCCTTTAGGCAAGGGACAAAGCTCGGAGAGCTTTCTTCTCTTGATCAAGGAACGCTCGACATCCTAAATCACCTCTCCCTCATACCCTCTGCGCGTTTCAACGTCCCAGCCACGCAAGCCCTCAATCTTCGATGAGAGTAAGAAACTTTCTGCTACCGCATAGTCGTCACTGTTTCGGTGACTTCCATCGGTCCACCGAGTTCTCGGTCGTCTGCGTGCACCAGAGCGAGCGGATGCAGGCGTTAAAAAAGAGATTTTTAACATTGTGCTGGATGAGCAACTCTCCATTTTGCCTCAGAAGAGATTGCTTTAAAGTGCTAGATGCCGAGGGAAGGGCTTGCAAGAGCCATCTTGGAAGTTTTCATTGCAACATCGATTTCGAATGAAGAGTGCTCCTATGTCCGGCAACCTATAAGCGGTCTTGGGGAAGCTTTCTCTCTGAATCAGCATGTTTTATATCGCTCCAAGCTAATCCGAGGTTGTGCTAAGCGAAGCTCATCAGCGTTTCCCAATGTCTTGACCAACTTTGGGTAGTATCGAGATTCCGACAGTTTTCAAACGCTTGTTGTGCCATTGATGCCGCCGTTACACGGTCTCCTATTTCAGAAACAAAAGCTTCGAAGACTGTCTGCATCCACGGAAGTGACTCTGGCTTGATCTCGGGCACATGATTACTGTTTGAGATCGAACGTAAGCCATCAAAATACAGTGAGGCAGGGTTAGCATCAGCGAATATTTCATAAGCACCGTTCTTCTTCAGGTCGTCTGCTCGGTTCAACACGAACCAAACGGCTTGACTGCCTATCCTCCACTTATAATAGGGAAGATCTTGGTGTTGTTGCCACGCTGGATCTGATACCGCCAACAGGGACTTTGTTCGTGCCTCAATTGCCGCCGCGTAGAATGAAGTGCGCAGCTCCGGGGGAATTCCAGGTCGGTCCGCATACTCGTACCCCTCGTCTTCATGGAAATCTGTTTGCAAATATCCATCGAATACGGAATTTCTGGGATGGCGTTCGGTCAGGTAGGTGAGGCGATTGGTGGCAGCCTGCAGCGCAAGATCCTCCGCAGTTGTCGCGCTATTTTCTTGGCCGGCGGCAAGCAGCTCAGCGACTAGGGTCAAGTCAATTGCGGGGGAGGAGATTAGATTGACAGGGCCTTGAAGAGGGAGAGACATGACGGCAAAGTCGATCTCATTGTGGACGACATCGAATCCTGCCCCCTTTATTCGTAGCAAAGTTCCGCCTGTTTCTCGAAAAGGCGCGAGTGCCTCGAGAAGTTGAGCGACAGTGACAGAGTCTCGAAACTCGAGCGTAACAGCCTTTATCGCGGCATGCCCACCTGAGAAGCTCATCTCAGCCAGTGGCTCCAGATCTGAGGGGGAGGGCAAGAGTATTGAATTCATTTCCGCCCCGTAGAAAGCCGCTTCTACGGTCCCGCCGCTATCTGTGCGAGCGGGGCTGAAGAACACTTGTTGTGCGGGGGATCTCTTTGCGCCGAGTGCAATCGCTTCTAATTCCCGATCTCCGATATAGCGCCGCACCTTGTCCAGGCGTGGGTCGTCGAGCGCCTGCGGCGAAACAATTCCATCCCACCAAGTCAGAACGATCATGTCAGCTGCGACCAGACCGCGATCGATGAGATTCAAGCGCATGTTTTCTTCAAAGTGCGCAACATCTACAGTGACCACTACGACCGAGGGAACTCCCATGAGACGAAGTTCAGCTTTAACTACATCTGGATGGGCAATGCCCGTCGTCTCAACCAGTATTAAGTCAGGGCGAGCATTCTCCGGTAACTTCTCGATGCGTTTTATTTCCGAGGAAAGTTGACCGAGAGAGCGGCAGCAGACACAACCGGAAGTAAGCGGGATTTTCTGAGTGTCGGGTAACTGTATGCGCGCAAAGTCCTGATTCGCTCGACCGAGATCGTTCTCCAATAGAATAACATCGTAGTCCCGTGGGATCACTTCTCGCTGCAACATCGCATTTATTACGGAAGTCTTTCCGCTTCCGAGAGTGCCGCTCAAAACAAGAACGGGCACCGGCTGCATCTGAGGGCTGGGCAGAGCGGCGAGATTTTGACTTTGTAGGGTGGACATACGACTTACTACGCAACTGAGTTGCATTAATAGTAAGGGAAAGCGGTCGCGGACTCAAGAGGGGCCCTCACATTTTGCTTGCGTGGTCTTTTTCCACTGCTTTCACTGTTATGTCTGCCCGAGGCGTCGCCACTTAGGCGGCTCTATAGGTCGGACAAGAGCCTGAGAGTAGTCATGATTTTTGCCCGCTGAGAGCCTTTGGCGCCTGGCGAGACGTCGTGAAATTGAATTAGATACCCAAACCTCGTAGACTGCGGGCGTGACAGACAAAAAACCTTCAGCAAAAATTCAGGAAGTCCTCGACACGCTTCGAGCGAGCGGCGCTCGGATTACAGCTCTTCGGAGCTCTCTCATCGGCTTATTCATCGGGAGTTCGAGGCCTCTAACTGCCGCCGAGATACTTGCCGAGCTGAAGAAGAAGAAACTTGCTCCAAATAAGAGTTCTGTTTATCGCGAGCTCGATTTTCTTTTAGAGCTCGGACGGATTATCGAAATAGATGTGCTTGAGGGAATGAAGCGCTACGAGTGGCAGCCGGAGCACGCGCAGCATCACCACCACATCGTTTGCACCCAGTGCGGCGTTGTTGAGTGCATCGAGCTTTGTTTCAATGAGGAAGAACTTTCCGCTAAAGTCGCAAAGAAAAGTGGTTTTGCGGTCACCTCTCACGTACTCGAATTTTTTGGAGTTTGTGCGGACTGTCGCTAGCGGCACCTGCTAACGAGCCAATCGCAAGAACCTCCTGGCGTCGATTCCATATCGCATCGTCTTTTTAGCACAACAGCTTCCTTCCTCTTGCGATGGGAGGCGCGCTGGGTGAGCGCTTTCCCGCTAAGGTACTCTGAGCAATATGGCCAAAATCTGCTATGGCGTGTTTATCAGACGGGGGGTTGGCCCACTAAAGTTCCATATGGTTGGTAACCAACCAGCACTTGTAAATGCGGACGCCGATGCCATTTGCGCAGCTGTCAGAGCGCTACCGCAGTAGCTTCCGCCACTGAGCAGTGAGCTGTTCCAAAAGCTATTAAAGGGCGCCACTCCGCACGTATAGGGCGCGTTATTGTTTCCAACAATTCCACGTGGCGAAACAGCGGTTGCAGTGGCGGAATAATAGGATGATTTGATTTCGACGACTTCTCCAGATAGCAACCCGACGAGTCCGCCGACTTTCGGAGTGCCAACGGCCGATATGTTGGATCGCGAATAGGAATCCTTTACGTGAATGTTATTAGCCGAGCCTACGAGGCCTCCGAGATATCCCCAGTTAGCTATCGGCGCACTGCTGCGAGGGAGCAGAGTGGTTGCCCAGCTGCTTGGAATATTTATGGCGCCGTCAGCGTACGATTCATCGATATTGAGTCCTTCGTTGATGCTGGCGTTTCCGACAAGGCCTCCATAAGAGTTCAGAATCGATTCAATTAGATCCACCTGTACGTTAATGCTGCTATGTGATTTAGAGCGGTAGATCGAGGGCCAGAAGTCGCGGGGAATTTGTGTGCCGTTCGATACGGAGAATGTTATCCTCAAACTGCCAACTAATCCGCCAAGCTCGCTTCCGCCGCGAACCGCTCCGCTTGCTTCTGAGTTTTCAATTCTTCCATAGAAAACTCCGACCAGTCCACCGAGCGTCGATCCACCAACTACTTCTGCAGATGAGCTTGAGGAGGAGATTACCCCTTGCTTTAGGGAGACGAGCACTCCGCCTTGCACTACCGGCGATAGACTCCCAACTTTTCCCGCGATCCCGCCGCACCAAGAGCCGGCTTTGACGACAACTCCTTGAGCATTTCGCAATACGCAATCGAGCTGCCCCCCGTTTACTTGAACATTAGAAACTGTTCCATAGAGTATGGCGGCAACCATTCCGCCGAAGCGTGGTTCTAAACCACTTGGTCCTTGCCGGAAGGAAAATTGAGTATTGAGTAGAGCAAGATTTTCAACCCGACCGCTTGATCCAACTTCCCAAAAGAAACCTGCCCGTCCCGAATCAACCGTTGTTGAAGAGGTTAGAAAAGTTGCTTTCGCATTGGAGATGGTGTGATAGCAGCCATCAAAGGTCCCCGTGAAGGCGGCATACGAACCGTTGGAAAGGGCGCCCACCTGCTGGAAGGCTCTTTTCGATTCATTGTAGTCAATGTCAGTTGTTAGGACGTAGTTGTTGCTGAGGTTGGCGGCACTGGCATTAATCGCAATAATATCGGCCGGGGCGAGTTATGGGAAGAAAGCCGTTTGCAAGGCGTTCCTCTACGCACGCAGTTTGACGAACGGCGAGCTTACTCCCCACATCTCCTTCGAGTGGAGATAGTTCCAGGCTCTGTAACGGCGAGTTTAGGGTTAGTGCTCGTTCAGCGTTTGCATCTCCGCCTGAGATAATGCTTAAGCCCAAAAAAACTGAAAAGGTAGAAGCGGCCAAGAATTTTGATTGAATCATTCGTGGGTCTCAGCACATGTGTTCAATAAAACGGGCTCATCGGTGGAGCGCCTTAGTATCGGTCAGGGGGACTCCGGCCTAAAGTTGGGACGATTGGGAAGGCCGCAATTCCTGAATGTTTGCACAGAATGCTACGAGAATTTCTTAGAGCAAGTCTTTGCAATCGAGGAGATAGCCCATATGCGGGAACTGAGCTTCATTTTGTGAGTATTCAGCTTCGGATTAGCCGGCAGGTCGACGATATAATGATTAGAGATATTGGGATCTTCGGAGCCAAGGATGGCCGTAACATTCGGTTCAAGTACGACAGCACTTGCGTTGCAGCGCGGAATTTCGCGAGCGGATGCGCTTGCCAATCGCTCGCTGGAACGGCTCTCGACCGGAATGCGAATCAACCATGCTTCGGACGATGCGGCTGGACTTGCCGTGTCGATGTCACTTAACAGCTCTCAGCGCATATATGGACAGGCCGTTCGCAATGCGAACGATGCTATCAGTATGACAAATATTTCGAGTAGTGCACTTGAACAGCTCGGCTCGATTGGGATCCAATTACAGGAGCTGGCTGAACAGGCAGCTAACGGAGCGTACTCGTCCAGCCAACGCTTACAACTTCATCAGCAAGCCAAACAGCTAACGAAGGAATATAACCGTGTCATCGCTTCGACAAGCTTTAACGGACTCAATATCCTTTCGGGTACTTCTCGCTATGACTTCCAACTGGGCATCGGTGGAAACGAGGCGTTGGGCGGTAACTTTAATGCCGAGATTTCGCGGACTGCGGGCAGCGGTACCTACACAACTGTTGCTAGCGCTAATGCGGATCTGAAGTTCCTTAGGGATTTTGACAGTGATGGCAAAGCTGACCTGGTAACCTCGGACGGTTCAGTCTTTCGAATCATCAAAGGAAATGGTGACGGGACTTTCGGAACGACTCTCCACATCGGTGGTTCAATTACTTACTTGGGGGGCACTCCTGGGGACTTCGACGGAAACGGGACGCTCGATCTGTTCACCCAGGCTACCGGTTTCTACAAAATGTCGCGGAACAACACCGGCGCTGGCACCTTTTCCGACTTTACAAGCGGTGGAACACTCGGGACGGTATTTAAAGCCGCCAACATGAATTCCGCAGCCGGTGATGAGCTTATAACAATCAACGGCACAAGTCTTAGGGTGTATACGGGGCTGATTCCAGTTTCTCAAGTGAGTTCTGTCACTGTCAGCGGAACAATGTCTGATATCGCCGTGGGAGATCTCAATGGCGATGGTTTTAATGACGTGGTATCGACCGACGCCTCCAACAATACCGTAAAGATTTTTACGAACAACGGATCTGGAAAGTTAACTGAAGTTGGCTCGTTCACCGCCGGTTCGGGAGGCGGTCTTACGTCGGTTTCGCTTATTGATGCCAACTACGACGGAGTTCTCGATGTTGTTTCGTCTGGGAGCGGAGGGACGAGGGTGACGATCGGAAACGGAGATGCCACCTTCTCGAACTCCACCACGGTTATCGGCTCCCAGATCACTACGGTTCGTGCCGCAGACGTCAATAGCGACGGAGTCCTGGATATTGTCGGGGAACGCGGAACAACTCTGCTTCAATTTATCAATGATGGGGATGGCGGATTCACGGAGCAGGCACTTGGTACTATTACCTCTGGACTTATCGATATTGCTGATATGAATGGAGATGGGGCAGTCGATATCGCCGCGATTGGCAGCTCTCGCCTGAACAATACTAACCAATCATCAACCACCAGCTTTTTCAATTTGTCCACAGCGGCAAATGCTCGCGTTACGCTGGATCTAGTCCAGACGATTTTGGAGAAGATTGGCCGCGAACAGGGGGTCATCGGGGCCTTTCAGTCTCGACTCGCTACGGAACTGGAAACTTTGCGCGCGCGTTCCGATAACTACAGCGCGGCTGCCTCTCGAATTACGGACGCAGATGTCGCTGAGGAGACGGCTTCGCTCACTCGAGCCGGCATATTGCGCCAAGCTTCTGCCACGGTGGCATCTCAAGCGAACCAGCAGCCGCGTATTGCGCTAGCTCTTTTGGGCTTGACTCATAGTGGACTTGCCGCGGATGGTGAGATAGGCGCGGCTCTCTCTTGACCCTTGCAGGGTTGCTGTGACCGACGAGCCGTAGATTCCGCCTGTGCTTTTCCCGATCCGCTGCGACAGT
>JAFLCA010000034.1 GCA_017302875.1 Deltaproteobacteria bacterium
AAGATCTGAGTCGATCGGTAGTGAATATTTCGGTGGAAGCCGGTGCGGCAGAGCAGACGATCGTGCAGCAGCAGGAAGGTGATGACGCACAACCGCCGATTCCTCCACAGCTACAGAAACAGCAGCCTCAGACTCCGTATCGTTCGCTGGGCTCCGGTTTCATTATCAATGAAGAAGGTTACATTCTCACGAATAACCATGTCATCGATAACTCAGACACCATAATTGTGCGTCTGCTTGACGATAAGACCGAGTACTCGGCGCAGTTGATCGGCAAGGATCCCAAGACCGATATCGCGCTCATTAAGATCGAACCAAAGGGAAAGCTCTCGGTTGCGTACTTAGGCGACTCCGACAAAGTCGAAGTCGGAGAATGGGTGATTGCCATTGGAAATCAGTTCCAACTTGGGCAGACCGTCACTGCCGGTATCGTCTCTGCAAAATCTAGAAAGCTTCCGTACCAGGCGTCAGGTCCGTATGATTCTTTTATCCAGACCGACGCTTCGATCAATCCTGGAAGTTCTGGTGGTCCGTTGTTTAATACTCGGGGCCAGGTAATCGGAATTAATACCGCCATCTTCAGTCCTGGTCGCCAGCAGTTCGGCAGTCCCGGTTTCAATATTGGAATTGGATTTTCGATCCCCATCAATTTGGTGAAGGGCCTCGTTCAGCAACTCAAGGAGAAGGGAAAGGTCACGCGCGGTGTCCTGGGAGTTCTCATTCAGCCGGTCGATAGCGATGTAGCTGAAGCCCTCGGCCTGCCCTCAGCAGACGGCGCTCTTGTAGCTGATGTACTCAAGACCAGTCCGGCAGGCAAAGCTGGGTTCCAACGTCGCGACGTAATCGTAAAATTCAATGGGCACCCCGTAGTTGATCATGACGATTTGCCGCTCATGGTTGCCACTACACCAATCGGTTCGAAAGTAGATATCGAAGTCCTGCGCGGCAAGGAAAAGCTGACCATGTCGGCAGTAATTGAAGAGCTCAAGGATGCGCCGGTCGAAAAGCCGAAGGATAAAGAAAAGAGCGATGCTATCGGAGTTGTCGTCGAGAAGTTGCCTGATGAGATTGCACAGGGGCTTGCTCTACAGAATGCGCAGGGCGTTTTTGTTAAGAACGTTGACGCGGATTCGCCGGCTGAAAAGGCGGGAATACAGCGTGGTGATATCGTCCTTGAATTCGGGGGCACGAAGATTACCTCAGTCGAGGATTTTGAAAAGTGTGTCGCTGCACTTAAGAAAGGCAAGCCGGTTCTCTTGCTCGTGCAAAAGAAAGAAGGCACGCGCTTCTTAACGCTGAAGTTAAAATAGTTCAATTGACTGGCCGCCCCGCAGGGGCGGCCTTTTGACGCGTCGCCAGTCGACACTGTCGGAAAGCTGACACTGTTTGAAAGTTCGACAGTAAAAATCAGCCCACCAGCTCTATTTTAACGAACCCATCGAAAGTGCGCCTGCATCCGCGGGTCGCTAAGCGCGCCAATCTGCTCACTTCTTCTCGAAAAGGATTCAAGTTTCCGTTGGCTTTTTCAGCCCCGAAAAATCGCCTCAATTTTGGCAAGCTTCTCGCATTACACCTTCCTACGAGTGTCGTGGCGATTGGGTTGTCTGGTGGTTTTGAGGTTGTATGACTACAAAGAAAACTGATGTCGAGTTGGTGGAAGAGTTCCGTAAGGGAAATCAAAGTAGTTTCGAGGAACTCATCCAACGTTATGCCGCAAAAGCGTTTAGCTTGGCCACGCGCTTGACCAAGAATGAGGAAGACGCCGAGGAGGTGCTGCAGGATGTCTTTGTGACCGTCTATCGTAAGATCGACGGTTTTCAAGGTAAGTCCTCCTTTTCTAGTTGGTTGTACCGCATTACCGTAAACGCTTCCTTCATGAAGCTGCGCAAGCGCAAGCAGGATCGCAGCGTGGCTATCGAGGATATGCCTCCGCAAATGCAAAAAGCCTTAGGCGTTCCACGTAATCTTCAGGAAGAGGCAGATTCAGTAACCATGCGTCACCAGGTGACCGCTGTCCTTGAGGATGCCATCAATACCTTGCCAGACGACTATCGGCCGGTTTTTATCCTACGTGACGTGGACGGCCTGACAAGCCGCGAGGTTAGCAAGATTCTTGAACTGACCGTACCGGCAGTTAAGTCCAGATTACATCGATCTCGCATGATGTTACGACGGCGTCTATCGCGCTTCTTTCGCGAATACAGCACCGGAAGCCCGCTTCCAGAGCGCCGTAAAGTGGTTGGAATCGATTAGGCCTCTCTCTTGTGACTAAACCCGGCCCCGTAATAGGATACGGGCCATGTCGCGAATAGGCCTTATCTTCCTCTGTCTGCTTGGCCTCGTCTCCTGCTGGAGCGAGCCGCCTCCTACGATTATACGAGCGCAGGCTCAGCCCGAAGTGATCGCTCGGGGAAGGGAGTTGGTTAAGGGCCTTGCTGCTTGCGGCGTTTGTCATGGAGAAACGCCCAATCCATCCAGTATCCTTGCCGGCGGAAGAATTATCACGGATGAGTACGGTGAAGTGCAGGCCACCAATATTACGCCTTCAGCTTCGGGTATCGGAAATTGGCAGGACGAGGATGTTATCCGGGCAATACGCGCCTCGATCCGTCCGGGCGGGAATTGGATCTCTGCGGATATGCATCGCGGCTACGAGTGGATGTCCGATGAGGATGCCTTGGCTATCGTCAGCTATCTTCGCACCTTGCCGCCGGTCGATAAGGAACTTCAAAGAAGAGAGTTGTCCTTCGTCGATCGCAACACGAAGGGCTTTTTTGATTCGCGTCCGGAAATTCGTGGCTATGTGCCCTCAATCGATCCGAAGAATGTGGTCGAGTATGGACAGTATCTGACGGATCATGTGGCTCGTTGCGGCGGCTGTCATCATAGTCCGGCGAGCTTGCTCAATGCCGAGCAGTATTTGGCCGGCAATCGATTAGTTAAGACCGATCTTGGTGAAAAAATCGCGCCTTCAATTACCTCCTCAAGAATTTACGGGCTCGGCGAGTGGAACGAGGCGATGATTGTAAAATACCTCAAAACCGGCCTTGTCCCGGATGGGAGCGTGACTGATCCTAATTTTTGTCCGACCGGATTCTTTCGTAACGCGTCGGATGCAGATCTGATGGCGATTGCGCGCTATCTGCGCACGGTGCCGGGTTAAATTTCCGTATGTTAGTGCTGGCTATCGAATCTAGCTGTGACGAGACAGCAGTTGCTTTGCTCGACAGCGCTTCGGGGCAAGCAGTGCGCTTGATCGATGAAGTTATATCCTCACAGACCAACATTCACGAATTGTACGGCGGTGTGGTGCCGGAGCTTGCCGCGCGTGAGCACTTGCATAATCTGCCGCTACTCGTGGATGGAATCATGCAGAAAACACGGGTGAGCTGGTCTGATATCGGCCTGCTCGCGGTGACGCGTGGACCTGGGCTCAAGGGCTGTCTCTTGATCGGGATGGATTTTGCAAAGGGAATATCGGTTGGAACCGGTATCCCGCTGCTTGGCGTGAATCACATTGAAGGGCATGTGCTGGCGCCCATGCTCGATAACCCTGAATTGCACTTTCCGTATTTGGCGCTGATAGTTTCTGGAGGACACACCGAGATTGTCGCTGTTCGCGATGTTGGATCCTATTCCATTGTCGCACGAACTATTGATGATGCAGCAGGAGAGGCTTTCGACAAGTCGGCCAATCTTCTTGGCTTGGCCTATCCTGGTGGCGCTAAGTTGGCTGCCTTGGCAGACTCCGCTACCGCTGCGATTCCCAAAGAATTCGAATTGCCGAAGGTAATGCGGGAAGCGGAGGGATTTAGCTTTTCCGGATTGAAAACTGCCATTGCTCTTTTGATTAAGAAAAAGGGCGCCCACATTGCTCAAGATCCGCAGGCGCAGGCGTTGCTCGCCAAGAGTATTCAGAGTTCAATCGTCGAGACCCTGATTCATAAACTCAAGCTGGCAATTTCCCAGACGGGACTTAGAAATGTGGCATTGAGTGGGGGAGTCTCCGCGAATCGCGCGCTTCGAGCTGCGGCGGCTGCTATTCCCGGCGTTCGTGTTTACACCCCGTCGGCGCTTCACTGCATGGATAATGCGGCTATGATAGGCTACGTTGGGCTCAAGCGCTTCGAGCGAGGCGAGCGGAATACTCTCGATATTTCAGCGCTCAGCCGATGGCCGGTAGAAACTTTGCAACTAGGAAATCCGTGAAAAAGGCCCCACGAGCAAAAGATCAATTGCGCGATCTCGATGTGCGTCCCAGTAAGGAGCGCGGACAAAACTTCATCATCGATCCAAACGTGCTGCATGACATCGTCCAGTTTGGCCGACCCAGCGCGGAAGACAGTATCGTAGAAATCGGCCCAGGGCTTGGCGCGCTTACCGGCGAACTTGCTCGCTTCCCTCAGTTGACGCTTTTGGAGATTGAAGAGAAGTTCTGCGCAGAGCTTAAGAATAAGTTCCCGCATGCCAAGATCGTTTGCGCCGACGTGAGGGAAGTTGACTTCTCACAGTTGGGCAGCTCCTTGCTAGTCTTCGGAAATCTGCCGTATTCGTTTTCGACCGACATCATTTTTCACCTTGTGTCGCATGCCAAGAGTGTCAAGCGCGCCGTCCTGATGTTGCAACGTGAGTTTGCAGAACGGGTCGCTTCAGGACCAGGCGGGCGAGAGTACGGCAGTATCTCGATTAACGCACAGCTGGTGGCAGATATGCGGCTGGGACCTATCATCCCCGGCACCGCCTTTCATCCGATTGCAAATGTCGATTCGCGATTGATCGAACTTACGTTCCTTGAGCGGCCCCGAGTCGAGATTGAGGATCTGCCTTGGTTCAAGAAAGTGGTTAAAGCTGCCTTTTTGCAGCGGCGTCGAAAGCTCTGTAATAGCCTGACCGCATCATGCATTGTCCCTGGCGAACAGGTCAGTGCGGCACTTCAAGCAGCTGGCATTGATGAAGGTCGGCGTGCGGAAACTCTGTCCATTCCTGAATTTGCGCGGTTGGCGGAAGAGCTGCGCAAGCATCGCGCTTAAACGAACACCTCGCGAGGGAAGCGTCTTCTGTAGCCCTAGGTATTACTCTGCGCGTACTCAGCAATTGCCGCACTTAATCCGCGCGGGGAATGCCGGTGCGACATTCCCCGCACAGAGTGGCGGTTCTTAAAAAAGGGGAGCAGATTGCTGATAGAACTACACAGCCCTAATCTTAAACTGAGCGATCCCATCGTCAGAGCCGTCATCGCCCAAGCTAGCGGCAGCTTTATCACCGAAGAAGTTCTCCGGAATCGGACCGACTAGTTTTTCAACTGATTCGCGCTTGATGCGCCAGTCCGATCCGAGCTTAAACCCTTCAATCGTTCCGGCGCGCAGAAGATCGTACACCTTCGGGCGGTGGATTCTTAAAAGTTTCGAAACTTCACGAACGGTCAACAATAGTGGTTGTTTTGCCTTTGACATACTACCTGCTCTCCTACTTCTTCTTGTTTACTGTCTAAACCCTTTAGTGGCGAACAAGGTCTTGTGTGCCATTGTTCGCTCTCAGGAGGGGCCTGAGAACACTGCACGTAGCGTTTCCGCCTCATGCTCCCTTCAGGTACTATTCTCGGCTAGAACGAACAGCAATTAAATAGAGAGTTCAAGGATTTAGACTCATAGAACTTCTCAGGTTGCTCTAGGAGTTTCTCGCAAATTCGGGTTTGTCTGAAGCAAATCGCCGGATCGGCGGACTAGTGAGAGGGGGGTAGAAATCTAAGTCGCGAGGCCTTTGTGGTCTCGCAAGGAGCTTTCCGTCGTGAGCGTTAGTTACTACAGCGATGCCCGCACTGGTCAGAAACGCAATGTGCACATTGTGTTTGCAGCGGACGGAATTCGCTTTGTCGACGATTGCGAACTTATCATTTCATTCTGGAGCTATAACGGCCTGAACGTTATCGGGGCCGTTTCTCGCGCTTCTCCCTTTCAACTTAAACATGAGCGGTTTGGAGATTCCAGTTTAACCTGTGATGATCCGACCGTGTTGGAACACTTAGGACAGTACTGTCCTGATGTGGCTGAAAAATTGACCTATCCCACGGTGCGCAATGTTCGGCGTACCATTGCGCTGGTCGTCGCGGCGATTAGTTTCTTCTATCTTTTCGCGCTGAGTATTCGACTTCTTGCCGAACCAATCAGTGCGCTCATCCCGCTGCGTTGGGAGCAAGCTTTGGGTGGGCAGATTTCGAAGCGTTTGGTCGAAGAGACTGGTGTCTGTTCCGCCAACGATGGCGTGAAAGCTCTCGATCAACTTACGACAAAGCTGACATCTGTTATTAGCACACAGTACCCATTTCGCGTTCGTATTACCGATGATGCGCGTGTTAATTCCTTCGCCGTTTCGGGCGGGGAGATTGTGATATTTCGCGGGATGCTTGATCAAGCAAAAACTCCGGATGAGTTTGCCGGGCTGCTGGCGCATGAAGTCGCACATACCGCTGAGCGGCATGCCTTGGAGGGGATGATTCGCACTTTGGGCGTCAGTTTTATCGTGAGCTCGTATCTAGACAGTTTGTCGAGTCTGGCCTTCTCATCGGCTTCGCTGAAGAAAACCATGGTGCAGACTAAATTTACGGCTGCCAATGAGTTGGTTGCAGACTCGTTATCGGTTCAGATCCTCGAAGCTGCTAAGATTTCTCCGCAGGGCTCGATTGATCTGTTCGCGCGATTACGGCAGGGCGATGGGACGGCCGGTAGTTTTCTTTCTCGCCATGATCAAGCCGGCAGTGCCATGACTGCCGCGCTTGGCGCAAAAGCTACGTCGCCCGCATTGTCAAAAGAGCAGTGGACGGCCCTCAAGAATATTTGTTCCGACAAAGTCGTACTACACCCAGCCTCCTAGGGGATAGCAAGCACTCCCTGGCCCTATAAACAGTACCTTTGCCTTGCCAAATCAGGCATTTAGGTAAATAATGCGCTGCTTTAGGACAGCTTAAAGCTTACCTGCTATATATAGGCTGCAAACGTAAGACTAGTTTTCAAGCGCATGGCTGTGACTGCTCCCAAAATTTCACCCGAGAAAGACCCGGCTGATCGTCCGGATGTAGTGTCGATAATGGCCGAGATTCGCGAGCGCATTAAGAACGATGTGGCTGCGCACGCTGATAAGAAGCTGCCCTTCAAGAGTTTCAAAGCAGACATTGAAGGGAAGGAGGCTAAGTCCGCTGACGAGGTGGTCAACTCGGAAGAGCTGCGCAATTTGAATCGCATGTATGCCTACAGCACGCGACTCAACTTAGATTCGCTGACCTCGCATCGCGCCGGTTTCTTTGGAAAGTTGATTGTTAAGCTTAAGCAAAAATTTTTGAAGGTTCTTTGGGAATCAATTCTCAAAGACTATCTGACCTCCGAGCGCGAATACCAATCGAATCTCGTGCGCTTCCTCAATGATGTTAGCAAATATATCGGCGCACGGGACTCCTCGGTGTTTTGGGAGCTCATTCGCAAGATCGATTACGACGTCGGAAAGGCGCTCGAGCGCATTGAGAGAATTAATGATGAACAAAGTGCTTCGATGCGCGCGCTTGAGCGCCGTACCAACGAGGCACTGGATGCAGCTATTCGAAAGATTCAGGCAGGCGGTGTACTGGATCAGCACGAAGAAAAACTGCGCGTCTTGGAGAACGTAACGCGGGGGCTCGAAGGCGTGGTTTCGAAGCTGCCTGTTTCTCGCGAACTGCCAAGCGCTCCGCAAAGCGCAGCTGCTGGCACTCTTCCAGGAGATTTTTCCTATCTATTGCTGGAGAATCGCTTCCGCGGCAGTGAGGCTGATATCTCAAAGCGTCTCGAAATTTATCCGCCCTTGTTTGCAAACGCAAAGAAGCCAGTTCTCGAAATTGGAAGCGGACGTGGGGAACTGCAATTGCTATTCCGTAAGGCTGCCATTAAGTCGTACGGCGTTGATATGGACGAGGCCATGGTTGCGCACGCGCGTGATCTCGGCGTCGAGGCAACGCTTGGTGACGGGATCGCGCATTTGCGGTCGCTCGAAGATCGCAGCTTGGGCGGATTGATTGCAATTCAGGTGGTGGAGCATTTACCCCGCCAAACTTTGCAAGAACTCTTTACGCTCAGTGGTAAGAAAGTGGAGCGCGGTGGTCGCGTCATATTCGAGACTATCAATCCGCGTTCGTTGCTCGCGCTCTCTTCTAATTATTTCCGCGATCCAACGCACGTCTGGCCGTTACATCCGGATACACTTGAGTATTGCGCTCAGTTAGCCGGGCTGAAGGTGGTTGAGGTGCGTTTACTTTCTCCGATTGCCGCGGGCGCCCAGCTTCAGGAGATTGCGATTGACGAACATATGCCGCCGCGCTGGGCTGGTGCTTTTGAGTCCGTTAATAGGAACATCAAGCAGCTAAATACCTGGCTCTACGGCCACCAAGATTACTGCATCATAGCCGAGGCGCAGTGAGGCGCTTTCGAGAGATAAACAGCGAGGCATAGCATACTTTTGTGGCAAGCATTCTTTTACTTGGAGTCAAAGTCCCCTTCACGAAGGGGGGACAGGATGTGCTGGTCGGCACGCTCATGCGTGAATTGCGAGCGCGTGGGCACGATGTTGACTTAATCGAGCTTCCCTTCAAATGCCCGCCCAAGGAGAGCTTACTGAACCAAGCCGCGCTGTGGCGCTCCCTCGATTTGTCGAATTTTGGGGGTAGGGACGTCGACCTGGTTATTGGAACCAAGTTTCCAAGCTACTTTGCCAAACATCCTAAGAAAAGTCTGTGGCTCGTACATCAGCACCGCCCGATTTACGATTTACATGCAGGGCCTTACTCCGATTTCTCGGATGACCCGCGCGATGAAGCGTTGCGCCGTATGTTGGCTGACGCGGATCAGAAGGCAATTCGTGAGTGCCAGTATATCTCTGGCATTTCAAAGAATGTGGTTGATCGTTTGGCGCATTTTAACGGCATCGAAGGCGAGGTGCTTTATCCGCCGCTGCCGCTTGGGCAACGCTATGCCTGCGCTGAGCCGCGCGACTATATTTTGTCAGTCGGTCGCCTCTGCGGAATCAAGCGCGTTGACCTCATGCTTAAAGCCTTGCCGATTGTGCACCCCTTCATGAAGTTGAAAATTGTCGGAACCGAGGATGAAAAGGGCGTGCTCGAGTACTTCAAGAACGAGGTGGAGAAACACCATCTAACGAAGCGCGTCGAGTTTTTAGGCCGTGTTGATGATGACGCGCTCTTGAAATTGTACAGCGAAGCTTTCGCTGTGTATTACGCTCCGCATAATGAAGATTACGGATACGTGACCCTTGAGGCGATGGCATCCGGCAAGCCGGTTATTACCGCGCATGATAGCGGTGGCACGCTCGAGTGGGTCCAGGATGGAGTCAATGGTATTGTGGTAAGTCCGACCATCGACGCAATCGGCCACGGCGTGAATCGCCTCATCGATAACCGTGCCGAAGCGTTGGTGATGGGTCAACGCGGTCAGGAGTTGATCGAGAGTGCAGGGGTTGGCAGTGGCAGTTGGGATCGGGTCGTGAACTCGCTGCTCTCTCCGCTTGGATAGACCATGAAGACAAGCGAAAAATTGAGAATCGCATGGTTTTCGCCACTCAATATCGGTGCGGAGAAGTCGCCCTCCGTCTCGGCCTATGCCAGCGATCAGCTCTTGCCCCTCTTGGCAGATCGCTTCGAGATTGAACTCTATCACGCTGGGTTTGATCGCTATCAGAACTTTCCGACGTATCACTACCTAAGCGCATTCGCGCGGCATCGTGCCAAGCCCTACGATTTTTTCTTCTATCAACTGGAAGACCTCAAGAGCTCGCATTTCATCCGCGTTCACATGGGTCTGATGCCGGGCGTGGTTTGGTTTCATGATTTTATTTTCTCGAGCTTCGGCCCTGAACCAATTCTCAATAGCCCTTGGCGACAAGTCGTGGACAAGTTTCATAATGCCGCTTTGGATTGGCCAAAACGCGGGGCAGAACTCGATCAGTTTGGCCCGCTTGGATATCGCGAGGGAGCGTGGTCTGTGGTACCGCTTTTCTCGAGTCCGGTAGCCTTATCCGAGTACCGTCGGAACATCACGGCGCGGCTCGATTCGAGCAGTGGTTTTTTTGTGCCGACACCCGTGCCCTCGCGACGTATCGAGCCTCAAGCGCACACGGGGTTCACCGTTGGATTCTGTGGCTCGCCGCATATCGAAGATCGAGCGCCTAAGGCACTCTTGGCCTTACAGGATCTGTCTTCGTATCACTTGCTTTGGCTTATTGCGGAAAGTGAGCGCGCTCAAGCGCAGGCACTCCTCGCGGAGTTTGACATCACTTCGGTCACGCTGCTTACTGAGCGCACTCCCGATAAATGGCGCGAGGTAACTCGAAGCTGCGATTGCGCCATTCATACTCTTTTCTCGGTATACGGGCAGCCGGATCCTTACTTGGGAGCCAGTTTGATGGCGGGAGTACCCAGTATCGTTACGCGTTTCGGTGCGACAGAGTATTTGCCCGAGAATGTAGTGTTCAAAGTCGATGCCGGGGATCATGAAGCAGTGGAGATACGCGAAGTGCTTCGCGCAGTGCAGGCGCGTAAAGTTCCCGCAGTCGGAGAGCGCAGTCGCGAGTTGGCGCTCGAGCTTTATTCCTCGGAGCAGGTTGCCTTTGAACTAAGTTGTGTGTTTGAACGTTGCGCGCCTCAACTGGCCCGTTTTGCTGAGCGTTGGCAAGCCTTCGAGCAAAGCTCTGCCGCTGATTTAATTTCCGAGGCACCTGGGTATGTCGCACAGCCTTCGGATTGGGAGCTGCTCATGAAGCCGACCTTCGAAGAATTTGGGTGGAAATGAGCATGCTGAGATCCGCGCGTTCATATGCCTTTGTCGTGCCGCGCTTCGGTGAGAGCATCGTTGGCGGAGCGGAAACATTGGTCGGTGCGCTAGCTTCCAAACTTGCTGCGCGCGGAGATCATGTCGAGGTCTTTGCAACCTGCGCAAAAGATAACCGTACCTGGGAGAATGCGTTCCCACCTGGTGAATCGATTGAGTTCGGTATTCCGGTAACTCGATTTCCTGTTGATGCGCGTAACCTGGATGTGTGGGTACGCCATCAAATTCGACTCAATGACGGAATTCCTCTCACCCTTGAGGAGCAACTCGAATGGATGGAAAACTCCGTCAGTTCGAGCGCCCTGTATGCTCATCTGCGTTCTCAAGTTTCGCGCTTTGACGCCTACTTTTTCGCTCCGTACCTTTTTGGCACTACCTTTTGGGGGTCGCTCGTTTGCCCCGAGAAGTCCTTTCTCATTCCCTGCCTGCACGATGAGCAGAATGCGTACGTCGACGTTATCGCCAGCATGTTTCGACAGGTGCGCGGCGCAGTCTTCAATGCGGTGCCGGAGGGAGAGCTCGCTTGTCGCCTCTACGGCACGATTGAAGGGGGTGCCGTCGGGATGGGGTTCGAGCCTTACCCCGCAGCTGAAGTACAAGCGCTTAGTCCGTACTTCGCGAGTTCTGAGCCCTACATTCTGTACCTAGGCCGCAAGGAAACTGGAAAGAACGCGCAGGTACTGATCGACTACTTCATAAAAGCTAAGGACTCGGACGCGCGGCTATCGAAGTTGAAGCTTGTGATAGCTGGCGGCGGATCATTTTCCGATCTGCTACGTCCTGCGGCGGCAGGCCGCGCCGACATCATCGATTTGAGTCATGTCAGCGAGCAGGATAAGCGCCGCCTCCTTAAACACGCCCTGGTTCTCTGCCAGCCTTCGACGAACGAATCTTTCTCAATTGTTTTGATGGAAGCATGGCTGCTTGGATGTCCGGCCCTCGTTCATGCCGCCTGTCCTGTGACAAAGCATCACGTGATGGAGTCGGGGGGAGGGCTCTTCTTCGGTTCGCAATCTGACTTTGCCGCTGTCGTGCTTGAGCTTCTGGAGAATGCAACCCTGCGTGCTCGAATGGGACAAGCTGGTTTTCAGTACGTGAGAGAACAGTACAATTGGGACGCGGTAATAGAGCGCTTTGACAAAGTGATGGAAGGCTTTCAGCTTGATCGCGAGCTTCCTGCGCCGTCAACGTCGCCTCGATAGTACAGGCATATGGCAAATCCGAAATCTCGCATTGACGCGCTGGTCGAAGAATTGAACGACGCTTCGTACCGTTACTATTCTCTGTCTCAACCAACCCTAAGCGATGCTGAATACGATCGGCGCTTCCGAGAACTGGAATCTCTGGAGGCCGCCCATCCGGATCTCGTACGCCCGGATTCACCGACGCAGCGAGTCGGCGCTGCCCCCGCGCAGGGTTTTGCCACGGTGCGGCATGAGATTCCGATGCTCTCACTTAATAACGCGATGAATGCGGAAGAGATTGTGGAATTCGACGAGCAGGTGCGTCGCTTCCTGACCAAAGAGTATGGTGGTGATTCTGAAGTTGAATACAGCCTCGAGCACAAGTTCGACGGCGTTGCGGTGAGTCTCAGTTTCGATAATGGGCTCTTCGCGCAGGCTTTGACTCGTGGGGACGGATACGCCGGAGAAGATATTACCCAGAATGCGCGCACCATTCGTTCGGTGCCGCTAAAATTGAGAAGCACGAAGCCGCCACGGCACTTGGAGGTGCGCGGAGAGGTGCTATTCCTCAAAAGTGATTTTGAACGCTTTAACAAGGAACGCGAATCTGCCGGTGAGGAGGTTTTTGCCAATCCACGCAACGCGGCTTCCGGAACTTTGCGTCAACTTGACTCTCGCATCACTGCGCAGCGAAAACTCTCCTTCTTTGCTTACTCAGTTGGAGCGCATGAGGGCTTTGAGCTCCCGGCAACGCACGTTGAGACAATCGAGGCTTTGAGTCGCCTGGGCTTTCAGAAGTCGCCCTTTATAAAGATTGCTCGGGGAGTAAATGAACTGGTACGAGCATACCAAGAAGCGGAAAAAACTCGCGATGCATTGCCCTTTGAAGTTGACGGCATGGTTATTAAGGTTAATTCCTACCGCTTACAGGAAGCCTTGGGATTCCGGCAGCGCTCGCCGCGCTGGGCCATCGCAGCCAAGTTTGCTCCTGTCGAGGAGAACACCACCTTGCTTGATATTATCGTGCAAGTTGGCCGCACCGGCGCTATCACTCCAGTCGCTGTGCTCGAGCCCGTCAAGGTCGGTGGGGTCGTCGTCTCCAGAGCAACCCTACACAACGAAGATGAAATTGCTCGCAAAGATTTACGTATCGGCGATCGCGTGGTGGTAAGGCGGCAAGGCGACGTTATTCCCGCAGTAGTTTCATATGTACCTGCGGCGCGCACCGGTAAAGAAAGAAAATTTATCTTTCCGACCACCTGCCCGGAGTGTTCTGCAGCATTGGTGAAGCCGGAAGGGGAGGCCGTCTATCGCTGTCCGAACCCGCAATGTCCGGCTAAGATCGCGCAGCGAATTCTGCACTTTGCTTCGAGAAACGGTGTCGATATCGAGGGTCTCGGCGATAAGCTGGTCGAGCTCTTTTTGGAACATGGGCTGCTAAGTGATCTTGCCAGTATTTACGAGTTGCAGCTCGAGCAATTGGTGGCGCTGCCGCGCATGGGAGAGCTGTCGAGCAAAAACCTTCTCGCCGCCATTGAAGCGAGCAAGGAGGTTCCTCTCAACAAGTTCATTTATGGTCTCGGCATTCGGCACGTCGGTGAGCGAACCGCTTTGATTCTGGCGCGCTTTTCTACTACTATTGAGAAGTTTCAGCGACTTAGCGAGCCACAACTGCTGGAGATTCCTGAAGTTGGAGAGGAAACCGCACGCGCCATCGCCGCTTACCTGCAAGATGCGCAGGAACGCAGGATGCTCGAGCGCCTGCTCTCGAAAGGGCTGCGAATTCTCCCGGTGGAGGAAGTCAAAGAAGATCGCTTCGCGGGCAAGACCTTCGTATTGACCGGCGCATTGGCAACACTGTCCCGGAAGGAAGCAGAAGATCGCATCACGTCCTTGGGAGGGAAAACCTCATCGAGCGTCAGTAAAAAAACTGATTATGTCGTGGTTGGTGCGGATCCAGGTTCGAAGTACGATAAGGCCCGTGAACTGGGGCTGGCGATTCTAAACGAAGAAGAATTTAAGAAATTGGTAACTATATGAAAGAAGTTCGAACCAGATTTGCTCCCAGTCCTACGGGTTTGCTCCATGTCGGCTCGGTGCGCACAACGATATTCGCCTGGCTTTTGGCTCGCCATTGTGGCGGTAAGTTTTTATTGCGTATTGAAGATACGGATCAGGAACGCCTTGTTCCCGGAGCCATTCGTGAAATCTTAGCTGACATCGCGTGGTTCGGAATGGATATCGATGAGGGGCCCTCGCGCGCAGAGTTGGAGAAGCTGGGGGAAAGTTGGGACGGAGCTCCGGATTTAGGCGGGGGCTGCGGTCCTTACATTCAAAGTTTGCGACTGCCTCGTTACAAAGAAGTAGCCGAGGAACTTATCGCGAAAGGGGTAGCGTATCGTTGTGACTGTACCGCAGAGATGCTGGAACGTGAGCGCAATGAGCAAATGGCGCGCAAGGAACTCCCGGGCTATAGCGGCTACTGCCGTGATCGCAAAGTATCCGCCGACACGAAGCACGTGGTGCGATTCCGAATGCCGACCAAACGCTCCCTGCAATTAGCTGATGCGGTAAAGGGGCTTGTTACCTGGGATTCCATATCGCTGCGCGACATGGTGCTGCTTAAGAGCGATGGCTTTCCGACCTATCATTTGGCTGTCGTAGCCGATGACCACGACATGCGCATCTCACATGTTATGCGCGGCGAGGAATGGTTGGCGACTGCGCCGTTGCACATTTTGTTGTACGAGGCGCTCGGCTGGGAAATGCCGGTGTTCGCGCATCTTCCGAGCGTGATGGGCAATGATGGAAAAAAACTTTCCAAGCGTCATGGGGCAACTTTCGTGAAGGCTTTCCGTGATGAGGGGTATCTGCCAGAGGCGTTGTTGAATTTCCTGACTCTGATCGGCTGGTCGCCAGGAGAAGGAGAAGAGCAGGAGATATTTTCGATCGACGAACTCATTAAGCGCTTCTCCCTTGAGCGCGTGCACGGAGCCGGCGGAATTTTTGACTATGGGAAGCTGAGCTGGATGAACGGCATGTACATCAAGAACCTGCCGGACGAAGAGTTTATCAAGCGCGCCACGCCCTTTATCGAGAAGGCCGGCCTGAGCATTAATCTCGATCGTTTCCGAGCAATTGCAGGCCCCGTGAAGGAGCGCGTTAAGTTGCTGACGGAAGTGCCTTCGATGATCGAATTTCTCTTCGTCGATAAGATCGAGCGCGATATCCCTGCCATGTATCAAAAGGGTATTGATGCAGCGAAGGCGAAAGAGATCTTGCTAGCGGTGCAGAGCAAGTTGCAAACAGTTTCGGACTTTTCGCACGCGACTCTAGAAGCAGCGCTGCGTCCGCTCGAACAGCAATTTGGAATTAAGCTGGGGCCGCTGTTCGGGGTAATCCGGATTGCAGTGACGGGAAAGAAAATTACTCCGCCGCTCTTCGAGTCATTGGCTGCCTTAGGGCGCGAGGAGACGATGAAGCGCATAGGGGAGACGTTGGATATTTTAGGGCAGGCGTCAGTTGCCGCTTAGGGCTGCTCGGCCCTTGGCTGCTAACATGCTGCTATCGCGAGGTTTTTTGCGGTGTGGCGGGCTGCTCTCGCTGAAACGCCTCCGGCAGACCCTTTGACTTTTCAGCCTTAAGTTGCTAAATTTCCCACGTTTTATAGGAATAAAAAGAAGACTTCTGTTCATCGCCGGCGTCTTTCGACGTTCCACCCTCTGGTAAAAGATCAAAAATTTTTCAGAGTTTTCTATTCAAATAGAATGGTGGTCTAAGCAATCGATATCGGTGATGCAGGAAAGTTTAATTGTGGAGAGAAATTAAATGTCAGTAGCAGGAAATGCCGAGACGTCAACTACGGCGAAAGCGGATATCATCAAGAAGTTTCGTCTTAAGGATACCGACACCGGTTCTCCGGAAGTTCAGATCGCGCTTCTTACCCAGCGCATTCAAACTCTCGCTACCCACTTTGAGTCTCATGCGAAGGATCGTCATTCCAACCGTGGAATGTTAGCGCTCGTCTCTAAGCGCAAGCGTTTGTTGCAGTATCTCAAGACCGAGAATGCTGAACGCTACAAAGCGGTCATCAACTCCCTTGGCCTCAGAAAGTAGTTTTTATTGCTGTACATCGAGTAATTGCTTGGCCAGTTCGGGCCGGCAGTGCGGGCGTGCGTCGAGTGTCGACTCGCGCCTTTTATCTAATACATTGTAGGAAATACCATGTTCATTCAGGAAAAAGAGTTTCACGGAAGAAAATTCTCGATTGAAACTTCACGAATTGCCAAGCAAGCCGGCGGTTCGGTCATCGTTCGTTTCGGTGATTCTATTGTTCTCGTGACTGCTTGTAGCGGCGCCGAAAAAGACGGTGACTTTCTTCCGCTGACGATCGACTACGTAGAGAAGACCTACGCAGCCGGAAAAATCCCTGGTGGATTTTTCAAGCGTGAAGGAAAGCTCAGCGAGCGCGAAACCTTGATTTCGCGTTTGATGGATCGCCCATGCCGCCCGATGTTCGTGGAAGGCTTCAATAAGGAAGTACAAGTCGTTGCAACCGTCCTTTCCGCTGACCCGGACAACGACACGGATGTATTGGCAGTGACGGGCGCATCAGCGGCGTTGACGCTCTCGGACTTGCCCTTCGAAGGACCGTTGGCAGCCGTGCGTGTTGGCCGTATTGCCGGCAAACTTGTCATCAACCCGACCTATAGCGAGCTAGCAACTTCGGATCTGAACTACGTGGTAGCTGGAACCAAAGACGCCATCGTGATGGTGGAAGGTGGATCCAAGGAAGTTCCCGAAAAAGAAATCATCGAAGCTTTATTCTTCGCGCATAAGGAACTTCAGACTCTGATTCAGATGCAGGAAGCCCTCCAGAAGCAAGCTGGCAAGCCGAAGTTGGATTTCGTTCCGAAGGCCCGTGATGAAGACGCGATTGCGAAAATCACGAAGTTCCTTGCTCCGCGCATCGATAAGGCGATTCGCATCAAGGATAAGCTTGAGCGCCGCGATGCATTCCGCGCCATGAAGGTGGAAGCTGCCGCTGAGTTTATCAAGGAAGGGGACGAGAATGCGGCGAAGACAGCCGGTCTGATCTCCAAGGTATTTGAAGATGCTTCATATCGTCAGGTTCGTGACATGGTCACGAAGGAAGGTAAGCGTATCGATGGTCGCGACACGACCACGGTTCGCCCGATTACCATTGAGCTCGGCATCTTGCCGCGCTGCCACGGTTCGGCTCTCTTCACTCGCGGTGAGACCCAGGCGATTGTCGTAACGACTCTCGGTACGACCGAAGAAGCGCAGCGCTTGGACAATATTGCCGGTGAAACGACGAAGACGTTCATGTTGCACTACAACTTCCCTCCGTTCTCGGTTGGCGAAACCAAGCCAATGCGTGGGCCGGGCCGACGTGAAGTTGGGCACGGAGCTCTCGCAGAGCGCGCAGTGCAGAAGGTGATGCCGAACATCAAGGAATTCCCGTATGTGACCCGTATCGTTTCCGAGATCACGGAAAGTAACGGTTCCAGCTCGATGGCCACGGTGTGCGGATCGAGCTTGTCGCTTATGGATGCCGGCGTTCCTTTGAAGAAGCCGGTCGCCGGAGTGGCGATGGGTTTGATTAAGGAAGATGGGAAGTACGCCATTCTTACCGACATTCTCGGCGATGAAGATCATCTCGGCGACATGGACTTTAAGGTCTGCGGAACCGACAAGGGTATCACTGCCTTGCAGATGGATATCAAGATTAAGGGTCTCGAGCGCGAGATCATGGACAAGGCTCTCAATCAAGCCAAGGATGCTCGTTTGTTCATCCTCGGCCAGATGGCGGAAGCGATTAACGCGCCGCGCACCAGCATGAGCCCCTTTGCTCCGCGCATCGTTTCGCTCAAGATCAATCCGGAAAAGATCCGCGATATCATCGGACCAGGTGGAAAGACGATTCGTTCAATCACCGAATCCTGCGGCGTCAAGATGGAAGTCTTGGATGACGGTACGGTTAATATCGCCAGCAATGACGAGAAGAAGACCAAAGCCGCTATCGACATCGTGAAGAGCCTGACTCAGGAAGCCGAGATCGGAAAGATCTACAAGGGTGTCGTTAAGCGCATTGCTGATTTCGGAGCTTTTGTCGAAATCCTCCCCGGAACGGACGGCCTGGTGCATATTTCTCAGTTAACCGATGAGCGCGTGCGCGAGGTGCGTGACGTTCTTCAGGAAGGCGATGAAGTATACGTCAAGGTGCTCGACGTCGATCGTCAGGGCAAGATCCGCTTGTCTCGTAAAGAGGCAATGGACGAAATGAAGAATCAGGGCCAAGCTCAGGGCAACTAAGAGAAGTAATTCTCTAGGCAAGTGATACGAAGAACTCGAAGGGCGTGAGCCTTTCAGTTCTTCGTGTCGTTTGAGGGTACCTACGTAAGCGCACATTTCTCCAATATCAAAATGCTTTCCGTGTGGTAAGATAAGCGGCAATATTGGTCGCGTACTATCCACACGGAGCTCCTGTGAAATACTGCAACACGATTCTCGAAGCGATTGGAAATACTCCTCTCGTTAAGCTCAACAAAGTAGTCGATAAGAACTGCGCTACGGTACTCGTGAAGTGCGAATTCCTGAACCCGACAGGGTCAATCAAGGATCGCATGGCGCTGCATGTTATCAACGAAGCCGAGCGCACCGGTTTGCTAAAGCCAGGTGGCGTTATCGTTGAGAACACGTCGGGAAATACGGGCTTGGCGGTTGCGATGGTAGCCGCGGTCAAAGGGTATAGGTGCATTTTTACCATGCCGGACAAGATGAGTCTGGAAAAGGTAAACATGCTGAAAGCGTTCGGCGCGGAAGTGGTCATTACACCAACCGACGTTCCGGGAGATTCGCCGGAGCACTATGTCGAAACGGCAAAACGTATTGCGCGAGAGACTCCAGGCGCATTCTACCTTAACCAGTACCACAACCCTCTCAACATCGACGCGCACTTCCACTCCACGGCCCGCGAAATTTGGGAACAAACGGGAGGGGAGTTTGATGCGATTGTCGCCGGCACGGGAACGGGAGGCACGGCCTCCGGTATCGGGCGCTTCTTGAAACAGAAAAAGAGTAAGATTCGTGTGGTGGGCGCAGATCCAATAGGAAGCGTGCACTACCATTACTTCTACACCAAAACGATGACCACCCCGCATGTCTACAAGGTTGAAGGCATCGGTGAGGATATTCTTTGTGACGCGATGGATTTCTCCGCCGTCGATGAAATGCGGCAGGTGAACGATAAAGAATGCTTTACCCTGGCGCGGCGATTGGTGCGTGAGGAGGGGTTGTTTTGCGGGGGAGCCTCCGGTGGAATAGCGCATATTGCGATTCAGCTGGCGCGTGAATTAGGGCCCGGCAAGACCGTGATAGCCGTTCTGACTGATTCAGGTTCGCGCTACATTACAAAGTTCTTGTCCGATGCATGGATGAAGGATTTCGGTTTCTTAGAGCCAGCGGCTGACTTGGGGTTGGTAGAAGATTTGCTCAAAGACGCCAAGCGCAAGCCGATAACCGCGCGGGCGGAAGAGCCGTTGAGTGTGATAATTTCGCGTCTCAAGGAGAACGGAATCTCGCAGCTACCCATTTTGGATAAAAACGAGAAGCCGATCTCGATAGTTCATGAAGTCGATGTACTGCATGCTTTGCAGTCCGGGAAGGTTACGCTTGCCGCGCCTGCTAGTAGCGTTGCGCATGACATTGGCGGATTAATATATCCGAAGGCGCGCATCGAGGAGCTGTACAGAATTTTTGAGACCGATCGCGTTGCAATCGTAGTTGATGCCAATAAAGTTGTCGGCATCGTCTCGAAGATAGATATGATTGATTACCTTTCTAGGAACACAGGAAAAAAATGAGCAATACGAAGTTCGCCACACGAGCCATTCACGCAGGTCAGAGCCCTGATCCCAGCACCGGTGCCATCATGACTCCGGTGTATCAGACCTCCACGTTTGTGCAGGAGAGTCCGGGGAAGTTTAAAGAGAATTATGATTATGCGCGCTCTGCTAATCCGACGCGCACCGCGCTTGAAGCCAATCTTGCCTCACTTGAGGGCGGTAAGTTTGGTATTTGCTTCTCGTCAGGCTGCGCGGCCATGTCTGCTGTCCTGCACTCCCTGTCCTCGGGAGATCATGTCGTCGTGTGCGACGACGTGTACGGCGGAACTTTTCGCCTTTTCTCGCGAGTGTTTTCGCAACTCGGAATTACCTTCACTATGGTCGACATGTGCGATCATGCGGCAACGGAAAAAGCGTTTACGGCTGCCACGAAGCTGGCATGGGTCGAGACACCTACGAACCCGATGCTGAAAATCATCGACATCAAAGCGATTGCCAAGATCGCGAAAGCCAAGAAATGCTTAACGGTCGTCGACAATACCTTCAGTTCGCCGTATTTGCAGAACCCCTTGGAGTTAGGCGCTGATATCGTGGTGCATTCATCCACCAAATACATCGGAGGTCACTCGGATGTGATCGGAGGGGTGCTGATTGTCAATGATTCTGCATTGGCGGATAAGCTCCATTACTTGCAGAACGCGGTGGGCGGTGTGCCCGGCCCCTGGGATTGTTTCTTGCAGTTACGCTCAACAAAAACTTTGCATGTTCGAATGAAGGCGCACTGCGAGAATGCGCGTGCTATCGCTCAATTTTTGGAGAGTAACAAAAAAGTCGAGAAGGTTTATTACCCCGGACTAAAGTCGCATCCGCAACATGCGTTGGCATCCGAGCAGATGCGTGACTTTGGGGGTATGATTTCGATGGTCGTGCGGGGAGGATTGCCGGCAGCTCGTAGCTTCCTTGAGCGGGTAAAAATATTTTCCCTGGGAGAATCTCTGGGAGGAGTCGAGTCACTAATTGAGCATCCTGCCATTATGACCCACGCAACGATTCCCGCTGAGAATCGCGCTAAATTGGGAATTGTCGACGGGTTGGTACGCCTCTCGGTCGGAATAGAGGACGTTAATGATCTCATCGCTGACATCGATCAAGCGCTTTAGGCTGCGCGCGCTTGCGGCGCTCTCTATTGCTGGCCTTCTGGTGGGGCTTCTGACCGCCGTTTCGCCCGCAGTGGCGCAGGTGGAATTTAAGCCTTCCGTGGAGAGCGGAGCAAGCAGTCAGGAGGTTATCGACAGTGAGCCTACTCCGTCCAAAAAAACTCCGAAGGGTTCTAACTTCACAAAGTATGCCCAGTCACTGCGGCTGATCTGCAGTCAATTGGATGAAGATGGTAGACGGGAAGCGATGTTCCGTATTCTACTGCCGCTTCCTGATGAGTTTTCCGATTGTCCCGGCTGCAAATCTTTTTTGAGAAGTTTCGCCAGCGTATGCAAAGCGTCTCGGGCGAAGACACCCAAAAAGAAAATTGAGAAGAAAGAGAAAGTGGAAGAACCGACCGAAGCGGAAGCGGCTCCTGAGGCTCCAGACTCTGAGGATAGCGAAGCGGTCGAGACTCCAGCCGCGCCGGCGGCAACTCCGCTCAAAGTTGAGGCTGCGCTTCCTCGCGCTCAGCGAGAGCCAAGCACTAAGTTAATAAATTCGGTTTCTACCCTCATGATTGAATTATCAGAGGATGAGCGTCGCGCTGCGGATGCGGCACGGGCAATGCAGGCGCTCTCGATCGCTCTGGCAGACCCGGCCGGGATGACTCCAGGCGAGAGTGATTATTTCCAAATTCTATCTGCATATATCATCGCCCCCTTCGCTCGAATTCTGCAGAAAGAGGACGAGCGCCCCACGGAAGAGCAGGATCACCCCGCTGCCGGCAGTCCGCCAGTAGACGATTTATTTACGTTCTAGCGCCTCGATTATTTCGCCCAGAGCCCTTAATCCCTTCGCTAATTGCGCCGACCATAGTGATGCCTGCTGGTATGAGGCTTTTTAGTAAGCTTTCGGATCTATTCAGAATTTCACTATGGCCCGCTACTTTGCCGTCGTTACATTGGCCTGTTTGCTGCTCTGTGTAGGGTCGCTGCACGCCGAAGTACCAGCTTCTCAGCCAGGAGAGCAGGGGGCTTTGGCGGTGGAGCAGGTCTCGGATGATTCGCCAAGCTTGCCGGAGGTCATCGTATCTACGTGGCATAGTGTGGTGAACGCGGCGCAGGCTCGAGATTTAAAGGCGGTTAACAATGGCGTGATTGAACTCGAAAAGCTGAAGCTACAGGCAGATGTGCGCGCTCTTGATTCATACGCTCTACAGCTAGTGCAACTTGGAAATGAAGCGTTGCGCGCCGGCGACCGTGAGACGGGAGCTTTTTACGCGCGTAAGGCCTTGCAGCTTTCACCGAGCTCGCCCGTAGTGCTGGCTCGCTCGCTTCCACTCGTGCGCCAAACGGGCACTGCCTCCACAACGCAGCAAGTGCTCAAAATAGTAAAGTCACTTTGGCATCATCCCAATGTGGCTCTGCGAGTACTGAAAAACTCCATATATCCGGCGCTACTCGCTTGTACTTTTGGTATTCTATGCGCACTCGCGCTGAGTTTTGCTTTTAAGATTGAAACGCTTTTTCGTGGGGTCTCGCGCTTCATGCCCCCGACGGTACGGGGACTCGTGACTCCGTTGGCTCTCTTGGTCTGTCTCGTGGCGCCGCTCTTTGCGGGGCCGCTCTGGGCGGTCGCTTTGTGGGCGATTATTCTGTACGTTTTTATTCCGCAACATCGATGGCTGGGATTTGCAGCCGGAACCTTGCTCGTGCTGTGGGGAACGGTCGTCCCGATTCGTGAGAGCTTGCGCAGCTGGCTCGAAGACCCTGGCGTGCAGGCAATGCTGGATGTGGCCTCGGGAGTGTTCAGTACCTCAGATAAATCGCGCCTGGTCGCGTTGAGTATTCAGCGCCCCAATGACGGTGCGCTTTTTTACACACTTGGTCAGGTGCTGCGCCGTCATGGTGAATACGATAAAGCCGAAGAGGCCTTTTTGCGCGCTGAAATGTTGCTTGGAAAACAACCCTGGACGCCCGCGCAGCGTGGAGCGATCGCGTTTCTGGACAATAAGCTTGAGAAGAGTGATCGACTCTTCCATCAAGCTGAGGAGCGCGGACTAGCGAGCTCTGCCTTTTATTTCAACTATTCCAAAGCAAAGTTTGAAATGATGGACACTGCCGCAGCGCAGGAGTTCTTGCGTAAGGCAAGTCAGAAAGATCATGTTTTTACCCAGTTGCTGCAGAATCGAGAGCAATTGCTAGGCAGTCAGGGCCGCCTGGCTATCGCTGAGATCCAGTTGCCGTTCCATTTGGTCCTCGATTCAGCGCTGCATCCGACGAGCAGCATACAGCGTAACTATCTGACGATCTCAGACGCACTGATGCCGGGGCTGGCGCCTCCGCACATATGCATGGTCGGGGTGCTGGTGATGCTGTCATTCTTCTTTGCGCGAAAACGCAAGTCTCGAACGGTACCACTTTCTTCGTACTCTAATCTGCTGCCGGCTCGACTACTCAATAAGATTCTGGTTCTGATTCCCGGTGGGGCTTGGATACGTGTTGAGCGGCCAATCTGGTGCTTCTTTATTCTATCGCTGTGCGCGATGTTGGCGATGCCGCTGATAGAGTGGCCGGCGGAGAGCCACTTTGTGGTCGATGCCTTTCCGGAATTGATGCCATACTACGTGTGTTTTGTATCGTTATTTGCATTATGTGCTGCGTACATCGGTGCGCATTTAGAGGAAGAATAGGGGATCGCAAGTTCGCATGCATACTGGAGTCGCACATCAAGAAACGCTCTCGCAGGTGCTTCGGAACATCTCGCAGCGTCGTCGTCAGGGCGTATTGGAAGTACGCACGCGCAGCGGTAGTGTGCAAATTCATTTCGTGCAGGGAAAGATCGTTGAAATGGTCGAAGTCGGGGTGCACCCGGTGCATGAAATGGGGCAGTCTTTCGTGGCAGCCGGATTCATGTCATCCGAGCAAGCTTTGGGGCTCTCTTCATACCGCGGCTTTGTGTCCGCCTTACGCAATGGACCGGCGGGACCCAGCGCTGAAGATCTGGTGAAGCGGGCAATCCGTCATCGTATCCTTCAAAAGCTGTATTCGCTTGAGCTAGAAGCTCCGGCTCTGCACAGCTTTGATTCCACCATGGTGGAGTATCAGCGCGAGTTCGCACCTTCCATCTCCGTCGGGCAGCTTTTGCTGGATGTGGTCGCGCTCGAAAGCGATCGGGAAAAATTTCTGGAACTTTTCAATCCTTCGGTTGAGATTGCACGCAGCAGCGCTGATAGTCAGGCACTGTCTGAAGAGGAAGGTATTCTCTATGCGCTACTGGTGGAGCCTCTGTCACTAGAGACGTTGCGTGCTCGCTCGATGCTGAGCGAATTCGCTCTGCAGGATGCTCTCCTGCGCATGCTGGAACAGAAGTTTATCGTAGCGCAGAAGGCTGCGATAAAGAAAAGCAATGAAGATTTTCTTGATGCACAAATGCTAAGCCACCTCGATGCGGCAATAGATGAAGTCTTCGAGGAAGAAGGATTCGCGGTGGCTGCCGGCAGCGCTGAGCAGGCGGAGGAGGCCGCGACTGCTGCCGCAGGGGAACTCAGTATCGTTCGTGAAGGCGAGGAGCCCACTATTGATGCGGATCGCGGCCCATTACTGAGCCGGGGCATTAAGCGCCGCTTAGCGCTGGCAAGCGCGCGAGCGCTGCATATGCACTGGGTTCCAGCTTTTGTTATGGCACTGTTTTTACTTTGCACCCTCCTTGTTCCGCTATTCTTATGGCAGCGCGTATTCGAAGCTTTTGCGGGGTAGCGTGGCAAGCAGGATCTGAGCGCGGAATCGGGCTCGGCTGCGCACTTTCGCCTCTGTCATTGCGAGGGCTCATGCCCGAAACAATCCCCCGATAAGGATCCTTAGCTACCACTGT
>JAFLCA010000035.1 GCA_017302875.1 Deltaproteobacteria bacterium
GGACAGCAGGCGCTTCCGAATCGTTTGGCTGAGTTAGGTTTTATCGATAATCTGGGGAATGCAACATTACCACCGGATAAGAGCGTTCTGGTTTTTGAATCAGCAAAATACAGCAGCAGCAGCGCCGCGATTGATATGAACGATCTCGGAATTGTATTAACCGCACCGGGGCCGCAGGCGGTGGATTTGGTGATGCATGATTCGATCGGAGCTGATACTTCGGCTACTGATTCCGCATCGGGAATTTCGACTCAAATTGCTTTTAATCATTTGAACTTCACATTCCCGGTGTCCATGATTTCTCCCCCGGAAAACGGGACGCTTAGTCAGCTAAAAATTGTTGGTTATGACTACCAAACGAATGCGCATCCAAATAACTGGACCTATGAAGTGAGTTTTTATTCCTCTTTAGCTGGTATTGTTAGCTCGCCCCTGAGTGGAGACATAGCGAATTTTGTCTTTTCCCCTTCGCAGATGACCCGGGTACCCTTTGGTACTGCTCCTGCAAGTGCGTTTGGAACGAGTACCTATTTGCTGACTTTCGATCTGTCTGCTCAACAGATTCCTGTTGTCGCCGGACAGAATATTTATCTCGCCTTCCGTATAGTCACGGCGAGTGGAGTGGACGGACTTTTTAAAACATCTACTTCGTCAATAGGAAGCGGTTTTGACTATATACGAACCACTTCGAGCTTCATCTCGGCGCAGGGTATTGGGTACGGCAGAATTGCCTATTTTTTAAGTGAAACTGTCCAATTCTCCGCCCCCCAAATTGGTGAGAAGACCCCCGGCGCGGCGCAGGCGGCGCCGAAATAGTAAGCTCCTCCAATCGGAGTTTTTAGTCGATCTGGATTGAGTGGGAAGATGGGCAGGTCCAAGTTCTAGCGATCTTCCGTTGATTAAAAGCCAGACTTGATTAGTTCAGCTTTGCCGCCAAGCACTTTGAATGCTCTATGGATTAAGGAACGCAAAGCTATAATTGGGATCTGAGGCGGGCCAGAATTTATCTAGCGGAATTTCAGACCCCGCTTCCATCCAGCAGTTGCTTCCATCGAATTGTCCCGGATAATGGCGCTCTGCATACAGATCACACGCCGTAGATCCCACTCCCCAAGAAATCTGTCTCGTCATGGGTACGCAAATAAGGGCAACCAACGCGATAATCAAAACGTAGGAGACCATAGTCTCACCACGTTCGCAGCGTACTAGCTTATGTCGTTGGCGTTTAATCATAGGAGTTTCTCGACATCCTCAGTAAGTATATCGGAACTAATACCGTTAGGTTTAGACTGAGTGCGCTAAAAGCCCTTAAAATCTGGCCTTTTCCGAGCGTTTTGCAGGGGAATTTCGTAGCGCTGGAGTATCGAATTAGCGTTCGGTGCTTTGTTCAACGAGGCGGCAAGATTGCTGGTCCCAGTCAAAGCGCAGGTGCTCGGCAGCCTTTGCACTGGCCACCGTTAGTCGCCCTAAGTTATCCGAGGGAGATTCGAGGATCGCTTGCAGGCGGCTGGTGAGACTCTGCGAGTTTTTCGTATCGAAAAAGAGTTCCGGCATGCGCAGTACTTCGCGCATCTCGGGTGTATCTGCGCATAGTACCGGAATGTTGGCGGCCAAAGCCTCCAGTACTGAGTTGGGGACTCCTTCGTGGAGCGCCGGATGCACAACCAAATCCACAAAGGGATAAACCGCATCAAGACTATCGCACCAACCAAGAAACTCCACATTTGAGAGTGAGCGTTCGGCGGCAAACTGCTTGAATTTTTGCAGGAGTGGCCCATCACCCGCAATCAAGAGCATTGCTGCATGCGGTTCCGGCTGATGCACAAGAGTCTCAAAGACTTCGAGCAGGTATTCAATGTTCTTGCGCCGGTCTATTACTCCCGAAGTGAGCACCACGAGCTTGCATTCCGCCAATTGCTCATGCAGTTTCTCGAAAATTCCTAGAGAGTTTTCATCGGTGCGTTCACGATTCTGCGACGGAGTGGGCGCGTCATTCGGAAGAATTGCTACGTTGGTCAGGCGCAGCTTAAAGAAGTGCTCAAGCTCACTCTGCATGGTTTTAGTCATGCAGACAACTTGAGTTGCAGAAAGAATACCCGCGCGATCGACGAAATTAGAAATGCTACGCAATGCGCGAGGTTTGTCATTTATCTCATCAATTCTAAAAACCAGTGATCGGAGAAAGAGCGTGAGGGGACGAGGAGTAATGATACGAGCTAGACGTAACATTCCCGCGTAGTAAGCGCCGAATACAAAAAAGGCGTCTGGTCTCACGCGCAGACTGGCGCCGATTAAATAGAGCGGACACCACGTGGTAAATAGCAACCAGAAGAGCAGTCCGTTGCGTGTACGTAGGGGAAAGGGAATGCGACGCTGCACGACTGAAGTTGAAAGCGAAGCCGGAGCTTTATCGAGGCAGCAGTAGTGCACCACATGCCCGCGAGCGACAAGCGCGTTCATCAACCGGTACAGACGCTTACAGAATCCGCCCGGCTTATGCGTGTAGTAGACGCAGAGAAGTTTCATAACAGAAGCTCAGTTTTCCGTAAGGGCGGGGTATCAGCAAGGGGCAATTTGCTTAGTCGTTTCAGTAGTCTATCGCGAATACGAATGCGCGGTTCGAGGCCTCACTGCAGCGCATCATATTATCCTGGGGGCGCTGTAGGCACATATGGAGCCGGCCTTCCCGATGGAATTCTATGCAAAAGACACAAAATCAAGATTCGGCCCCTCTACTCAGTATCATTATTCCTGCCTACAACGAAGAGCAGGCTATCGGTGATACGGTGCTCGCCATTCAGGAGCTGGGTCTCGATTCGTACGAACTAATTGTGGTCGACGATGGTAGCACGGACGCAACGGCACGGGTTGCCGAGGCGGCGGGTGCGCGCGTTATTTCCCATCCCTACAACATCGGTAACGGTGCTTCAGTCAAAACGGGAATTCGTTCCGCCAGTGGTAAGGTGCTGGTGTTTCTCGATGGAGACGGACAACATGATCCAAAAGATATCTTACGTCTGATTTCACATATTCCCCGCTATCACATGGTGGTAGGTGCGCGGCAGCGCGGCTCGCAAACTCATTTGCATCGCGACTTAGCGAACATGGTGTACAACAAGTTTGCCTCGTTTCTTGCCAGCTTCCGCATAGAGGACCTTACCAGCGGCTTTCGCGCCATGCGTCAGCAGGATGCGATTCGCTTCTGCGATATGTTTCCCAATACCTTCTCATATCCGACCACCTCTACCCTCGCATTTCTTCGCAGCGGTCGTTCGGTGAAGTATGTTCCGATTAAAACGCGCTACCGTCTGGGAAAGAGTAAGATTCGATTGGTCTCGGATGGCTTTGAATTCCTGTTGATCATTCTAAAAATCGCCATGTCGTTCTCGCCATTGCGAGTGTTTCTGCCGATCTCTTCATTCCTGTTCTTCTTAGGTGTAGGCCGTTACGTCCAGACATATTTGTCTTACGGTCGCTTCACCAATTTCTCGCATCTGTTGGTGACGACTTCTGTGATTATTTTCACGCTTGGACTGATTGCTGAGCAGATTGCCTCACTGCGGCTTGAGCGCGGAGACAAGCTCTTCCGCGTCGAGGATGCGGATGACTACAGTACTTTTGCGCACTACGCCGAGTCTGAGAAGCATGGCGAGGGTAGCGTTAACTAGTCTGAGCGCCCCTTTTACCTTCTACCTCTTCGCTAACAGCCTGAGTTACTATGCTCGGGAGTATGTCGAATAAGATCTCCAGCTCCACTGATTACCGGCACGGCTTCTATGTCTTCGCGTGTGCCTGTGCGGTGTTTAGCATCTCGCTGCTAAATGGTTTCGCTCTCGATGATCTTATCCACATCGTGCAGAACCCCAAAATTCAAAACTCAGCGGTGTGGGCCAGGCTCTTTCTTGAGCCAAGCTACCCAGGAAACTTATTTCGTCCCCTTACCAATTTCACCTATGCGCTGACCTACGAGTACTTCGCGCTGTGGCCCCTGCCCTACCACCTTACCAATATTCTTCTACACGCTGCTGTGTCGAGCTTGCTGTACGTTCTCCTGAAACGCATCGGCTTCGATTCAATAGCCTTTGTCGTAGCGTTATTGTTTGCCGTTCATCCGTTGCATGTAGAAGCAGTTGCAAACGTTAGTGGCCGAGCAGAGCTACTGGCAGCCTTCTTTGGGGTGCTTAGTTTACTTTTCTTTCAAGACGGCTGTACCCCTAGCGCTTCAACGGCTCGGAGAAGCATCGTCTTTTGTATCTCCGCTGGGTGTTTGCTCCTGGCGGCATTAAGTAAGGAGAGTGCGCTTGTCTTTATTGGATTAGCGTTTCTTATAGTCTCGTTGCAGCAGCGCGAATTTAAGAAATCTCTGCCCGGCCTGTTTACTCTTACAGGTGCCGCACTCATCTTTCTGCTCTGGCGTTACCTGGCTCTTGGATCTATCGCGGCTGCTACCGGAGAGACTGAGCTTCTAGACAATCCTCTGCTTGGTATCGGCGCCTTTCAGCGTATTCTTGTTGCGCTTGCACTGCTTGGAAAGTATGCCGTCCTCTGCGTACTGCCTGTCCCGCTCAGCGCAGATTACTCCTTTGCGGTCATCGATACGCAGAACTTCTGGGCTTCACTACAGGCGTGGTTGAACCTTCTCGTGGCGCTGCTATTGCTATGCGTTGTTGCTTTAACTTTTCGCCGCAAGCCAACGCGAGCTTTCTTGGTAGCTTGGTTCTTCGTAGCCTTCGCCATAACCGCGAACATTCTGTTTCCGATTGGGACTATTTTTGGAGAACGTTTGGCGTACGTGCCAAGTCTCGGAATTATCGGAGCGTTGGTGCTGACTTTGAAGGAGTCACTGTCGCGGCGCGTTTCAGTTTTTGTGCTTTGCGCATTAGGCGGTCTGTATGCCTGTCAAACTTTCTTCTACTCAGCAGTTTGGCATGACAATGCAACTTTGTATGGTTACCAAGTAACCGTTTCCGAAACTAGCGCTAAGACCTTGGCGAACTACGCCACTGTGCTTCGCAACAAAGGAAAGTTAGATGAAGCTTCCCTCTATTATCGCCGCGCGCTTCAAATCTATCCTCGTTTTGCGAATGCTGCATTTGGGATAGGCTCTGTGTACGGAAAGAAAGGCGCATATTCGGGTGCTGAGCACTGGTATCATGAAGCCATAAGTATCGATCCTTCGCATGCCGCGAGTAGAGAAGCGCTTGGTCGGTTGTATGTAAATGCCGGTAAATTTGACGATGCGCGCGAGCAGTTCAATGCGATACTTACTCGGGATCCTCAATCGTTGCCGGCTCGCATAGGACTTTTCGCCTTGGCCTTGCAGGAAGGAAAGCTTGAAGAGGCTAAGCGGTTGCGCGCTCAATTGACGGGGGAGGCTCTTGGTGATCCTGATTTCCAGAACCTCGATGCGCGCCTTACTGCTAGTTTGAAACAATGAAGAAGCTCGTCACAGCCCTTATCATCGCCGTCCTCTTTCTGGTACCCCTTTACGTGCGGACGCTGATCGCTGCGCAGAGCAGTCTTGCGCAAGGTGAGGCGCAGCTACAGCAAAATCAATATGCGCAGGCGTTCGAAAGCTTCAGAACTTCCCTGTCCTGGTCTGCGCCCTTTAATCCCTTCTCACCGCAGGCTGAAGAGCATCTACGGGCATTTGCTTTCGATATTTCCCAAGCTACAGAAGTCCGGTTGGAGGCGTTGCAGGCGCTTCTTCGAGGTTTGCGATCTTCGCGTAGTTTCCTTCGACCGGCCAGTGATTCTGAAGTTATCTTGGTTCGGAATGAAATTGAAAGGCTTAGCGTTGCCGAGGGTGCGCAACCTTCCATAGTGAAAGATTCGCCGCCTGAGCCCAATTTTACCTATCAGTGGTTGGCGCAGTTGCTGTTTTGGTGCTGGCTTGCCTCTGTGATCGTGTCCATTTTTCGTGGTTTTACGGCGGATGGTACGCCACGCCGAGGAGCACTCATGCGCGGTGCTGTTGTGAGTTTTGCTCTGTATGCTTTGTGGCTGTGTGCCCTCGGAAAAGCGTAGACGCTTTGCCTTACTCTATAGTGAGCGTGTCCAAGACTTCGCCGCTGTCTGCATCAACAAAGCGAATTTGCCGTAGATCCTTTAGTCCCAGCGCCGCCACTTTTTCCTTTATTCCCGAGTAGAATTTAGTCTTTGCAAAAGGCGGCATAGCGCTCATGGGAAAGTTACGGAAGTACAGATCAAGACTGCCCTTGTCCTTGGCTTCGAAACGCACATACTTCGGCCCAGCTACGGGGTTGGTCTTTACAAATGCAGCGAGCTCATTGCTTCCGCCGCTAGAGTTTTTGTCCTCGGCTGTGGTTTGTGCCTTTCCCGGCGCAGATTCTTTCTGAGCAGCTACCGCAAGCAAGAACTCATTAAAACGTTCATGTGCTTCCTTCGAAGGGGCATGCGCGAGAGCAGATTTACCCACTTCAAGAGCCTGTGCGCGATCCCCAGTCTGCGCATACGTGATCGAGAGGTAGGCAAGTGCGTGAAAGTTATTCGGCTCAATTTTGAGAACTTCCTTCAATTCCTTAATTGCAGCGTCTGTTTTACCAACGAACGCTAGTGAGCTTGCGTAGCGCGAGCGGGCTGGAAGGTCGTTGGGCTCCTCGGCCAGATAACGCTCGTACAGGTTCACGGATTTATCGAAAACTTTTTGATTAAAGGAAATATCCGCCAGAGACAGGAGCGCATGGGGATCCTTGGGATCGATGCGTAATAGCTGGCCGAGAACATCCGTTGCCTCCAGTACGAGCGCTGGAGAGGGCTGCTCGGAGTCGCGGATTTTCTCTAGCAATGCAGTCGCGAGAGGCCATATTGCTTCCGGATCATTGGGATGCGCCTGAGCTGCATTGCGTAATCCATCAAAAGCCGGATCCGGTTCACTCGATGCTACAGGATACTCTGGTTTGTATGCTTCCGTTGGTTTCACGCCTGCCCGAGACTCTTGCAGGCTCCAGCCGGCTCCCCATAAACAAAGTCCCACCGCTAGCGTAAGTAGAATGCCCTTCAATTCCAGGGTGACTCTTGAGTAGTTACGGGAGAGATCCCAGCCGCACTGCGCGCAAAAGAGGGAAGGTTGCGGACTCGGTGCATGACATTTGGGGCAAAGTATCTCGGCGTTCAAGGGGTGTCCTTCTCGTTCTCAGTTGAGGGGGTATCCAGTTCTGGTTCGTTTGCAATTTCGGTGTCCGTTGTATGCTCGCTCAGCAACTCCTCAGAAACTGGAGTTTGTGTGAGGGAGGGCGTTGTCGCTAGCAGTTTGGCAGCAGCGATTCTCTCTGCGTCCTTTCGTTGTTGCGGACTCAGGATCTTTCGCACTTCTAAAATATTGCGAATGCGAGCCGTGTGCAAATCAGCGATAGCCTCATTGAGCCGGTTTACTTTATCAAAGATATCCTGATCGTTGCTGGACTCTACGCGCAAAAGCTCAATTAATTCCTTTCGAAGCGTTGCGGTAATTCCTTGGAGTTCAATAAGGCGCTCGCGCTCCGGAAGCAGCTCGTTTAGACGGGCACGCTGAGCGGGGGAAATTTTTAATTGAGGGCTGTTATAGGGGGAATCGCTGCCCGCAAAGAGGACCAGCTCCTCGGATGCTCCGTCCCGCAGCAACAACTCATCAAATTGGGCTGAACTGCTCAGTTCTACAGTGGCTGCGGAGCCCGTAGCGTTTGAACCTTGCTGCTCACGGGCGCGACAACGAACGGAGTCAAAGATCAGAGCCGCCGCAAGGAGCACAATCATTACGAGTAATGCGGGAACGCTGCGACGCAAGGGGCCGCGACGTTTAAGTGAGTCTATCCCGCCGTCATTCATGCGCGGCCTATTTAAAATTGGCTACCATCGGCCCATCAGAGTCGAGGCTTTCGGCTGCCCGAGTCATGGCAGGCTGGACTGCTGGAGGGGCCTCTACTTTTTTCTCGGGTTGTATGAAGTTTTCGATGACGCTGTCAGCAAGCATAAACCCGCGCGAGGTGAGGGCCAGTCGATCGGCGTCGATCTTGATAAGGCGTTCTTCGCTCAAAATGTGCAAGAGCGCCGGGTAGAGAGATTGAACGGTAGTTCCGAAACGCGCTTCGAAGTCTTTCAGTGTAATTCCTGCTGTTTTGCGCAGTCCAAGGAAAAAGTACTCGAACATTGCGTCTTGATAGCCCAGCTTATCAGACCATGAATCTGCGCGTCCGTGCGCTGCCGTCTCGGAGATGTATTTGACCGGGAGCGCAAAGTTAGACCAGCGCAATCCAAAGTGCTCCCCACCGAACGAGTCAGCGCAGAAGCTATGAGCGCCGGCGCCAAGACCCAAATAGTCAGTGCCGCTCCAGTATGCCAGGTTGTGTTTCGCTTCTTTGCCAATGTGCGAGTAATTGCTCACTTCGTAGCGGTGCAAACCATGCATTGGAAGGAAATCGTTAATCTCCTCCATCATGGAAACCACCAAATCCTCTTTCGGCAGTTTAAGCGCGCCTTTTTTATAGGAGAGGTGAAAAGGAGTTCCCTTCTCGATGGTCAGTCCGTAGGGAGAAACATGCGTCGGTTTGAGAGCGAGCGTGCGAACCAAATCTTCTTTGAGTGACTCGAGTGTTTGATCCGGCACTCCATATATCAGATCGATATTAATATTGTGCAAACCAGCGCCGTGCGCGGACTCGACTGCCGCTTCGATTTGTTCGGGAGAGTGCATGCGTCCAAGCGTCTTGAGCGTGCTGCGATCGAAGGATTGAGCTCCAAGGCTCAGTCGATTGACACCAGCCTCTCGGTAGCCTGCCAAGCTATCGGCTGTTACCGTACCGGGGTTGGCTTCCAAGGAAATTTCAGCATTTTCATCGAGCGGAAAGGTTTTGCAGATCGCTGAAATAACTTTCCGAATCGAGGCCGGCTGGAAGAGTGACGGCGTTCCTCCTCCGAAATAAATTGTCTGTACGACACGCGCACGCCATTCAGGCAGGCTGGCCCGATAATCCAATTCGGCAAGCAGCGCCGAGACGTATTCCTTCTCAGGAATTGCGCTGACCGCATAGGTATTGAAATCACAGTACGGACACTTGTGAAAACAAAAAGGAATATGCAGGTAGAGCGAAAATGGTTTCACTTTCCGGCTGCCTTGCGACGCGCCTTCTTCTGGGCTTCCAGTTTAGCGCGCTGTTCCTCCGGATCGCGCGCGGCCTGCGGCGCTCCACCGGCGGGTAGCGGTCCAGCAACGGACTCAACTTGCGTGCCCTCGACCGGTGAGTCGTGAATCAAGCGCATCTGCTGTTCAAGAGCCTCGCGGCGCTTCTGTTCAGCCTGGATGTGGGCCAGGAGTTCGCGGGCTTCGGGGACCTCGTAGTAGTACAGCTTGCGAACGATTGCTTCTTTCGTGCCGTCGAGCATGCGCTGGAATAGTAGGAAGCCTTCCTTTTGATACTCGTGCAGAGGATTCTTCTGACCATACCCGCGCAGTCCGATACCTTCACGCAAATGGTCCATCATCTGTAGGTGGATGTTCCACAGATGATCGAGTGTTTCAAGAATGGTGTCCTGCTCGATGGTCGTCAAATCGAAGGGCTTATCTTCAGAGCGGGAGATCTGAACTCGAATCGGCATCGCTTCATTCGAAGACAATGATTCGAGCTCGGACAACTTTGCGCTGAGCTTCGGCACTCGATCGGCATACAAGTCTCGCGCCTGTTTACGCAGAGAATCAAAGATAACTTGTTGTTCGCTGCTATTGGGGAGCGAGCAGGTGCTCTTGAAGAGAAACTCGTATCGCTCGCTCAGTTGCTTCAAATTCCAATCGCGCGGCTTTACTTCGCTATTGCAAATTCCGAGCACCGCCTCTTCCAAGAGGTCGTCGGCCATCGTGAGAACTTCCTCGCGCACGCCTTCATTTGAAAGCACTCTGTTGCGAAGGTTATACACAACCTGACGCTGCTTATTCATCACGTCGTCGTATTCGGTGACGTGCTTGCGGCTGTCAAAATGGAAGGCTTCAACTTTCTTCTGCGCGGACTCGATCGATCGGCTGATTAAGCGACCGTCGATGGCGATGCCCTCTTCCCAGCCCAAGCGCTTCATGAGGGTTTGAATTCGCTCCCCGCCGAAACGCATCATGAGATCGTCTTCGAGTGACACATAGAATCGAGTCTTTCCGGGATCGCCCTGACGACCGGCGCGACCACGCAGCTGGTTATCGATGCGTCGGGACTCGTGACGTTCTGTTCCGATGATGAAAAGGCCGCCGGCTTGCAGAACCTTGGCCTTCTCTTCTGCGCACATGGCAGAGAACTTTTTAAATGCTTCGATATAGGCCGGATCGTTGCGATCTTTTGTTTCGGCTTCAGCTTGAGCCAGGAAGTCTGGATTACCACCAAGGACGATGTCGGTACCGCGGCCGGCCATGTTGGTTGAGATCGTCACCGAGCCAAAGCGCCCTGCTTGCGCGACGATTTCAGCTTCGCGCTCATGCTGCTTCGCATTGAGCACTTTATGTTCGACCCCACGTGTTCTTAGCATCTTCGAGAGAGCTTCGCTTTGCTCGATGCTAATCGTGCCGACCAGGATTGGCTGCCCCGATTCACGAGTTGCCGAGATCTCTTCGATGACGGCCTCGTACTTCTCTTTGCGGGTGCGGTATACCTGATCGCTCTCGTCGAGACGAACCATCGGCTTGTTCGTGGGAATTACCACTACGTCGAGGTTGTAGATCTGCTTGAACTCAACGGCTTCCGTGTCAGCTGTTCCAGTCATGCCGGACAGCTTCTTGTACATGCGGAAGTAGTTCTGGAACGTAATTGAGGCGAGAGTCTGATTCTCTCGCGCAATGGTTACGCCCTCTTTCGCTTCGATCGCTTGATGTAAGCCATCGGACCAACGACGTCCGGGCATCAAGCGGCCGGTGAACTCGTCAACGATAATGACTTGGCCTTCTCGCACTACATAATCAACGTCACGTTCCATGATGGCGTGAGCTTTGAGTGCTTGTTGGGTGTGGTGGAGCAGCTCGATGTTGTTCGGCTCGTACAGATTTTCGACTTCCAATAACGCTTCTACGCGTGCCACGCCTTCTTCGGTGAGAGAGGGTTGCTTGGTGCGTAATTCGATTTGGAAGTGCTTGTCCCTTTCGAGGTGCGGAATGATCTTATTGATTTTGTGATACTTGTCGGTCGGGTCTTCGGCCGGCCCGGAAATAATGAGCGGCGTACGCGCTTCATCGACCAAGATCGAGTCTACCTCGTCAACAATCGCAAAGTGATGCTCACGCTGAAACACTTCGTTCATGCTGAACTTCATGTTGTCGCGCAAATAATCAAAGCCGTACTCGTTGTTCTGACCGTAGGTGATGTCAGCTAGATATGCAGCGCGCTTAACGTCTTCATTCAAGCCCGCATAGACCACGCCCGTGGAAAGGCCCAGGAAATTGTAAACGCGCCCCATCCATTCGGAGTCGCGTCGTGCCAGATAGTCGTTGACGGTAACAATGTGCACGCCTTTTCCGCTTAGAGCGTTAAGGTAGGCAGGCAGCGTTGCGACGAGCGTTTTTCCTTCACCTGTTTTCATTTCGGCGATCATGCCGCTGTGAAGAACCGCACCGCCGATAAGCTGCACATCGAAATGGCGCATTCCAAGAGCGCGAAAAGCACCTTCTCGCACGACGGCGAAGGCTTCAGGCTGAATTGAATCTAGTGATTCGCCTTTGGCGAGCCGCTCCTTGAACTGCGTTGTTTGCCCACGCAGTTCCTCGTCGGTCATGGCTTTGTATTTTTTCTCGAGTTCGTTAACGCGGTTAACGAGCGGACGCATGCCCTTGAGCACTCGATCGTTTCGAGTCCCGAAAATTTTCTTGGCGACAACATTCAGCATAATTTTTACAGCTCACTCGCAGCAGGAATTGGCGTGCGCGAAGTCTGGAATATAGAACACTTTAGGCACATTAAAAAGCAAAGCACTGAGCCCACTTATCAGAACAGCGCGGCTGTGAAATGAGAAAATCTTCTACGGTTCAGCCTGAAAAAGCTAATAAATTCAGATTGATACGGAAGTGATTTTTCTGAGACGTCGTTTTATGAAGGATTGGATTCTGGGCGTCCCTGACTGCGCATGTCTTTGAGGTGAAAGTTCATCGCATCGACGAGCGAAGGCGGCACCTCATCAATCTTTGCGTCCCGCGCACCCGCCTCTGCCACTGCGTTTTGTAGCCCCTTTAGACGGAAGCTCGTTCCGGTGATGGAGACCTGAGTTCCGATGCGGCTTAGAAAGCAATTGGGATAGCGAGTGCGCAAGGTATCGAGTACCTGCGCTGGGTCTTCGATGTTTCCGATCAAAGCGCTGCGTCCACACAAGTTGCGGCAGACTTCCTCCACGCTCCCCGCAGCGATAAAATTTCCTTCCTTCAGAACTACCAGCATGTCCGACAATCGCTCGACGACATCCATGCGGTGAGAAGAAATAATAAATGAGGTGGTGGCTGACTCCTGTCGAATTATATCCGCAAGCTCCGAAGTCTTTTGAACATCCAACCCGTCAAACGGTTCGTCAAAGAGAAAAAGCTTTGGTTGCACGAGAAATCCAATTGCAGTTTGAACGCGTCGGCGTTGACCCTTTGAAAGTTCGCGGCCGAGTTTCTTGAGGAGCGGCCCGATCTGAAGCGCTTCTAAATAGCGTGCGCCGTGCTTTTTATAGTACGAGCCATCGCGATGCTTAATGCGACACCACAACTTGATGTAGCTTTCGACAGGGATGTCAGCGAAAACAGCGCCAATTTCGGGGCAGAATGCCATATGCTGTTCAGGTACAAGGGGATAGCGAGCGCCAGGCTCCACGTTCCAAGTCTGTAATGTGCCCGCACTTGGTTTTAAGAGTCCCAGTATGCTTTTGATGAAAGTCGACTTCCCGGCTCCATTGTGTCCAATCACTGAAATAATATTGCCTCGCAGATCCAGGCTTTCAGTGTGCAGGGCGACAAAGTCATCGTAGGCAACCCGCAAGCGCGACGCCTTGATTTCGATGTGGCGTGTCGGTGTGCTAGGAGGGATGGCGCTCGTCATAAGTCCTCCAAGTGCGCGGCAAACCAGCGCGCGTTATGTTGAAGGGCGATCACAAAGAGCAGTGAGGTGAGCACGGTATGAATTGCCAGGACGTCGAAATTCGGCTTGAAAATGGGTGCGATGAGCACGGGGCCCATGCCGAGAATGGGCAGCGCCGTCATCACATTTCGGAATGTGCCCGTAACCTCTGCGTCACTGATAAACGAGAGCGACCACAGCAGCATGCCGATCGCGCAGATTGCGATGGGCAGATAGCGATACACGAAGCTCATGAACTGATGGCGCTGTTTTAGTTCTGAGATAGAAGATATGAGGGTGGCGAGACCCAGGCTGGTAACAATAGCTACGACCCACAAGAAGAGAGCGATGTAGTCGCTTCCGAAGACGGAATGCACCTGATCCTTACGAAGGATTTCTGCGAATCCATACAGTGTCATCGGAACCGCGGCAAAGAGAAAGGCGCCGACGCGGAAGAAGGTTAGAATCCAAAGCGCAGCGTAGAATACTCCTTTGCCAGTTGCCGCCACCATCGGCAGGAGAGCGCCGCTGCGCGCAAAATAGTCGAGCACTTTGCGATGAGCGCGTAATGCCAGCCACATCGCGATGATGATGAGCAGCGCGATATTGAAAACCACTGCCATCGACATATACATGGTGCGAACGCCGACGGGATGGCGCAGTCCGGAGGAGTAGAAGCTTATATCTCCGATGCTGAACTTGATCTTGTCGAAATTTTTCACGACGTTGATATACTGCTCATTCACATCGTCGTTGAACCGAATCAGGCTTAGAATCAGCATGCCCCAGACGCTATAGACTTGCGTCTTGTTTTCAGTTTCACCGACTTCAATCACGACATGCGGTTGGCAGGTTTTGCACACATGCAGGCGCTCGACATTGCCGTTGAAGATCTTTTCGTACTGTGCGGCATCGAATGCTGCAGGATCTGGAACATGCAGCGCCACATCAAGTTTGTCCGGCTCGCATCCAGCAGGAGGAATTTCATGAGCAACACCCTCGACTATTGTTTCCGTCCAGCGACACAGTTTTAACGGCGGAAGTTCGACTCCGTCGCCGTACAGTAGGCGGCGGCCCAAGTTGTCCTGCTTAATTTGTCGCAGCGTACTTTCGATTGTTTTGGGATCTTGGCTAAGAGTACGAACAACCAGCCCGGTGACCACGAGCTGACCGTATACGAGCAAGAGACTGAGTATGAGAGGAATCAGGAGCAGGCTGGCGAACAGGCGTGGAATGCGCGCGAGCGCGATTGCCAGCCGTAAGGCGGAAAGCATCAGCTTCAAGCAAACCCCTACCCTTATAAGACCGAGTCGAAAGGCAAACCTTCTCTAGAGCGTTATGCAGGATATCCTGCTCGGGGTAGCCTTGCCAGGGATTAGCGCTTCCAGGCCTATAAAATAGCCCTACTGAACAGCTTATTAGAAAAACAAAGCGGCTTTTTCACGGCAGAAGCTAATAGCCCGCTGCAAGGCGAATGGCATCTGGTAAGGCTGGCTGTCGCGGATGCGGAGACGCTGCGCTTTGGCCTGAGCTGGAAAGGTATCGCGCAAGGACTGGATGAGTTGAACATCTTCAGAGGCCAGGCTGGATGACAGTGTGTCGACAAAAAGCTCCCGCACTGAAGAGCTCAAGGATGAGATGTGCGCGGGGCTTGAAAGCCAAAAACGCATTATCTCTCGACGACAGGTCTCAGTCAGACGGCTTCCGACCGGCGAAGGCAGTTCTGCCGCTAAGGTAAATTCCGGTCGAGCGAAAGCTGCGGCCCGAGCTGCCGCGCATTTAGAAGATTCGCTCGCGAATTGACATTCAAGCAGCTCTCGCGCGAATGCGAGGGTTTCAGATCTTCTTTGCGGGAAAGCTCGTGCCATCGTCTCGATCGCATACGGAGCGTGCAGCAAGGTTGCATAGCGTAAGAGAGCGTACACTTCTGGTGTCTGCGCATTCGGATCTAACTGTATCTTTTTACCCAACTCTTCGGGCAAGGCACAGGCAAGTCCTTGCAGCAAACTCTTGAATTGATTGCGTAGGGAAGCCGGAATCTGATCAAGAAGTTGGGCCGGATCGAGGTCAACGCTGCCGACTAAAGGCCCAGCGCGAAAGGTCGTGATCTCTTTAGAGCGATCCTGCTGATAAAGAAGCACTCTGCGCAAGATTTCAGCTTTTAGTCGTTCATGCCCTAGAGCGATGAGAGTTCCAGCGTTCTCCGCTATGGGGTCATGCGCTTCATAAGGACGCTGTCCGCGCCCTACCGAGAAAAAGTCCCGGTTCCAATGAACTCCTAATTCATCCCCATAGCAACGATCGACGATGTAGAACTCACAAACTTGCCGGCTATGCACTGCGCCAGGAAGAGCCGTCAGGCCGCGCGCGATCGATTCTCGGAGTAGCGGCAAGATGTTGGACGTCTCAAGAATGCGCAGTGCTTCGTCTACACTTTTGGCTTTATCGCGAAGCTCGGTTACGAGTTCCTCGAGTCTGCGTTTATCTCGCTCGCATTTGAATTCAGGAAGGAGAGCTTGAGCTTTTTGGATTGGGTCTTCAACGAGCGTCTGACACTTCTTGAAATCGGAGACACTGAGCGGGCTCGCTACCGTGGAAGGGTGTGAAAGCGATTCAGAGGAAGCCGAGCCAAGCATGTGCCGGCTCAAATCATTAGAGGACTCTAAGATTGACATACTTCGGCGAACTAAAAGCGCCCGCCGTGGGATACTATGAACCCTTTTTATAACCTTGTCTGCATGTCATAACATATTGAATATATTCAGATAGCTTTGCGCGCAGCTCTCCCAGCTATGCCCCTTGAGACTTTTTGAGGCAGCTTCTCGTACGCGCGTGCGAACGACGGTCGAGGCTGCTTCTCCGCTCAAAATTCGATCGAGCGTCGATATTTCATCGGCATTGAAAAGAAACCCATTCACTCCGTGCTGAACAATTTCTGCGTGTGCCGCAATTTCGGATACCGCAACTAAGGTTCCCGCCGAGAGCGCTTCTAGTACTGCATTGGGGCGACCTTCGAATGTCGAAGCGGAGAGATAGAGATCAGCAGCCTGTAGATACAGTGGGATTTTGGAAGGAGCGGTGCCACCCTCCAGTCTTAGTCGCTCAGTAACACCAAGTTCGAGCGCCAGCTTCTTTAGCTCTTCGACATACGTCGTGTCATCCAGTCTGCCGCATATGACGAGATAGTGTTCTTGGAGACTTGGTAATTTTAGCGCACGAACAAGAGCTTCCACTCGCTTGCGTGGAATAACGGTTCCGACAAAAAGGGCAAATTTCTTCCCGGACAGGCCCCGCGTTGCCAGAAAGGCAGCGCTTTCAGCGGGAGCCGGCACTCTAACGCTCACTCCGTTTGGAACCACAAAGCATTTCTCGGAATCGAGTTTCACCACAGACCGTATGTCGGTTAAGAACTGCTGATTAACCGAAACGATGGCTGCCGCTCTTTTTAGAGCGAGGCCGCACAGTAGGCGTAGAATAGGTTTCCGAATTAGTGGAATATCTTCGCCGCGCAGGGTTACGACATAGGGCTTCTTTGTTACATACGAAGCCACCCACGCTGCTAGTAAGGCTAAGGCCCAATTGGCATGCAGTACGTCGTACTCTGCTCGTTTTACGATAGCGAGGCGGGTAAGTTGTAAGAGTAACATCGGGGCTTGCAATAGCAGAGTTGGATTCCGCCGAATGTTCGGCATGATGCCAGCGCCGAATGCCAATGCTCCGCGTCGAAAAACACCGTACCCAAATCTCTCAATTGCAAAGTTACCGCATGTAGAGCGAGGTTCCTCTGTCTTGTCACGGGGAACAATTACGATACCGCTCGCTCCGCTATCGGAGTATCCCTCAACAAGACGCTGCAAAAAGACACTAGCTTCATCGTCCGGAAAGCGTGGAAAGGAGGTGGTGAGAAGGCAAATGCGTTTCACGTTTATTTCTATTTTGGCTGTCCTGCGCCGCTGCGTATCTGCCAAATCGAGAAGGCGCCGCTAACGTACTTCAATTCTAAGTGCCGAGTTTGGAAGTCGTTCCATACTGCACGCTCCGGTTCATCCAGGAAATCGCTTAGTGCTGTCTGGGTTAATGCGGTATTAGTCATTAGATAGTCGATGCCGCGATTGCGGAGCTCGGTAGTAAGAAAATCCGCGTTATCAGCTTCTTTTATCCAACGCAAAAGCTGGCCGGAAGAGTAGTGACCACTCGAGAATACGCGCTTATCGAAATAGTAAAAGCGGTTACCGGTATTGAGGAGGTAGACCGTAGAGCCCTCGGGCACGTTGCGGTTGACGTATTCAATCGCCGGATACTCAGCGATTCTCGCGCGCAGATATTGCTGAGCTGACTCTGTTCCTTGCAAATACGGTACTGCTCCTGAAGTAGCTAACATGTCCCCTGCATGCCAGCCTGACCAGAGCAGCGCAAAAGACAGCGCGCCGAGATTCCACTCTCGCGCAAACTTGCCGGCTTTCAGTTTTCCGGCGTGCCAGATTCCGACTGCCGAGAGAGCTATCGCTGGGGCGAACAACGGAGCGAGATAGCGGACGCGCGCGGAGCTCAAGAGCAAGGCGAACGCAAAGTACAGAGCACAGAAGATCCAAAAGAAAAGAACCCAGGGTTCTTTGCGCAGCCGATACAGCGGAACAAGGGCAAAGAGAAGAATTGGACTTAGCACTCCGTCGAAGCGTCGCGGATTTCCGTCCTGTCCGAGGAAAAGCATTTGCAGAGGGATGCTTAGTACTTCCCACCAGTTCTCCTGATACAGCATCAAGCGTTGCGCTAAGGGGGAAAGCCCACCCGGCCCCGAGGCGCTTTTGCTTACGGCAAACAAATTGTTGAGTAAGGGGTAGAAGGGATTGTTAGTCCAGGTGGCGTTTCGTAAGAGCCAGGGGAAATACACCAACACTGCGGTCGAGATGCAGATAAAGCTCAGCGAGAAGAGCGCGCCGAAAGTCACCCCTGAGCGACGTGCATACACGAGCATGGCGACGAATGCGACGAGACAGGCTAATAGTGCGTTGTATTTGCAACTGAGTGCCAGTCCCATGGCAGCACCGGCGAGCAGCAAATGCGAGTTCTTTCGCTTCCCTTCTGTCCAGTACACTAAATGGCAAAGCGCTTGGCCCATATATAAGGCCAGGCCGAGATCCACCAGTGGAGTGCTCGCGAGCTTTACGCATACGGGGATGCTGAGGCAGATAAGAAATCCGAGGCAGGCGCTGTCATAGCTTTGGGTTTTGTAGAGAACAAAACTGGCAACCACGCCGCACATCAACAGCAAAAAACAGAAGTGGTACAACGGAGTCCACTGAACGAGTCCGAACTTCATTAATCCCGTGAAGCCGAGCTGCAGAAGCATCGGGTAGAAGGACCACTCATGCCAGGGTATCGGCACAATCTTACCTGCCTCGAGCCACCATTTAGGGACAGCGAGATGATGAATGAGAGCATCCCGGCTCGTGATCGGATGACTAGATTCGAGAGCAATTATGAAAAGGAAAATAAGAAATCCGCCGAGCGTGACTAGAATGCTTAGCTCGGCACGATGCACGATGCGCCAGAAGAATAGTACTGTCGCCGCGAGTGCTGCGCCTAATATCGCCAAATGCGCAAAAAAGAGATAGTCGAACCAAAAGGTGCGCAGGCCGAGGTACATGCCGACAAAAAGTAGCGGCACGAGTGAGAGTCCTGCATACACCGACAGATGCGCCATCGCCTTTCGTATCGGATTGAGGCTCGGCAGTCGCGGTGCTACAGTGGTTTGGTTCATGCTCGTAATTTAACGGGCATGTTGGATTTGAGCCATAGAATTATATGCCGAAAAAAGCCCCTCCCGCGAAGGTTTCATCGCCATCTGAAGTTCGCATCCCTGCCATTCGTTTAGTGATGCTGCCTCGTGACACCAATCCTTTGGGCAGTATCTTCGGAGGGCACATTTTGAGCTTGCTCGACTTGGCGGCAGGACAGCACGCTCGTACCGTGGCTCCTAAGAAATTCGTCACTAAGGTGATGCGCGAAGTGGAGTTTATCGCGCCCGTGAATGTCGGAGATGTGGTCAGCTTCTATGCCCGAACCGAGAAGGTCGGAAGAACTTCCGTGACTATTATGGTGGATGTTGAAGCGACTCGCGGAGAGGATAGCTTGCGCACCATTAAGGTCACCTCCGCTGAGGTCGTGATGGTCGCGGTGGATAAACAGAACCGACCTATCCCGATACTAAGTTAAGTGTGAACGACCACGAGGCCAGCTTCGATCAGGTCAACGCCGAAATTTATAAATTGCGCGAAGCTCTCTTGCTCACTCAAACCGGGCGGTAGCGATTCCACAAAGCGCGCCGCCACGCCGTCTAGTCGATCGGCTCCATGAGATTGTTTTGTGAAATAGGTAAACAGCTCTTCCGGAATTTCTTTCCAGCGCACGGTGTGGCGCGCGTCGCGTCCAAACATCACGTACATGTGTTTTTGTACGATGGTCGGCGGCAGGACGCCTTTGTGGGTGTGGAAGTAGGAGTAAGCGGCAGGAATGTCGAATGTAAACTGCTGAAACGAAGTCGTGGCAGGAATGTGCCAATCAAGTTCAAGCACTTCACCGACTGTCAGCTTTGCAAGTTTGTTGCGGTCGACTGAGGCTGACGGTTTATGATCATTGTCGGGGTGCCGGCGCGCAACAAAAAGGTGGTGTTCGAACTGCGCTGATTCGAGAATGCGGCGGCTAAATTCTCCAAATTCGCTGGCCTTATCTTGAAGATATCGTGCAAAACTCTCCAGCAATCCCTCAGTCGTCGAGCTCTTCCAGGGATGCGTTGTATGCATGGTTCTCACGAAATCGCGCATGGAGAAGGCTTGCTTGCTGCGCTTTTGCATGGCTCGTTCGATAAGCGCGCAGGTCATGGCGTGATAATGTGAAATCAAATCCGCTTCGCCGCTGAAAATGCTGCGAGTATAAATGTGAAAACGTTGCGGAGGGATTTTCGCGAGGTCCTCCACTTCGGGGCTGGAAAGATCGGGGAACAGCACATGATAGGTCAATCGGCGCGCTTCTTCCGACTCCGGAAGCGTCGGACTTTCCAGAATAATAGTGCGCATGGCAGAGAGCATCGCTGCGAGTGCCATGCTTAGGCCGCCTCTAGCGAAGGAAACTGAGCCTGCATAATGCGATTGGCCTGCTGCGCTTCTTCAAGAAGTTGAGTCACGGGAGGAAGCAGATTGTCCCATTCGACGATGACAGAACTCGGGCCGGTCAGCTTGAGCACTTCTTGAAAAAGATCCCAAACGGGCTGAGGCACCGGGGCGTCATGGCTATCGATGAAGCTACCATCTTCTAGCGCTTCCCACCCTGCTACGTGCATTTGCCCGACCCGATCCAGAGGCAGAGATTTAATGAACTCGAGCGGATCGTTGCCATGGAACTTCGAGTTCAAATACGCATTCGTAACATCAAGCAACAGGCCGCAATTCGCTTCTTCTAAGATCGAGTTGATAAATTGACTCTCGTTCATTTCGCGATCGGATACCGTTACGTAGCGCGTAACATTCTCAAGCAAAAAAGGGCGTTCCAGAACATCCTGCACAATCTTTACGCGCGATACGACGTTGTCGACAGCTTCGCGCGTAAACGGTAGCGGAATTAGATCGTTTAAATTCGTGTGATCTACCATCGTGAAACACAGATGATCGGAAGTCCAAGGACTATCGATGTGATCGAGAAACGCTTTCAAATTTTGCAGATACTGCATGTCCAAAGGATCCGTCGATCCGATGGACATACAGACGCCGTGGCCAACCACCTTGTAGTGTTTGCGGATTTCTTCAAAACATTCCTTAACGTAGCCGCCGAAGTTCATGAAGTCTTCGTTGATGACTTCAAACCAGCGAAAGGGTGGTTTGTGCTTTATAATGTCGTCGAAATGGGCGTGACGAAGTCCGGCACCGGCGCCTAAGGGGGGCAATCCAAAGTTTTTCATGTACTACCTCTACAGTGGAGCCATTAGTCTAAGAACTTTCTAGCATCAATTCAAAAGAAAAGCCGCCCACAAGGGGCGGCTTTTCAGGTCGACAAGCGGATTAGCGCTCATCGATTTGGCTCAATGGCAAACTAGTGCTTGTTGCCGCTGCAGCTCTTCTCACCTTTGTGCTCAGTGCAGGCTTTGCCATCCTTATCATGGCCGTCTTTGCAGTCATGAGAATCTTTGTGGCCACCGCAGCTCTTCTCGCCGGCAGCCTGATGATCGTCCGCAAGAACCGTCGCCGGGCGAACCATCAGTCCTGAAGCGGCAATAGCACCAACCGTAACAGCAGTAAGGGTCGAGAATAACTTTGCTTTGTTCATTTTTATTTCTCTTAAGAAGGTTACTTTAACAGGGGTCGACTATCTCGCTTTCGCGAAAAAGCCCGCTCCTTGAAACTCGCCATTTTAGACGAACTGCAAGGACCTATATTCATACCTATCGGCAAGAACTACCCCTTAGTCGTAAATCTATAAGAGGAATTTCAGAGTCGCGCAAAGATTTTTTGTGAGGCGCTCGGCAGGTGCGGTATAGCGATTGGCTTGCTTGGGAGTAAATGACCAAATTGAGCTGGCTCGTAGAACGACATTTCTTTTCCTGTGTTGTGTTATTTATAGCTAACTCGAAGTGGCAGAGTAATGCCCCCGTGTTTCTTCTGATGCGGAGGGCCGACTCAGATAGCTGATTCAGACTCTGACTCAGTTAGCGGTTAGCCGAGCCCGTTTTCTGTCCCCGAATTACGTGACTTTTACAGCAATGACAGAGGAGGAAGTTAGGCTCCGATGCGCTCTCGGACGATGTAAGCGGAATCAGATCGCCGATTCAGATTCCGATCGCTGTTAGTCGTCAGCGGTTCGCTGAGAGTGATTTCTGTCCTGGTCTTCGTTTTCCAGAGAGACCGTAACGCACTTCGATGGAGCAAGAGGCCTCAGTGGAAAGCTCCCACTCGCGATGACAACGCCCAGCTTATCGTCCGTAAGAAAGTTGTTGCGCGACCAGTTCTATGACTGCTGGATCTTTGATGGGGTCTAGTACTTCAATCGCGAGAATTTCTCGTGCCGATAGTTGGCTTCCCAAATGCGCGCGTGGTTCAGTTTTGGATCCGTTGAGATGCACCAATATTGGATCGCCCAGGGGCGCTAGCGCTCCACAGAAGACGCAGACTGAGTGCTGGGCGTACTCAGGGTTGAGTTCTCTGTCGACCTCTAGCCGCACTCTTGTTTTGCCCGGCACGATTGCGGGGCCATCCATATTGGCCAAAAAATCACGGTAGGTCAGACGCAAATTTTTGAGGGATTGGAATTCCTGAATAAATTTATTCAGAGGTTCAGACTCTCTTCCCAAGTCGATGAGCGTTTTTTGGGTTGCGAGCGCATGTGCAACGATGGCGGAAATGGATGTGTATTGAGGTGCTGCGCGGTCAAAGGCATTAAACTCTCGGTCTGTGATGAGACCTCTTTCCGCTAGTTCACCGAAAACTACTTGGGCTTTGAATGTTACATCTGCGAGGGTCGTGAAACGTGGGGCAGCGGATCTTGGAAGTGCGAGTTCATCTCCATCGGTATCGCGAGATGCGAGCCCGCCGACAAGTGAACTCTGCGGAAATTCGCTCGAGCCCGCGTTGCCAGGTTTTCCATTGGAGCTTTGGGCTCCATTTTGACCACGACTAGTTTGACTGCGTACGCCTGTGTCTCTCAAGAACCACCATATGTTAGGAAAGCTTGGATGTTATGTGTGGCATATTGCAACACGTGGCATCTTTGCGAGAAGCCCTACATACGTTTTATCTAAAACGAACAGATACGGACTCAGTGAGATCGCTCCTGGCAGACTTGGTCCACTAGAAAGAACTCGGAGCGATGTAACAGGGTGCCTTCGGATTGTTCGATTGGGTTTTGCCGTTACAATACAGCGGAGTCGCGGTTGCAGGAGGGCTTTCCGTTTTAACCGGCACGGAGCATATGCCTCCTGCGGAAATAGTTCCGGCGCATAAAATTTCAGTTGGCTGGGTCGCTATGGTTGGCACTATGGTTGGCAGAACACAGGGATTTGTCATCGAGCCACCTGCTGCGGAGCTACATGGAATCGGGGTTGGATCTATAGCCGCAGGCGTTGGCGTCGGCATCGGAGTGCAATTACTTCCGACGCAAGTCTGCACTCTTGGAGTGGCTGCTAAGACCGCGGTGTCGTCTATGCGGCCTGGCTCGCAGTGGCTCCCAAGGCAACTTCTGGGCTGCGGCGTGCTGTCTGGGATCGGCGTCGGATCAATGGTGCAGCTTGCGCCGAGGCAGGCTTGCGGAGTTGGCGTTGTCGTCGGTCGCACCTCGGGCTCAAGGTAACAGGGCAGGTACGGATTTCGGCTTTGCGTCATGCCGCTGCAATAGGTAGTTCCAGGATCTTCATAACACTTTCCGTCCGGGCCGACGTAGCAGTTCTTGTCTTTGTCGGAGGTAAAGTCCTCCTCTGTGCATTCATCATTCCCTTCGCTGCCCTGCCCAGAACCTTCGAGCGCCTCGTCATATTGCGAGGGATTTCCGGCGAGTTCAAACGCAAAGTGATCGCAGTCTCCGATCCCCTTCTTCATCTCTTTGGCAATGTCCTCTGTATATCCCTCAAGAATGTGCTCTCCCATTAGCGCCTGAAAGGTAATCAGGAAGTATCCTCCGCAATTGAGTTCTTTCGAGCATTTGTAGTTATCAGGATTCCAAGAGTAGGTGCCTAACTTTCCGCCGCGAATTTTAGAGTTGTAGACATCGAGGAATGCATTGAACT